>CAZBDE010000556.1:0-1004 GCA_964490415.1 uncultured Pseudoxanthomonas sp. | reverse complement strand
CAGCGCCCACACTACACTCGCGTACAAAACAGACCTCGCCCAGTTCTCGAAATTTCTAAAAGATACCTACGATGATCACCCGATAGAATCCGTAACCTATGGTATGGTTCGTTCGTGGATCATTACGCTGGTTGATTCTCAGCTCTCGGCAACCTCCGTTAACCGGAAAATTGCCAGCCTGAAGACTTTCTATAAGTTTTTAATGCGGCAGCAGATCATCGAAAAAAATCCAATGCAAAAAATCCGCGTGCTGAAAACACAGAAGCGCCTGCCCTCTTTTGTAAACGAAGGTGAGATGGCGAAGGTGCTGGATAACAAAGAAGATGTAAAAGATGTTGTGGTGAAATGGAACGACTCGCTTGAGGATTGGAGAAAGCGCGTAATCCTGGAGTTGTTCTATGCAACTGGCATTCGTTTGTCGGAACTGATTGGTCTGAAAGAAAATCAAATCAACCTGCGCGACCGCACCATTAAAGTTTTAGGAAAAAGAAATAAGGAAAGAGTTGTCCCTTTTCCAACCGGCATCGTTTCTATACTGGAGGGATACCGAAAGGTGCGGAACCGCGAAGTGGACATGAAAGATCACGGATTTTTATTAGTAACCGATGCAGGCGAACCCTGCTACCCGATGATGGTCTACCGGGTTGTGAAGCAACATTTGAAAGATACCGGAACGCAAAAGACAAGTCCGCACGTATTGCGGCATACATATGCAACACATTTATTGAATAAAGGTGCCGAGATCAATGCCGTGAAAGATTTGCTCGGTCATAGCAGCCTGGCGGCAACACAAGTATATACGCATAATTCCATGGAGAAAATTAAAAAAGCATTTGATCAGGCGCATCCAAAAGCCTGACCGCTCATATTATGATTATGCTGATTATGATAAGCCACATTAATCCCTTTACTATCGAATAGACTCTACGAAAGACTTACGGCATGTCTGTAAACTGCCGCGTAACGGATGTTTAATTTAAATTATGTGCTTATGAAGTTACAGG
>CAZBDE010000555.1:0-1004 GCA_964490415.1 uncultured Pseudoxanthomonas sp. | reverse complement strand
ATACCTTGAATATGCCCCTGGTTAATCAGTTTCTTAAACGGCTCTTCCGAATCAACATATCCCAAATCTTTCAACGCCTTACACCAGAAACGCGAATACAGCAAGTGACCCGTTGCATGCTCTGATCCACCCATATACAAGTCCACATCTTTCCAATATTGGATCGCATCTTTACCCGCAAACTCATTATCATTCTTCGGATCCATGTAGCGGAACCAATACCAGCTTGAGCCAGCCCAGCCGGGCATCGTTGTCAACTCGTAAGGCAGTCCACTGTCGACTGTCGACTGTCGACTGTCTGCCTTACGATACTTCCAACCTTTCGCCCGGCCCAAAGGCGGTTCTCCAGTCTCCGTTGGTTTATACTCATCAATCTCAGGAAGTGTAACCGGTAGCTCTTTAAATTCAACCAGTCTGGGAATTCCATTCTCATAATAAACCGGGAATGGCTCACCCCAATAGCGCTGGCGGCCAAAGATTGCATCGCGCATGCGGTAATTCACTTTACGCTTGCCAATGCCAAGCTGCTCAGCTTTCTGTAAGGCCTTTTCAATGGCGTCTTTCCAATCCAATCCGTTCAAAGAATCGGAGTTGATCATTTTTCCTGATTTCGGATCGAAGTTGTCTTTAGTGATGTCAGAAGTTGATCCTTCTAGGACATCAATGATCGGAAGATTAAAATGTTTCGCGAATGCATAATCGCGTGTATCGCTGGAAGGCACGGCCATAACGGCTCCGGTGCCATAACCCGCTAATACATAATCTGCAATCCAAACCGGAATCTTTGCGTTGTTAAACGGATTGATCGCATACGCTCCGGTGAACGCACCGGTAATGCGTTTCACTTCCACCATGCGTTCACGCTCGCTGCGGTTCTTGGCAACCTCAACGTATTCCTCGACTTCCGCTTTTTTATCGGGTGTTGTTATTTGAGCAACCAACTCATGTTCAGGTGCAAGCACCATGAAGGTTACGCCATAGATTGTATCGATGCGCGTTGTGAA
>CAZBDE010000554.1:0-1010 GCA_964490415.1 uncultured Pseudoxanthomonas sp. | reverse complement strand
AACGGGGCAACGCTGATAACGAAAACCGACTATGCAAATGGTTTTGTGTATGAGAATGACACGCTGAGCTTCTTCGGTTCGCCCGAAGGAAGGGTGGTAAATAATGGAGGTACACTGGAGTACCAGTATGCCATAGCCGATCACCAGGGCAATACGCGGGTAGTGTTCACTTCAGAAGTACCCGCCACCGAAGTGGCCATAGCCGATTTTGAAGACGAAACCAACGATGACTTTCAGAACTACGGCAACCGTGTTAACTTTGAATTAATGGATCACACCGATTTCAGCGGCAGTACGTACAGCTATTCGCAAAAGCTTACAGGCGGTGCAGGTTCGCAGGTAGGCGTTGCCAAGACTGTGAAAGTTTACCCCGGTGATAAAGTGAAGATTGAAGCATACGCTAAATACTATAACCCTTCGGGCAGTTCAAGCAACATCGCGGGTTTTGCAGCAGCACTCACTTCTGCCTTTGGCGTGAGTTCCGTATCTACAGGTGAAGCGCTGAAAGCCTATACCGCGCTGAACGATTACGGAGGCTTTATAGCCGCAGGCGGGCCTGACGGTACGGATGAAGATTACCCGAAGCTGTTTGTGAACATACTCCTCTTCGATAAAGACCACAACTTTATTGATGCCGCGTGGCAACAGATAGACGGGGGTGAGCAAATAGGCGCAACGCCTAAAGCTGCGCATGATTACATGGGCAAAGAAGTAACTGTTAAGGAAGCCGGGTATGCGTATGTATTTGTGAGCAATGAAAATCCAACGCTGGTGGAATTTTATATTGATGATGTAAGTATAACCCATACGCCTACCAATGTTATACAATACAATGAATATTATCCCTTCGGCCTACAAACATCAAGTTCTTGGACACGAGATAATACGAAGGATAATAACATGTTGTATAACGCTGCTAATGAACTGAACAAAACCAGCGGCTGGTATGAGATGTTTTACAGGGGTTATGATCCCGCTATTGGAAGGATGTTGCAGGTTGATCCGTATGC
>CAZBDE010000553.1:0-1020 GCA_964490415.1 uncultured Pseudoxanthomonas sp. | reverse complement strand
CCTCACGGCGCGGCACTCGCGTGCTGCTGTTTCCATGCCCGCGGCGACAGCCCGCTGTGCGCCTTGAACGCGCGCGACAGCGCCGCCTCGCTGCCGTAGCCGACCTCGCCCGCCACGACTTTCAGCGGCCGCCCGCGCCGCAGCGCCTGCTGGGCCAGGCCCACGCGCCAGCCCTGCAGGTACTGGCCGGGGGGGGTGCCCAGCGCCTCGCGGAAGGCGGCCGCGAACACGCTGCGCGACATCCCGGCCACCCCGGCCAGATCCTCCAGGGTCCAGTCCCGCGCCGGCGACTCGTGCATGGCGACGATGGCGTTGCGCAGGCGCGGATGCGACAGCCCCGACAACAGGCCGCCGCGCACCTCGCCGCTCTCCATCAGGTGGCGCAGCAGCTGGATCATCACCACCTCGAACAGCCGGTCGACCATCGCCTGGCGGCCGCAACGCCGCTCGAAGGCCTCCTCGAACAGCAGCGCCAGGACCGGCGCGGCGCCCTGCAGAGCCGCCAGCGGCAGGCAGGCGAACGCCGGCAGCGCGGCGGCCACCGGATTCTGCACGCCACCCTCGAAGCGCAGGTTGGCGCAGGCCACGTCCGCACCGCGCTCCGGGTCGGCGCTGAACCGGTGCGCCAGCGGGCGCGGGTACAGCAGCAGGCTCGGCTCCCCGACCCGGACCGTGGTCCCGGCATGGGAGACCTCCAGCGGCCCGCGCTGGACCAGATGCAGCTGGCCGCATCCGTCGTCGCCCTCCAGGGTGTTGATCCCGCACAGCGGGCCGGCGTGGAACACCTGCGCGCTGACCGGGAACCGGTCCAGCAGCACCTCGAGCCGATCGACCATCCCGTACTCCAGATCAAGTTTTCAGGACTTCATGCATCAGATCGTAGCAGCGGCAGGCGCAAGGTATCCCTGCCCGAACGGCATCCCCCCTCCCCCACCACCGCTCAAGGAAGAAAGACCATGAACGCCATCGCCCGCACCTTCGCCGCCAGCCTGCTGGCCATCGCCACCCAGGCCGGCGCCG
>CAZBDE010000552.1:0-1024 GCA_964490415.1 uncultured Pseudoxanthomonas sp. | reverse complement strand
GGAGGCGGTGGCGTTGCGGGTTCGGTTCGCGGGTGCGTTGCGGACTTGCGTGACTCTCGTTGAGGGGAACCACTGATGGGCGCTGATAAACACTGATTTTTGGGTCTGTTTGCGATCATTGGTGTTCAAGAAATCGATCCCTTCCCTTCATCGATGTCCGGTTTTATAAAAAGCATCTTGCATGGAATCGAACGGTTCTTCTTTTGGGTTTCACCTTGGGAGGATTACGACAAGGTTCAGATCGGTGTACACGGCTGCTGCAAAGACACTGACCACATAGCTTCAATGGTTCGGCAAGCCTTGGACTTGATCCGCAATACCTCTCCTTTCCGCTTCACAAGGTTTCAACGAGAGGTTCGGCAAATATGGGTTGCTCCGATACTCTATAATCTGGCTCAATGGGAACATGAGCATCGAAGATGTGTGCTGAATTCCGATTATGTCGAAAACCCCGCAACAACAGTCGCAGAACTGGCGTCAACTTTGATCCACGAAGCGACTCACGGCAGGTTAGAGACTCTGGGATTCAAGTATCATGAGGATCGCAGAATCGACATAGAGCGGATTTGCTTTACCGAGGAGATACGATTTGCGAGGCGGCTGCCCGAAGGAGAAAAAATCATTCGGGATAACGAACGGCAAATAGCCCGTCCCCCGTCTGATTGGACGAACGCAAACATGCACCGGGCCGAGCTTGAGGCCGGGCTTGAGGAACTCCGGCAGATGAACTGTCCTCGGTGGCTGTACAATTTGGTCGAGCGGAAGGTGCGCAAACGGATACAGCGCTCGCAAGCGGGCCGCTGACGGATGCTGGAGTCGAGGCTTTAGCCGATCATTTCGAACGTCCCTCATACTCCATCGTTTCAATGATCGCCTAAAGGCTTGACTCCAACACTTGACCCCAACGTCCCCCACATGAACATCTCCATTTTCGGTCTTGGTTATGTCGGCACGGTGTCGGCGGCTTGTTTGGCGGAGCGGGGGCATCGTGTGGTGGGGGTGGATGTGCGCGGGGTGAAGGTGG
>CAZBDE010000551.1:0-1027 GCA_964490415.1 uncultured Pseudoxanthomonas sp. | reverse complement strand
GGCACGTGCTGTGTCAGAAATTAACGGTTTTGATCTTCTTTGTGTACAGAAATTAACGGAAATTTCTGTACACAATACTTAAATCCATCGAAGTATAGACAATTATATGATCATTTACTAATAAAATGGCTTTACTAGATACATTGAATCTGTGGTTTCATACTAATATCATCGATACTAATTATCCCGAGATTAACTATAACGAACGATCAATCGAGAACCTAAAGCCCTTCATAGAATTGATCATAAGTAATGATTGCATTGACTATTTTCAAAAGACCAGATTCATTCCAATTTCTCAGCACTTACTAGAACATTCGACGATCAATGATCTTGAATTAGCCCACCTAATTAGATCACTCGAAGAATCACTAAATTATGTATATGATCATAGAGACATCGAAATGCCTTTAGGAACTTATAAGCATTTATATATGTTACTCGAACAACTAAATGATCAACTATACATTTATAGCCATACGAGCCATCATATAGTCGGAAAACTTCCATTAGACGAAGATATTTTATCGTCGAAACTCATTCAGTTAATTCTCCCCAAATTCAAGCGGCATAAACTATATGACAGGGTTAGAAGCCTAATTGCAAGCTTGATCAAGTATGAAGAAGATCACTACAGATACAACTGGGCTGATCATGTTTCTATGCGCGAAGATTGGTTTGAAGAGTACGGATCTCAATTTCACAACGAAATTGAATCTAAAATTAAAAACAACTTAAAAATTCTCAGGATTTTTGCAAAGTCCTATGGTCTTTCACTAAACTTACTTTGGTGCTGTCCATGCATTAATCTTCCACATAACCCCGCAGAACTTAAAGAACTTTAAACTATTCTGAGCACTTCGCTCTTTAAACTATTCCCAAACCACCCATCCGCGCATCATACAACACGAGCTTTAATAACTTATCAAGGCAAATCCTTTGATCACGAATTAAGTGTCGTGATCATTGATCAGTATGTAATGTCTTTGGCCTCTTTTAAGATCAATCATAATTAAAGACTTGATCA
>CAZBDE010000550.1:0-1035 GCA_964490415.1 uncultured Pseudoxanthomonas sp. | reverse complement strand
TACGCCAGTAGCTCAATTGGCAGAGCAGCGGTCTCCAAAACCGCAGGTTGGGGGTTCGAGTCCCTCCTGGCGTGCCACTTCCCGGCACTCCCTTCACGGTCGGCCCCCCGGCCGCCACGCAAGAGCAGAGCGACAGCGAATTGAACAGCAAGATCAACCCGGCCCAGACCGCTTCCGGCGGCGACATCGCCAAGTACGCCATCGCCGCCCTGCTGGCACTCGGCGGCCTGTTCGTCTGGTTCTGGTTCTCCGCGCCGGTGCGCGCCGCCCAGCTGGGCGAGTGGGGCCCGCAGCTGCGCGGCCTGGCCGTGGTAGTGGGCCTGGTGGCCGGCGCCGCGGTGTTCCTGGCCACGGCCAAGGGCCGCGAGGTACGCGAGTTCCTGTCCGAGGCGCGCTTCGAGCTGCGCAAGGTGGTCTGGCCGACCCGCCAGGAGACCACCCGCATGGCCTGGGTGGTGGTCATCGTCGTGGTCATCGTGAGCCTGTTGCTGGCCGGGTTCGATTTCTTCGTCCAGAAGGCCATCCAGTGGTTCCTGGGCCGTTGAGGAGAGTGTCGCAGTGAAGCGTTGGTACGTGGTTCATGCCTATTCCGGTTTCGAGAAGAGCGTCGCCCAGGCGCTGCGCGACCGCATCGTCCGCAACGGCATGGAAGACCGCTTCGGCGACGTCCTGGTGCCGACCGAGGAAGTGATCGAGATGCGCGCCGGGCAGAAGCGCCGCTCCGAGCGCAAGTTCTTCCCGGGCTACGTGCTGGTCCAGATCGAGACCCACGACGAGGGCGGCATCCCGCGCATCGATAGCGAGAGCTGGCACCTGATCAAGGAGACCTCCAAAGTCATGGGCTTCATCGGCGGTACCGCCGACCGCCCGCTGCCGATCCGCGACGAAGAGGCCGACGCGATCCTGCAGCGCGTGCAGGATGGCGTGGAGAAGCCCAAGCCGAAGGTCCTGTTCGAGCCGGGCCAGATGGTCCGGGTCACCGACGGCCCGTTCAACGACTTCAACGGCGTGGTCGAGGAAGTCAACTACGAGAAG
>CAZBDE010000549.1:0-1041 GCA_964490415.1 uncultured Pseudoxanthomonas sp. | reverse complement strand
CTTTTTGATTTTCTGCAAAGTATGCAAAAACTCAATGGGCAGCGAGCGGAGAAAGAACGTGCGACAGAAGGTGTCAGTTATTGTAGCATATTTTATATCGCTCATAAACGTGCTGGCCGGGAAGACCAACACGGGTGGAGGTTAAATATTAGTCCGCACTACTTACAATTTGAACGCGTTGATGATTCCAAATTAAATTGTCCAGTATTTTTGGTGTCATTTTAAATCCTAACTTGTTAAGTTCAATAGAAACGTGGGTAAGAATTAATTGACAATTATCCATAGTAAGCCTTTCACCAGTAATAGCCTCTAAAAATCTAACTATCATTCTGTCTGGTTTTATTAAATCTTGAGATCCAGCAAGCATAAAAAAGTACTTCAATGAAATTCCACTGTTCTGACCTTTTATTTGCTTGATTTCATTTTCGAATATGGTGTCGTTTATCACTTGATCAATATCGTTAAGCAATTCGACTTTATACTTTTGCAATACTTTTAAAAACAGAATTACAGCCTCTGACTTTAATATTCCGTTTGTTGGCGAAGTTCTCTGCCTATTTTTAAATACTTTTTCTGTCAAGTCCTGAACTGTCATTTGATCCATTAGAAGCAAAGATTGAGTAGTTGTCAACTCGTGTCGTCTTGAAAGCTTGTCGATTTTGAAGTAGTCGCAAAACCGATTTACAGTATTTTGAACGCCCTCGTACTTAACCCCAATTGAGAACACTGAATCAATTACACATAAAGGTAGGTGTCCGTAATCGTATTCCTCTGGAAGTTTATAGTCCTTTTTGTCAGCAAACAGTTCACTACATACACTCGTCACTTTATCAATAATATTTCTTTTCATTATTTCCAATTTATAAAGAGTCTAATAAATTGTCAGCCTACACTAATTTATTTACAGCTTACCGCTAACACTCGAAATATACGCGATTGCATATATTTTCTCATTTAGGAAGAATGAGTTAGGGTCTCTTAAAAGGAGCAAACGCTATGGCAATTAGCACTCCTTGCTTCGGCTACGCTCAGCACTCGTGC
>CAZBDE010000548.1:0-1058 GCA_964490415.1 uncultured Pseudoxanthomonas sp. | reverse complement strand
CCCAAAGGTAGTCTACGATCGTAAGTGCAGGTTCCATTGTAAAGACTCTCCTCTCAGTCGGACCTCACGAAAGGGACGGGGCCGCATCCTTCAGGGTAGCGGCCCCGTCCTCGTTCTCAGTCGTTGCCGAACGGGTTGTCGGGATCGTCCTCGTCGTCCTCGGTCTCCTCGACACGAGCGGCCTGCTTGGCCTTGACGCGCGCCTTGATGGCGGCGTCGTCCTCGGCAGCGGGCTTGGCTGCGGCGCGAGGCTTGCGAGCCGGTGCCGCCTTCGGAGCCGGTGCCTCGGCCTTCTCGACGTTGAGCACGCGGATGTTCTGGAAGCCGGGGTTCCCGTTCTTGCCGGGTCCGGTCTTGAGCATCAGCGTACCCTTGATGCCGACGAGCTCGGAGCCGTCGAAGCCCGCGAGGGACGCGCCCCTGAGACCGAGCTTGACGAGGTCGCCCTTGAGGAAGGAGACCGACTGCACGGCGCGCTTGGTGCCGCTGTCGCCGTCCTCCGCGAGGGTGTACCAGGCGCGCTTCTGGCCCGCCGCGTCACCGTCCTCGTCTTCGAGCTGGTAGTCGATGATGAAGAAGGTGGTGTCGGGCTTGTTCTGCGTCCCGTCGAGCACCTCGGCCTCCGCGATCTCGAACAGGTACGTCCCGTCCGCGACGTCGAAGTTGTTCTCCTTCACCGTCTCGATGTCGATGTTGTAATCATCGAAGATTCCCATGATCTGGTTCCTTATCTGGTTCTGATTCTGGTTCTTTACAGCAAGTCTCGGATGAGACTCGTGAGCAGGGAGGGACTCGAACCCCCAAGTACCCGCTCAGCCGGTTGCAACCCGACAGAGCATCGTGCCTGCCCAGCTCGTTTCCCGGAGAGCCAGACCGCTGATTTCCCCGCGTTAGGGCGGGATGTCAGTATTCAGTTGTAGGTCTGCTACTCGACTTCGACGGCCTCGTCTTCGTCGTAGGTCTCGACCTCCGGGGTGTCCACGTCCTCGTCCTCGACGACGTCGGGGTCAGGAGCCGGAGCCACGAGGTCTTCGGTCATCTTCTCCGAGCCGACCCAG
>CAZBDE010000547.1:0-1058 GCA_964490415.1 uncultured Pseudoxanthomonas sp. | reverse complement strand
CGGTCGACGAGCGCCTGGTACTGGTCGCCCTTGAGGCTCTGCTCGGTGTTGTAGTCGTTGATGAACAGCTTCACCGGGCGGTCGGATCCGGATGCCGCGTACACGTCGTTGAACGCCTCGTCGGCGTACTCGAACGCGAGGCGGATGTACTCCTCGCCGAGCACGCGGTACCACGCGCTCGGGCGCAGGCCATCGGGCGTCGCCTGGTCCGAGACGACCTCGTTGACGACGTCCCACGCTGCGAGCGGGTTGGTGTCGGAGCCGAACAGGCCGTATTCGCTCGAGATCCACTCGGCGATGTCGAAGATGTGCGTGCGCAGGCGGTCGCGCAGGAACTGCTTGTCGGCTGTGGAGTCGGTGAGCTCGCGCCCGGCGTCGTCCTGGAAGAACCACGCGGGCGTCTGGGAGTGCCACACCAGCACGTGGCCGTACAGGCGCAGGTGGTTGTCGCGCGCGTAGTCGAGCAGCGCGGCTGCCTGCGAGTGCGGGGTGAACCGCTTCTCGGCGTCGTACCAGTTCTCGACCTTCATGTGGTTCTCGGCCGTGATCTGGTCGAAGTGGTGGAGGAGCAGATCGGATGCCCCGCCGCTCGTCTCGCGCTGGTCCACGGCGACCCCGACCGGGAAGTCGACCGTGTCTTTGAGCGGCGTCAGCGACAGATCGGCCTGGATCGGGTCGCGCACCCACACCTTGAGCTGGTCGACGAGGAACGTCGAGGTGTTGCCGCTGTTGTAGCGCGCCTCGACGTAGAGCTCGGCGGCGGTGTCGTAGCCGGGCACCGTGAACTGGCCCGAGACCCGCGTCCAGCCGGTGGCGGTGGCGTTCTCGACCTGGACGAGGTTGGCGAACGACTGCGACGACCCGGTGACGGTGCGCATCGAGACCGTCAGGCCACGGCCCAGCTCGGAGCCCGGAGCGAAGCGCACGTACGCCTCGAGCGCGTAGGTCGCTCCGGGGAGAAGGACGTCGGTGACATCGTGCTGGATGCCGTCGCCCTCGTGCGTGCGGTCGGACACCTGTGCAGCGTGCGAGGTCGCGATGGCGCCGCCCTCGACGAC
>CAZBDE010000546.1:0-1077 GCA_964490415.1 uncultured Pseudoxanthomonas sp. | reverse complement strand
CTCGGCGGGCAGCCTGATCCCGCCGCACGAATACCACGCCATCCGCAACCCGAGCGCCGACGACATCGCCGTGTCGCTGCACGTCTACCAGCGCCCGTTGCTGCGCTGCCATGTGTTCGTGCCCGAGGATCCCCAGGCCCGCGATGGCTGGGCGCGCCGCGAAGAGCGCCAGCTGGCCACGGACGAAGCCGCCGCATAGCCGCCCCGCCCCTTCGGCCGCTATACTCGCGCCCTTGCCGAAGTGGCGGAATGGTAGACGCAGCGGACTCAAAATCCGCCGGCCTTAAAACCGTGTGGGTTCGAGTCCCACCTTCGGCACCAAGCACGACAAGGCCCGCGACCACGCGGGCCTTTTTTCGTGGATGCCGTCCGGCTGATCCGGCCACGACCGGGACCATGCGAGAATCCCGGGCAGGCGCCCTGCATGGGGATGGGCGCACGGAACAGGATTCGACACCGCATGACCGCTCTGGAATCGCTCCTCGGCACCTATCGCAACGCCGCCGTCAGCGAGCGCGAAAAAGGTACCTACTTCGAAGAGCTGATCCTCGCCTACCTGCGCAACGAGGCCACCTACAAGGACCTGTACAGCCGGGTCTGGACCTGGGCCGAGTGGGCGCCCGCCAACGGGTTTACCGCCAAAGACGACGGCATCGACCTGGTGGCTGAGGAAGCTGGCACCGGCGCCATCCACGCCATCCAGTGCAAGTTCTACGGCCCGGATTACAGGCTGCAGAAGAAGGACATCGACAGCTTCTTCACCGCCTCCGGGCGCAGGCCGTTCGCCCACCGGGTGATCGTGGCCAGTACCGACCACTGGTCCGAACACGCCGAGAACGCGCTGGTGGACCAGCAGCCCCCGGTCAGCAAGATCACCCTGCACGATCTGGAGGCCAGCCAGATCGACTGGGCGCGGTACCAGCCCAAGGCCGCCGCGGTCCTGAAAGCCAGGAAGACCCTGCGTCCCCACCAGGAATCCGCCTTGGCGGCCGTCTCCGCCGGCCTGCGGGATGCCGACCGCGGCAAGCTGATCATGGCCTGCGGCACCGGCAAGACCTTCACCAGCCTCAAGA
This sequence comes from uncultured Pseudoxanthomonas sp., assembly GCA_964490415.1. Taxonomy (GTDB): domain Bacteria; phylum Pseudomonadota; class Gammaproteobacteria; order Xanthomonadales; family Xanthomonadaceae; genus Pseudoxanthomonas. The sequence continues at coordinate 4 of CAZBDE010000546.1, read as the reverse complement.
TCGC
>CAZBDE010000545.1:0-1082 GCA_964490415.1 uncultured Pseudoxanthomonas sp. | reverse complement strand
TCGAGCATGGCCAGCGCGAAGGAGATCAGCCAGTACCTCAAGCGCTTCTCGCAGCTGGACGCCAAGCGCTTCGCCGTGGTCAAGGTCGGCGGCGCGGTGCTGCGCGACGACCTGGAGGCGCTGACCTCCTCGCTGACCTTCCTGCAGGAAGTCGGCCTGACCCCGATCGTGGTCCACGGCGCCGGCCCGCAGCTGGACGGGGAGCTGTCGGCCGCCGGGATCGAGAAGCAGACCGTCAACGGCCTGCGCGTGACCACGCCGGAGGCGCTGGCGATCGTGCGCAAGGTGTTCCAGGCATCGAACCTCAAGCTGGTCGAGGCGCTGCAGCAGGCCGGCGCGCGCGCCACCTCGATCACCGGCGGCGTGTTCGAGGCCGAGTACCTGGACCGCGACACCTACGGCCTGGTCGGCGAGGTGAGGACGGTGAACCTGGCGCCGATCGAGGCCAGCCTGCAGGCCGGCTCGATCCCGGTGATCGCCAGCCTGGGCGAGACCGCCGGCGGGCAGATCCTCAACGTCAACGCCGACTTCTCGGCCAACGAGCTGGTCCAGGTGCTGCAGCCGTACAAGATCATCTTCCTCACCGGCACCGGCGGCCTGCTGGACGAAGAGGGCAGGGTGATCGACTCGATCAACCTGTCCACCGAGTTCGAGCACCTGATGCAGCAGCCGTGGATCAACGGCGGCATGCGGGTGAAGATCCAGCAGATCAAGGACCTGCTCGACAAGCTGCCGCTGACCTCGTCGGTGTCGATCACCCGGCCGGCGGACCTGGCCAAGGAGCTGTTCACCCACAAGGGGTCCGGCACGCTGGTGCGGCGCGGCGAGAAGGTGCAGCGCGCCACCGCCTGGGGCGAGCTGGACCTGGCGGCGCTGAAGACGCTGATCGAGTCGAGCTTCGGCCGCGAACTGGTGCCCGACTACTTCGAGCGCACCCGCCTGCTGCGCGCCTACGTCAGCGAGAACTACCGCGCCGCGGTGATCCTGGTCGACAGCGAAGAGGGCGTGTACCTGGACAAGTTCGCCGTGCTCGACGACGCGCAGGGCGAGGGCCTGGGCCGCGCGGTGTGGAACGTGATGCG
>CAZBDE010000544.1:0-1083 GCA_964490415.1 uncultured Pseudoxanthomonas sp. | reverse complement strand
AGCTGGCGCCAGGTCAGCATCTCGAAGATCTCCTCCATCGTGCCGAAGCCGCCGGGCAGGGCGACGAAGGCATCGGCGAGGTCGAACATGCGCGACTTGCGCTCGTGCATGGAACCGACGATCTCCAGCTCGGTCAGGCCCTTGTGGGCGACCTCCCAGTCGGCCAGCTGTTTGGGGATCACCCCGGTCACCTGGCCGCCGGCTTCCAGCACCGCATTGGCTACTGTGCCCATCAGGCCGACGTTGCCGCCGCCATAGACCAGACGCAGCCCTTCCCGGGCGATGCGATCGCCCAGGGCGATGGCGCGCTCGGTATAGGCCGGCTTGCTGCCGGCGTTGGAACCGCAGTAGACGCAGATCGATTTCATGGTGCGGTGTTCCCCGAATGCGGATTCAGTCCCGGCCCTTGCGCTGGCGCAGCCACAGGGCGACGCCCAGCAGGATGAAGGCGCCCCCCACGGCGGCGAAGCCCGGTCGCTGCGCCGCCAGCGCGCCGACGACGAACAGCACCCCGGCCAGGAAGTACATCCCGGCAGCCAACTGCGGCGGAAGTCCCTTCGAAGTCATCGGCTCAAGCTCCAACGTTCCTGCAATGGTCCGCGATGGATTGAACAACAAAGCCGGGCGGGCGCCCGGCTCTTGACCATAGCCCCCAGGTTGGGGGCGGTTCGCGCCATAGGCGCGAAATGGTGGGGATGGCTGCACGCATGAGGCTGTCCGCGCAGCGGACAGCCTCATCCACAAGGCCAACCTTCAGTTGGCCTTGTGGATGGCGCGCTTGTCCACCGCCATCGCCGCGTCGTGGATCGCCTCCGACAGGGTCGGGTGGGCGTGGCAGATACGCGCAAGGTCGTCGGCCGAGCCGCTGAACTCCATGGTCAGCACGCCCTCGTGGACCAGCTCGGACACGCTCGGGCCGATCAGGTGCAGGCCCAGCACGCGGTCGGTCTCGGCGTGCGCGATCACCTTGGCGAAGCCGACCGGCTCGGCCATGGCCACGGCGCGGCCGACCGCGGCGAACGGGAAGCTGCCGGTCTTGTACGGCACGCCCTCGGCCTTGAGCTGCTGCTCGGTCGTGCCGAC
>CAZBDE010000543.1:0-1092 GCA_964490415.1 uncultured Pseudoxanthomonas sp. | reverse complement strand
GCGAAATCAAAACCGTTGCGGACGATAAAAAAGTGCTGTATACCAACCGTGAAAAGTTCGGGCGTCTGATGGAGAAAAATCCGGTAGTGAAAGAACTCAAAGACCGGTTCGGACTGGATACGGATTTTTAGAGATTTATAACCCTTGTCTTTCCTATAAATAACCTCCTTAGATTGGAATCAGACTTCCTGCGTCTAAATAAACATCCGAAAGGGGTGTGATATAGGATTGGTTAATAACGTGAACGAATTATTCGGAGATTTTAAATCGTAAAAATTAGCGATAGTTAAAGCGCGATTATAAAATATTGGTCATTTCAATTTCAACAGCTCTTCGTAAACATTTCCGGTAATACCCATCAGCTTGCCAAAAGCTGGCTCGGTTTTATAGCCTTGCTTTTTAAGGTTAACAATCTCCTGCCGGAATGTTTCGCCTTTCTCTTCGAGTATTTTATGTTCCACCAGCAGGTGTTGGTACGCAGCTTGTTCGCGCGTGGGAATTGCCTGGCCAAAAATTTCTACCACAAATCCGTTGAGGATGAACGTAACAGCAACGGCTCCCGGATGTTTCGGGGTAAAGATTTTAAAATCCTGCTCATGGCCAAAGACAGAAACCAAATGCGTTTGAAAAGCCTCAGCATCGGTAAAACAGCAAATGATGTCCAGGTCGCTGGTATCAATATCGATGTTGATCGGGATGGCGCCAGCAAGAATCGGATCAAAAGAGTTCAGCTTCTCCAGTACCCGGTATTCAGACAAAACCGCATGCACCCGCTTCTGTTTATCGGTGCCCTTCCTCAGGTAGTCGATTTTTGTAAAGTCAATCATTGGTAAATACTTCCTGCTAAGGTATAAAGTGCGGCCAACTCTTTATAAAAGTTGCTCGCAACTCTTTTTCATGTTACTTTTCATTCGTTAAAGATAAAACCCATGAAGCACTTTTGTACCGTTATCCTTTTTCTACTGGTTGGCTCGTTTGTTTTTCCACTGGTGAGTAAAGCTCAGATTGTTGTGCCCGACAGCACTTCCAAGTGGCGGAAGAAGCTGGTGTTTAACCTCAACCTCAACCAGGCCGCGTTCTCATCAAACTGGA
>CAZBDE010000542.1:0-1093 GCA_964490415.1 uncultured Pseudoxanthomonas sp. | reverse complement strand
CTGCAGCAGCTGGCCGCCGGCTTCGATCCGGACTGGCAGCAGCCCTTCGTCGCCGCGTTCGGCGCGGTCATCGGGGTGCAGGTGGCCAATGCCGCCGCCGCGGCGCTGCGCGACGCGCGCGGGACCGCGGCCGGCCTGGCGCGCTCGGGCGCCGAGTACCTCACCGAGGAATCACGCGATGTGGTCGCGCGCGCCGAGCTGGCCGCGTTCAACGACGACGTCGATGCGCTGCGCGACGACGTCGAACGCCTGGCCGCGCGCGTGGCCCGGTTGCCGTGGCCGGAGGCGGCGGCATGAAGGCCGCGCTGCGTGCGTGGCGGATCGGCCGCGTCGTCCTGCGCTACCGGCTGGACGACCTGCTCGACGACACCCCGGCCGAGCGCTGGCTGCGCCTGGGCAAGCCGTTCGTGCCGCGCGCGCCCGCGCACGTGGCGCAGCTGCCGCGCGGCGCGCGCCTGCGCCTGGCGCTGCAGGAACTGGGGCCGATCTTCGTCAAGTTCGGGCAGATCCTTTCCACCCGCCGCGACCTGGTGCCGCCGGACATCGCCCTGGAGCTGTCGCTGCTGCAGGACCAGGTCGCGCCGTTCGACGGCGACGCGGCGCGGCTGATCGTCGAGCAGGCGCTGGGCCGGCCGGTGGTCGAGGCCTTCGCCCGCTTCGATACGGTGCCGCTGGCCTCGGCCTCGATCGCGCAGGTGCATGCCGCGCGCCTGGGCGACGGCCGCGAGGTGGTGGTCAAGGTGCTGCGCCCGGGCATCGAGAAGCAGATCGCCTCGGACATCGCCCTGCTGCGCTCGCTGGCCGCGCTGGTCGACCGCGCCCATCCCAACGCCGACAAGATCCGCCCGCAGCTTGTGGTCGACGAGATCCAGGGCACCCTGGCCGCGGAACTGGACCTGCAGCGCGAGGGCGCCAACGCCAGCGTGATGCGCCGGCTGTGGAAGGATTCGCCGGACCTGTACGTGCCGGAGGTGATCTGGAGCCACACCGCGCAGCGCGCGCTGACCATGGAGCGGGTCAGCGGCATTCCCTCCGACGACGTCGCCGCGCTGGACGCGGCCGGCATCGACCGCCGGGTGCTGGCGGCCAAGGG
>CAZBDE010000541.1:0-1095 GCA_964490415.1 uncultured Pseudoxanthomonas sp. | reverse complement strand
GAGGAAAACGAGCTGGGCAGCAGCATCTATCTGGCGGACACCGACGGCGACGGCACCGATGACGCCACCGCCCACGCCGCCGGGAAACATCCCGCTGGCGAAGATGCCGACGGCGATGGCGTGCCTGACAGCGCGCTTTATTCCGTGGAGTTCGAAGTGAGGGAGGAATCCCGTGAAATCCGGTACGGTGTCGGCCATCCCGTTCTAACGGGGACTGACGACCTTCACCGCTACCTGACTTCAAAACAATACGAGGAATACTCCGTCAGCGGCTCCGCACGATATGGCGCCATTTCGGACGGCGAACGGGTGAGGACATCGACCTACATCGAAGGCGGAGCCATCACTGCCGACGGCCAACCCGTAACCCTTTACGCAGGCACCACATTTCACGATTGGAAATCCGCAAACGAGGTAGCCTTGGGCGAGGATGAATATTTGGCAAGTTCCGACCCCGCAACGACGGTCACCGGCCCGACCACCGGCGCCACCGAAATCACCACCACCACCACCACCTCAACGCCTTGGCTGGTGAAAAAATCCGTGCCAGGCCCGGGGGAAGATATCGTGGTTCGCAGCGGCACGGAAACCATCGTTGTCACGGACCGCACCAAGCTGAGCGATTCCGTCACCTATCAGGAACTGTGGGCGACCTACTTGAATCCCCTGCCATGGGCCGAGTGGGATGCAACGGCCCCCGGCATCTGCAGCCCACACTATCTGAAAGACGACAATCGCGCCTATTTCGGGGACGCGCAGGCCGCCGTGTTGATCCGCAGCCATTTCCAAAAAGGGGATTTCAATGTCTTCGCCACCGTCAGTGACCCTGGTGCCTCCTTCAGTGCCAACTATGGCAGAGACAGCCGCCTGAAGTCCCTCCGCTGGCGCTGGGTGCGGTTCAATCCACTCGCTCCCTTCGACCTTGAATATGCCGCTCCCCCGGCCGGTTCCCAAAAGAACTTCCACTTCCTCGTCCAGCAACGGAACTTCCTGAGTAACCGGTCCGGAAATCCACCGGTTCCCACCACCGAAGAAGTGTTGGCAAAAGGAGTTGTTGAGATCGAATGCAACGCCAGCGATGGCGCGGGCTGGCAT
>CAZBDE010000540.1:0-1106 GCA_964490415.1 uncultured Pseudoxanthomonas sp. | reverse complement strand
ACGTCCTTCCTGGAATCGGAGCTTGTCCTCGCCGGTGCCACCACTCTAACGTTGGCCAAAAAATCAAAACCACCCCAACCAATGAAACTAGAATTCAGCACGACACGTAGCAAGACGATGACCAGAGAAGAAGCCATGAAGCTCAACCCTCAAGATTTCGATCAGCAGGTAGAATTGGCAGAGGTATCGTGCGATGGGACGCCTGTTCTTCGGACATCAAGGGTGGATGAGGTGCGGAAGATTTTTGATCAATGTCTGGCGGATTTGAGGAAGATTGAAGGCTGACCTACGACCGAATCATTCACCTATTCAGACCATGAAGATTTTTTGCATTTTCACCATTACAGCAGTTTCAGCATCCGCAGCCGTCAACATCATTGATGATACGTATGGTGTCGGAGCTGGTAGCTTCGAGCTCGGCAACTATGTCCGGACCGGCGCACTTGGCAATCACATGCACCTCAACGCCACTTCAACCACGATGACTGGATGGGTGGTTGGCGGCGCGCAAGGAGTTGACTGGATGACCACGCCAGACAACGCAGCCTACGAAGGAGCATATTCAGTCGATCTTTCGGGTGTGAGCACCTTTCCATCAATTGGATCGGTCACGACGACGATTCCAACGGCAATCGGAGTTACCTACCTTATCTCATTTTACGCTTACGGAGGTGTCGAGCCTCTGCCCGGCCGCCTGATCGCCGGAACCCTTGACGAGACGTTCATGGCACCGGGTAATCCGAATCCTCAGATTCCGAGCTTTACACGTTTTGAATACTCGTTCACCGCACTCGAGTCGCAGACATCGGTCACTTTCTCGTCAACCCCGATCAGCTACGGATTTGGTCCTACGATTGATGACGTCGTTGTCGCGGTTCCAGAAGTGTCTAGCTCTCTGGTAACGGCTCTTGGCATCGGGCTGCTTTCGCTCCGTAGAAGGCGCACCCAGAGAATTTGAAGAGGCTAACAAGTCGCGTCTGGACAACCGGCCTTAAGCACCTCAATTTCAATATCAATCGCATTTCAATTGCTGGCCGGTGCCAGCGCTATGACGTTCGCTAGAGATTGAAGAGGACGATGGAACCCTTGTCCGGAAGCGGCGGTTA
>CAZBDE010000539.1:0-1117 GCA_964490415.1 uncultured Pseudoxanthomonas sp. | reverse complement strand
CACGACGCATCAAGCGCCGGGTGCTTTCGCTGCCTTCTCATCTAATCTTGTTCGCCTTGTTCGCCTTGTTCGCCTTGTTCGATGCCAGCGGCGATCGCCTGTGTCATCGGATACTGTAGTTTGTAATGTGTCCACATATAGCGGACATTCCCAATCACAGCGGATTGGACTTCTGCACTTCTCGTTGCGAGCACGGTAGCGAAATACTTGTCTCCGACTGTAGCTAAAGCAACGGCAACCGCTGAGGACTGGCCTTCTGCATATTCACCATCAAGAGAGGGATCCGCTGATCGATCCATCAAACTCTGAAGCTCTCTTTCAGAGAAGGTCGGCGGGTCATATTCTGCCTTCCAATAGTAAGTTCTTTCAAGAGCCCGCATCTCTGAATCATTGATTCCCTTTGCTGCATCGGGGATAGATGCACACGATCCTAGCAGGATTATTGCTGGAAATGCACCGAAGAGGGAGAGTTTCATTTGTGGGCGAACGTCAAAGTCATCCTACGCCTGACCGAGGGCGCACTCCGACTTCAGGGTTAATGGTTGAATGGTCATGGCGGATTGAACTCGCGGCGGGTCAGGCGTTAGGATCGACGTATTGTTAGGCTTTTTCTATATTGGGTTAGTTACTTGGATGGTGTTTTAGGTGAGATCACCACAGATGCGGACCAAGGACCCGTCGAAGCGAATCCGCGATCTGGCTTACCTTGGAGATCCCATGTGCCGGATATGCTTCCATTAGTGACGGTTCCAATCCATGTCGTCTTTGGAAGTGGATCATATGGCGCTCCAGAATGAGGACTCATGACAAGACGTATTTTAGTGCCAGTTGCTTCGCCTGTAATGTCCGCTTTTGTCTGACTCCCATCCATGAAGATCGCCGTGCCTTTTACTGTCTTCCCTGTTTGGACCAACTCCATTCTGAAACTCTCGCTGGTATCTCTCTTTGGGTCTTTCCACGATCCGGTCCAATTAGCTGTTACGTCAAAACTCGGTGATCCTGATTCTTCAAGGACGGGGGATTCCTTCTCCTGCTGCCGTTCACAGCCTGTGAACAAGGCTGCGATGAAGATGGATGCTAAGACCTTCGTTCGTATTTTCATATTGTTCTGCCTAAC
>CAZBDE010000538.1:0-1118 GCA_964490415.1 uncultured Pseudoxanthomonas sp. | reverse complement strand
CTGGTCTCGCGGCTGTCGGCCGACAGCGAACTGCTGCGCAGCGTGATCGGCACGACCATGTCGGTGGCCCTGCGCAGCAGCGTGACCGTCATCGGCGCGCTGGTGATGCTGTTCGTGACCAGCCCGCACCTGGCCGCGTACTCGCTGGTCGGCATCCCGCTGTCGGTGCTGCCGATCATCCTGGGCGCGCGCCGGCTGGAGAAGGCCTCGCGCGCCAGCCAGGACCGCGTCGCCGACGCCAATGCGCTGGCCGCCGAAACCCTGGGCGCGGTGCGCACGGTCCAGGCGTACGCGCGCGAACCCTACGAACGCGGCCGCTTCGGCGCGGCGCTGGACGTGGCCGTGGCCACCGCGCGCCGGCGCATCGGCGCGCAGGCGGCGGTGACCGCGGCGGCCATCGTGCTGGTGTTCGGCGCGATCGTGCTGGTGCTGTGGTCCGGCGCGCACCAGGTGATGGACGGCACGATGAGCGCCGGCACCCTGGGCCAGTTCGTGCTGTACGCACTGATCGGAGGCGGCTCGGTCGGCGCCCTGGCCGAGGTCTGGAACGAACTGCAGCGCGCCGCCGGCGGCATGGGCCGGATCTCCGAACTGCTGCAGGAGCAGCCGCAGGTGGCCGCGCCGGCGCAGCCGGTCGCCCTGCCCTCGCCTCTGCAGGGAGACATCCGCTTCGAGCAGGTGCTGTTCCACTACCCCGAACGCGTGGACGCACCGGCGCTGCAGGGCTTCGACCTGCACGTGCGCCCCGGCGAGACCGTGGCCCTGGTCGGCCCCTCGGGCGCGGGCAAGAGCACGGTGCTGTCGCTGCTGCTGCGCTTCCACGACCCGCAGTCGGGCAGCGTGCGCATCGACGGCATCGACCTGCGCGACACCGACCCGGCGGCGCTGCGCGCGCAGGTGGCGCTGGTGCCGCAGCAGCCGGTGCTGTTCGCGGCCAGCGCGATCGACAACATCCGCTACGGCCGGCTGCAGGCCAGCGACGCCGAGGTACGCGCCGCGGCGACCGCGGCCGAGGCCGACGGCTTCGTCGAGGCGCTGCCGCAGGGCTACGCCAGCGAGCTGGGCGAACGCGGCGCGCGCCTGTCCGGCGGCCAGCAGCAGCGCATCGCCATCGCCCG
>CAZBDE010000537.1:0-1121 GCA_964490415.1 uncultured Pseudoxanthomonas sp. | reverse complement strand
TCAGCGGCGTGTGCAGGATCACCGGCACCCGCGAGATGATCACGTGGCCGGCGATGGCCGCGAGCATGAAGATGTACAGCGCAACGAAACCGTCGTTCATTACCGCCTCGCTCCCCGGGCACGGTGCCCCGCCGCGATGATAACCGCAGCATGAACGGAACACAGCCAGGTCAACCGGTTGCACATGCATGCGTTTCCCGTGGCATGGACCCCGAGACCGGAGGCGCCGCATGCAGCATCGTTCCCCGACCCACCGCCGCCAGGGGCTCCGCGGAGGCCCGCCCGCGCGGCACCGGAACCGGCACGGTTAAGCTGTGCTGGTGACAACGCCCCTCGATCCCATCCGGGAAACCCAGGCGACGCCCGCCTGGGTGTCGCTGGACGCATTCCTGGCCGAGGTCGGCCCGCGCGCGTTCCGCTTCGCCGAGGCCGGCCTGCGCCACCGCGAGGACGCGCTGGACGCGGTGCAGGACGCGATGATGAAGATGCTCGCCTATCGCGCGCGCCCGGCGGCGGAATGGACGCCGCTGTTCTGGAGCATCCTGCGCCGGCGCATCATCGACCTGCAGCGGCGCGCGCGCTTCCGCCTGTCGTGGCTGCGCCCGGCCGGCGACAGCGCGGTGCCGGAGGAGGCCAGCATCGACTGGGCCGACCCGGGCGCCGGGCCGGCGCAGGCGCACGAGCAGCGCGAGGCCTACGCGCGCCTGGTGGAGGCGCTGCGCGCGCTGCCGGCACGGCAGCGCGAAGCCTTCACCCTGCGCGTGCTCCAGGAACTGGACGTGGCCACCACCGCGCGCGCGATGGGCTGCTCGGAAGGCTCGGTGAAGACCCACCTGTCGCGCGCGCGGCAGGCCCTGCATTCACGAATGGAGGACGTCCTGTGACGACCGCACCCGATATCGACCCGCGCGACGGGCGCGCCCGGCAGCTGCATGCCGCCGCGCTCGCGCACACCTCCCCACGGACCCTCGCGCGCCTGCGCGAGGCCCGCCGCGAAGCGGCCGCCGCGCACGCACCGCGGCGACGCCCGGCGCTGGCGCGGTGGCTGGCCGGTGGCGCGGTGGCGGCGGCACTGGCGCTGGCGGTCGTGCTGCGCCCCGGCCTGCTCACGCCCGCGCCCG
>CAZBDE010000536.1:0-1134 GCA_964490415.1 uncultured Pseudoxanthomonas sp. | reverse complement strand
TAGAATGCCCGCGCCGGCCTGCCGGCACCCAAACCAGAAACGAACGTCTTCAGGGCGGGGTGGAATTCCCCACCGGCGGTAGGCGCCAGTTCCCCTCCGGGGCCGGCGCGAGCCCGCGAGCGCTCCCGGCCATGCGATCCGTCGCGGCGCCGGGAGGTCAGCAGATCCGGTCCGATGCCGGAGCCGACGGTTGCGACGTGGCCCCCGGGCCAGGTCCCAGAGTCCGGATGAAAGAAGACGCAGCCGCCCGGTCCCGTGCCGGGCGCCGGCCGCGCGCCCCGGGACGTTTTTCGCAGCCTTTCCGCGGAATACGCCCATGCAGTCCCACATCGTCGCCGTTCCCGTCCGCCTGTCCGTAGCCGCGACCACGCGTCGCGCGCATTGCCGCGTCCGTGCGGCGGAGGTGCGCTGATGTTCACCGGCATCATCGAGGGCGTCGGCCGCCTGGCCGGCCGCGAATCGCGCGGCGGCGACGTCCGCTTCGCCTTCGCCACCGGCACGCTGCCCTTCGACGGCGTGCGCCTGGGCGAGAGCATCGCGGTCAACGGCGTGTGCCTGACCGTCGTCGCCTTCGACGCGGCCGCGTTCCAGGCCGACGCCTCCAACGAGACGCTGGCGCTGACCACGCTCGGTGCGCTGCCCGTCGGCGCGGCGCTGAACCTCGAACGCGCGATGCGCCCCACCGACCGCCTCGGCGGACACCTGGTGAGCGGCCATGTCGATGGCGTCGGCACGGTGCTGTCGGTGCACGAGGACGCACGCGCGCAGCGCTGGCGCTTCGCCGCGCCGGCGCCGCTGATCAGGTACATCGCGAAGAAAGGCTCGATCTGCGTGGACGGCGTCAGCCTCACCGTCAACGAAGCCGATGGCGAAGGCTTCGAGGTCGCCCTGATCCCGCACACCGTCGCCCACACCCGCTTCGCCGAAACCGCCGTCGGCGACGCGGTGAACCTGGAGATCGACCTGGTCGCGCGCTACGTCGAACGCCTGCTCGGCGCGCGCGGCGACGTGGAGGCGCAGGCATGAACTTCGCGCCCGTCCCCGAACTGCTGGAAGAGATCCGCGCCGGCCGCATGGTGGTCATCGTCGACGACGAGGACCGCGAGAACGAAGGCGACCTGATCATGGCCGCCG
>CAZBDE010000535.1:0-1139 GCA_964490415.1 uncultured Pseudoxanthomonas sp. | reverse complement strand
CCGCGCTCGCCGACCTGCGCGTCGTAGCCGCGCCCGCCCTTGCCGTCGACCAGCTCCTGGATGAAGCCGTCGGCATTGGCCTGGCGCGCGGCCTCCACCATCTCCGCCCCGGTCGCGTCCGGGCGGCCGTAGAGGATGTTGTCGCGCACCGGGCGGTGCAGCAGCGAGGTGTCCTGGGTGACCACGCCGATGGAGGCCCGCAGCGAATCCTGGGTGACCGTGGCGATGTCGGTGCCATCGATGCGGATCGAGCCGCCCTCGCGGTCGTAGAAACGCAGCAGCAGGTTGACCAGGGTCGACTTGCCGGCGCCGGAGCGGCCGACCAGGCCGACCTTCTCGCCCGGGCGGATGTGCAGGTCCAGGCCTTCGATCACCCCGCCCTGCTTGCCGTAGTGGAAGGTGACGTGCTCGAAGCGGATGTCGCCGCGCACCGGGCCGATGGCCTGCGCGTCCGGCGCGTCGTCCACCGTGGCCGGCAGCGCGATCGAGTTGATCCCGTCCTGCACCGTGCCGATGTTCTCGAACAGCGCCGACATCTCCCACATGATCCACTGCGACATGCCCATCAGCCGCAGCACGAAGGCGATGGCCACGGCGATCGCACCGACGCTGACCGCGTCCTGCATCCACAGGCCGATGCCGGTGGCCGCCACCGCGAACAGCAGCAGCATGTTCAGGGTGTCGTTGCTGACGTTGACGATGGTGGCCAGGCGCATCTGCCGGTGCACCGTGACCAGGAACTGGTCCATCGACTCGCGCGCGTAGTCCTCCTCGCGATGCGAGTGCGAGAACAGCTTGACCGTGGCGATGTTGGTGTAGCTGTCCACGATCCGCCCGGTCATGATCGAGCGCGCGTCGGCCTGGGCCTGCGCCACCCTGTTCAGCCGCGGGATCGCGTAGCGCAGCAGCGCCGCGTAGGCGACGATCCAGCCGGCGAACGGCAGCATCAGCCGCCAGTCGGCCGAGGCGGCGACGATCAGCGCGCCGCCGAAGTAGACGACGACGTAGTTGCCCACGTCCAGCAGCTTGATCACCGTCTCGCGCACCGCCAGCGAGGTCTGCATCAGTTTGGTGGAGATGCGCCCGGCGAACTCGTCCTGGAAGTAGCCCATCGACTGCCGCAGCAGGTAGCGGTGCAC
>CAZBDE010000534.1:0-1140 GCA_964490415.1 uncultured Pseudoxanthomonas sp. | reverse complement strand
GGCTTCGATGATCGAGCCGTGGGTGTCGCCGGTGATCACCGCGGTGGCCGGCGCCTCGCCGTAGCCGGTGTGGCCGCTGTCGGTGCGCACCAGCACCACGATGTCCTCGACCGTGTCGACGGTGCGCAGCGCGGTCTTGAACGGGGTCTTCAGCGGCACGCGCAGCATGCCGAGTTCGATGTCGGTGATCTTCATGGGGTGGCCGGGGTGTCCTGGTTCGCGTTCCGTGCGCGCGGCCGCATCCGCTGGATGCTGGTGATGCGGTCGACGTAGGTTTCGGTGTCGTTGAACAGCATCGGCTCCAGCGGCGTGACCGAGACGCCGTTGAGTCCGGCGCTCACGCGCGTGCCGTCGTCGCCGCGCCAGCTGCCGCCGTTGGTGTCGTGGATCATGAACGCCAGTCCGCGCTGGTGGCCGAGGGCCACCATCACGTGGCCGGGAATGTAGACCAGGTCGCCGGGCTGGAGCGCGCGCACCGCGGCCAGGCGCTGCTCGCGGCTGTCGCCGGGCTGGAACCCGATCCGGTCCAGCGCCGGGCTCACCGCCTGGTCGCGGGTGTTGCGCGGGACCAGTACGCCGAAGCTGCGGTAGATCTCCGAGACGAAGCCGCTGCAGTCGCGCGCGTCGTAGGCGTGGCCCCAGCCGTAGCGTTCGCCGAGGAACTTGAAGGCCTGGCGGATCAGGTTGGCCGGGGTGAGCGGCAGGTAGTCGTCGCTGACGTCGGCCACGCGCGGGACCAGGGCCGGCGCGAACTCCAGCCGCCCGGCCGCATCGCGCACGGGCAGGTCGACCACGTGCGAGGCGTAGGGATGCTGGCCGTTGACCCGCTGCGTCGGCGGCCAGTCGCCGCGCAGCGGCAGGCGTACGCCCATGTCCAGCTGCAGCGCCGAGACCCGCGGTTCGTCGGGCGTGTAGGTGGTGCGCACGGTGGCGCCGGTCACCACGAGGAACGGCGCGCGGTGCGCGTAGCCGAGCACCGCGTCGCGTTCGCCGATGGCGACGTGGCGCGCTTCGGTCCAGGCCGCGTAGCGCTCGCTGGCGACGAACAGCCAGCGGCCATCGCGGCTGGCGTGCAGCACCGCCACCGCGTCGCCGGGGAACAGCGCCGATTCCTGGAAGCGGTCGATGTCGGTGTCGCCG
>CAZBDE010000533.1:0-1152 GCA_964490415.1 uncultured Pseudoxanthomonas sp. | reverse complement strand
CGCTCCGCCTCGTTCGCCGCGCGCTCGGCCTCGCGCGCGGACTTCTCGGCGGCCCGGCGCGCACGGCGCTCAGCGAGGTCGTCGCGCGGCGCGGGAGTGGTGACTCCGGGAACCGACCCGCCGAGGGCATCGGACAGATCGTCCGGCTCGAACGCGCCGGCCTCGAGCGGCTTCACGAGACGCCCGGTCATCACGGCGGCGGCGGCTGCGGCATCCATCACCGCCGCGTTGATCGTCTTCTCGACGTCCTCACGAGCGGCTGTGCTGACCGAGACTCCGGCGGCCGTCGCGAGGTCGACGGCCTGCTTCGCGAGCGCGGCGACGAGTGCGCGGCGCTGGCGGCCGAGGCGCGACAGCTCGGCGGCGTCGAGATCGTCCTGCGCTTCGCGCAGTGCGCCCGCGAGGTCGACCGCGTCGGCGAGCTGCCCATCGCGGGCGAGCAGGTTCACGGTCCACGCCGCGACGGTGGGCTTGCGCAGCGCCTTGACACGCTTCGAAAGCGCGGGATCGGATGCCGCGGCCCGCGCATTGCGCGCGGCGGTGAACTGCTCGGGGGGCAGAGCGTAGAGCTCGGTCGCGATCCCGTCGAGCTCGGCGTCGGCGTCGGCTGTCGGCATCCGTCCATTCTTCCGTCGTCGGCGCCCGCTGGCGACCAGTCGGTCGGCAGCGACGGGCGTGCGGAAAGCCCGGTCCGTCATCCGACACGCCGCGGCAACGGTGCCTCGCCCGGCGTGTCGCCGTTACCGACCGGGCTTTCCGCACCGGTCGAGGGGAGGTGACGGGGTGATCGACACGGCCCGGTGGGCGGGCGCGGGCCTCAGGCGTGAAGCACGCGCGCGGCCTGGCGGGCGGCGCCGAGGGCGACGTACTCGCCAGGCTCGGGGACATGGACCGGGATGCCGAGCACGGCCGGCGCGATGGCGCGCACCGCTTCGGACTGGGCCCCGCCGCCGATCAGGAGCGCCCGCTGCAGGGGCACCCCGAGCCCTCGCAGCGCTTCCAGACCGGCGCCGAGGCCTGACAGCATCCCCTCGACCGCGGCGCGCGCGAGGTTCTCGCGCGTCGTCGAGGCGAGGGTCATGCCGGTGAGCGATGCCGTGGCGTCGGGAAGGTTCGGCGTGCGCTCGCCCTCGAAGTAGGGCACGAGCGTGA
>CAZBDE010000532.1:0-1164 GCA_964490415.1 uncultured Pseudoxanthomonas sp. | reverse complement strand
GCGATGATCACCGTCCATGGCATGTCCATGTCGGGCAACTGCCACAAGGTGCGGCTGCTGCTGGAGCAGCTCGGCCGCGAGTACCGCTGGAACGAGGTCGACGCGCCGCGCGGGGCGACGCGCACGCCGGAATTCCTGGCCAAGAACCCGAACGGACGCGTGCCGCTGCTGGAACTGGACGACGGCCGCACGCTGCCCGAGTCCAACGCGATCCTGTGCTGGCTGGCCGAGGGCACCGGCTTCCTGCCGGCCGACGCCTGGCAGAAGGCGCAGGCGCTGGGCTGGATGTTCTTCGAGCAGTACAGCCACGAGCCGTACATCGCCGTGGCCCGCTTCATCCGTGGCTGGACGCCGGCCGATTCGCCGCGGCGCGCCGAGCTGCCGCGCCTGCACGAGCGCGGCCACCAGGCGCTGGCGGTGATGGAGCGGCACCTGCAGGCGGCGGACTGGTTCAGCGGGCCGCACTACGGCATCGCCGACATCGCCCTGTTCGCCTATACCCATTGCGCCGCCGACGGCGGCTTCGACCTGGGCGCGTACCCGCGCCTCGGCGACTGGCTGGCGCGGGTGCGCGCCACGCCGGGCTTCGTGCCGATGCCGGCCAACGATGCCGAGGCCGTCGCTCGCTTCGCGTCCGCCGACCGGCCCCCGGGAATCGCAGGAGAAGCATGAACACCGCCGCCATCCCCGCCTTGACCCTCCCTGCCTGGAAGCGGGGCATCAACCGCGCCGAGATCTGCGACCGCAACTTCGGCGAATGGGTGCGCGCCTGGCGCGGCACGCCGGCGCCGCGGCCGCGCGAAGACGCGCCGGTCCTGCCGGGCAGCGCGCTGGACGCACGCGGCTTCCGCGAACTGCTCGAATCGCAGCTGGTCAGCCGCCACCTGGACCTGATGGCACGCGTGCTGCGGGTGCAGAACAAGGTCTTCTACACCATCGGCAGCAGCGGCCACGAAGGCAACGCGATGGTGGCGCGGCTGACCCGGCATACCGATCCGGCGTTCCTGCATTACCGCAGCGGCGGCTTCATGGCCGAGCGCTTCCGCAAGCTGCCGGGCATGGATCCGGTGATGGATTCGGCGCTGTCGTTCGCCGCCAGCGCCGAGGACCCGGCCAGCGGTGGCCGCCACAAGGTGTGGGGCAGCAAGCCGCTGTGGGTGCTGC
>CAZBDE010000531.1:0-1167 GCA_964490415.1 uncultured Pseudoxanthomonas sp. | reverse complement strand
GTCATCGGATTCCTTCGGGGGTTTCAGGCGGATGGAGTCGGTGGGTGGGACGGTTCAGGTGGGGTCTCAGGTCAAGTGGTGCGGACGAGGTGCGGGGGCTCTGCGCCGGCGAGCACCGCGAGGGCGTTGTCGAGGGCGAGGGTCCCCATGTTGTCGACGGCCTGCGTCGTCTGGGCGCCGAGGTGCGGCGTCACGATGACGCGGTCGGCGAGATCCGCCGCGAGCAGCGGGCTGTCGTGGCCCGCCGTGTCGCCGTGCAGCATGTCGGCGGCGAACGCCGACAGCCGGCCCGACCGCAGCGCGGCCGCTGCCGCCTCTTCGTCGACGAGATCGGCGCGCGCCGTGTTGATGAGCACGGCTTCGGCCGGCAGGAGTGCGAGGCGCGAGGCATGAGCCACCGTCTGTCCGCCGGGCGCGTGCAGCGTGACGACGTCAGAAGCGGCGAAGAGCTCGTCGAGGGCTGCGGGCTCGGCGCCGGCTGCGGCGATGCCCTCGGCCGGGAAGAAGGGATCGGCGGCGACCACTCGCGAACCGAAGCCCGACAGGCGCCGGGCGACGCCCTGGCCGATGCGTCCGAAGCCGACGACACCCACCGTCAGCGCGCCGAGCTCGCGTCCGCGCCGCACCGCCCAGTCGCCGGCGCGCACCCGACGGTCGCCGTCGACGGTGTGACGGAGCGCGGCGAGCATGAGCCCCACGGCGTGGTCGGCGACAGCATCCGCATTCGCCCCCGGCGTGTTCGTGACCGGGATGCCTCGCGCCGCCGCCGCGGCGAGGTCCACGGCTTCGACGCCCACGCCGTACCGGGCTACGACCTTCAGATGGGGCGCGGCGTCGAGGTGTGCCGCGGTGACGGGCCCGGTGCCGGCGACCCACGCCTCGGCGTTCTCGAGGAGCGGTGCGAGCTCGGTGAGATCGTGGTGCGAGGCGCCGCGCACGACCTCGTGCCCCGCGTCGGCGACGCGGCCCGCGAGATCGGCGTCGCCGTCGCCGAACGAGCGGCTCGTGACGAGGATGACGGCCATCAGCGACCTCCCGCGAACCACGGTGCGAGCGCGTCGTACGCGGCAGCGAAGCGCTCGTGCCGCTTCAGGTAGTCGGCGTGCCGCCCTGCGTCGGGCGTGAACTCGGCCGTCACGTCGCTGAGCGCGCGGGCCGCGCCGAAGT
>CAZBDE010000530.1:0-1187 GCA_964490415.1 uncultured Pseudoxanthomonas sp. | reverse complement strand
AACGTGGGCGACAACGTCGGCGACTGCGCCGGCATGGCCGCCGACCTGTTCGAGACCTATGCGGTCACGGTCATCGCGACCATGCTGCTGGGCGGGCTGATGATGGACGAGGTCGGCCGCAACGCGATCCTGTATCCGCTGGTGCTGGGCGGCGTGTCGATCGTGGCCTCGATCATCGGCGCGTTCTTCGTCAAGGTGAAGCCGGGCGGCTCGATCATGGGCGCGCTGTACAAGGGCGTGATCGTGTCCGGCGTGCTGGCGGCGGTCGCGTTCTGGCCGATCACCATGGCCCTGATGGGCGACAACAGCCACGGCGCGATGAACCTGTACATCTGCGCGCTCATCGGCCTGGTCCTGACCGGCCTGATCGTGTGGATCACCGAGTACTACACCGGCACCCAGTACAAGCCGGTGCAGCACGTCGCCCAGTCCTCGACCACCGGCCACGGCACCAACATCATCGCCGGCCTGGGCGTGTCGATGAAGTCGACCGCCCTGCCCGTGGTGGCGGTCTGCGCCGCGATCTGGTTCGCCCACCTGCACGGCGGCCTGTACGGCATCGCCATCGCCGCCACCGCGATGCTGTCGATGGCCGGCATGATCGTGGCGCTGGACGCCTACGGCCCGATCACCGACAACGCCGGCGGCATCGCCGAGATGGCGGAGCTGCCGCCTGAGGTGCGCAACGTCACCGACCCGCTGGACGCGGTCGGCAACACCACCAAGGCGGTGACCAAGGGCTACGCGATCGGTTCGGCCGCGCTGGCCGCGCTGGTCCTGTTCGCCGACTACACCCACAACCTGCAGGCCAGCAACCCGGGCGAGGTGTTCACCTTCGACCTGTCCGACCACACGGTGATCATCGGCCTGCTGATCGGCGGCCTGATCCCCTACCTGTTCGGTGCGATGGCGATGGAGGCGGTGGGCCGCGCGGCCGGTTCGGTGGTCGAGGAAGTTCGCCGCCAGTTCCGCGAGATCCCCGGGATCATGCAGGGCACGGCCAAGCCGGACTACAGCCGCGCCGTGGACATGCTGACCAGGTCGGCGATCAAGGAGATGATCGTGCCGTCGCTGCTGCCGGTGGCGGTGCCGATCGTGGTCGGCCTGCTGCTGGGACCGAAGGCGCTGGGCGGCCTGCTGATCGGCACGATCGTGACTGGCCTGTTCGTGGCGATCTCGATGACCAC
>CAZBDE010000529.1:0-1189 GCA_964490415.1 uncultured Pseudoxanthomonas sp. | reverse complement strand
AGCGCGACCGCTCCACCAACCAGGTCCTGCAGCAGGAGCTGCAGCCGAAGCTGGGTTCGATCACCGGCCTGAACACCTTCGCCATGGTTCCTCCGTCGCTGCCCAGCGCCGGCGGCGACGGCGGCGGCGAGTTCCTGGTACTGGGCATCGGTTCGCTCGAACAGCTCAGCGAACTGTCCGATGCGATCCTGCAGAAGGCGATGGAAAGCCGCCGCTTCATCTTCCTGGACAAGGACCTGAAGATCGACAAGCCGCGCATCGAGGTCCAGATCGACCGCGACAAGGCGGCCATGCTCGGCATCGACATGCGCACCCTGGCCGCGGACATGGCGGCGATGCTTTCGGGCGGCTACGTCAACCGCTTCGCCATGGAGAACCGCTCCTACCGGGTGATCCCGCAGGTGCAGCGCAGCGACCGGCTCAATGCCGCGCAGATGGAGAACTACTACACCCGCACCCGCGACGGGCAGCTGGTGCCGCTGTCCACCCTGGTCACGCTGAAGGAATCCGCGCAGCCGCAGACGCTCAAGCGCTTCCAGCAGCTGAATGCCGTGGGTATCACCTTCGCCCCGCGCCCGGGCGTGTCCAAGGGCGAGGCGCTGCGGGTGCTGGAGCAGGCCGCGGCCGAGGTGCTGCCGCAGGGCTACAGCGTCGACTACGCCGGCGAGTCGCGCCAGTTCAAGCAGGAAGGCGCGGCGATGCTGGTGACCCTGGCCTTCGCCCTGATCGCGATCTTCCTGGTCCTGGCCGCGCAGTTCGAGAGCTTCCGCGACGCGCTGATCATGCTGATCACCGTACCGATGGCGATCTCCGGCGCGCTGCTGGTGCTCAACGCGCTGGCGCTGGTGGCCGGGGTGTTGCAGTTCGCCGGGGTCGAAGCGTTCCCGGGCATGAGCATCAACATCTACACCCAGGTCGGCCTGGTCACCCTGATCGGCGTGATCGCCAAGCACGGCATCCTGATCGTGGAGTTCGCCAACAAGCTGCAGCAGCAGGGCCTGTCGAAGCGCGAGGCGATCGAACAGGCCGCCGGCATCCGCCTGCGCCCGGTGCTGATGACCACCGCCGCGCTGGTGTTCGCGATGTTCCCGCTGCTGATCGCCAACGGTCCCGGCGCCGCGGCGCGCTTCTCGCTGGGCATGACCATCGCCTCGGGCATGACCATCGGCACCGCGTTCACCCTGTTCGT
>CAZBDE010000528.1:0-1192 GCA_964490415.1 uncultured Pseudoxanthomonas sp. | reverse complement strand
GGGTTCCCCGGTTGGACCAGTTCGGCGAGCGGCTGACGGAGCTCGTCGGGCCGTAGCGGCCGGGAGGCAGCTCCGCACGGCTGGCGGATCGCAGCGCCGCGCGCCCGAGACCCGCTGCTGCGTCGACGTCGAGCCGGCCGAGTGCGCTATTCGTCCATGCGCGTGGCGGGCATCGGGAGCGGCAGGATCGCGGGGGCCGGGTCGCTGGCGAGCCGAGCGTGCAGCTCGACGTCGTAGCGGGTGTCGCCGTAGCGGAGCTTCTGGCGCTCGATGCCTTCCACGAGGAAGCCCGCACGAGTCGCTACTCGGCATGAGGCGGGGTTGTTCACGCGATGGCCGAGCTCGAGACGGAACAGTCCGTCGGTGAACGCGTGGGCCGCGATGGCCGCCAGGGCTCTGGTCGCGAGTCCGCGGCCGCGGGCGGGCGTCGCCAGCCAGTAGTACGCCCATGCCGTGTCGTGGCGGCGCTCGATAGCCGAGAGCCCGACGTTGCCGACGGCGACCTCGCCGTCGACGATCGCCCAGTTGCGTGTCCGCTCACCGTCGCCGACCAGGTGCGTGGCGATGAACTCTGCTGCGTCCGCACGCGTGACGAGGTCGGCGCGGCCGAGCTGGGTGGCGAGGTCGGGTGTCCTGGCGCGTGCCGCCCGCAGCGCATCGGCGTCGCTCGCGCGCCATGCGCGCAGGTGCGCTGCGCCCAGGTGCACTGCGTCGTCGGGCATCCGTCGATGCTCTCATGAGGATCGCACTCACACCGATCCGACGAGAGACCGGCATGTTATTGCTCGCGACCTTGCGGTTCCCGCGTGTGCCGGACCCCTCAGGCGGCGGGGTGGAATCTTCGTGGGGGTGGGTCGAGGTCTGCCCAGGTGTAGCGGAGGGCGAGGCGTGGGGTGAGGGTGATGGGGTCGCCTCGGCCGGGTGGTGGGTGCAGCACGAAGTCGTCCTTGCCTTGACGGGTGATGGTCCAGCCGCCGTGGTGGAGTTCGGTGTGGTGCCAGCGGCAGAGCAGGATGCCGCGGTCGATGTCGGTGCGGCCGCCGTCGCGGACCCATTGGTCGATGTGGTGGCTCTCGCAGTAGGAGGCGGGGCGGTCGCAGTTTCGCCAGCGGCAGCCGCCGTCGCGGATCGCGAGGGCGATGCGTTGTTTCGGGGTGTAGAGGCGGGCTTCGCGGCCGAGGTCGAGGGGGTT
>CAZBDE010000527.1:0-1193 GCA_964490415.1 uncultured Pseudoxanthomonas sp. | reverse complement strand
TCAAGAACCTGGTTGATCGGATGGAAGCTAAATAAGAAAAAGGGGTGAACGACCTTGACTGATTGTAAAGATTACATTGCAGGATTTACCGCTAACGCGCCCATTTTTTATCCGTGCTGATTTTATAAAAGAAAAATAAAAGGCACATCCCTTTCCTCCGCTGAATTTTCCGGAATGCCGGCAAAACACGATGGTTCTTTGAGAAAAGCATCAATTTTTCGGGTAATATAGTACATCAGAATCCGAAACGCTGTCTGGGAGTAACTCCTATACTGGGGCACATGATTCAAATGTTTTGTTTAAATCGCACCCGGCATCGTGCGTACCGTTGCTTTGTAAGTACTAGGATAAAGTTATACAACCAACAATGCAGCAGGTGTGTCTAAGAAAGAAAGCCATGAAAAAATGTTACTCATGCCCGGTTTGACCTGCACTATGCCCATAAGGATTACCTGTTATGAAAAACATGACCGACATAAACCTGACATTATACCTATGAAAACAATCCTGAATATAACCCTGTTTGTAATGGCACTATCCGGTGTTATAGCACTGGAAGCCTGCGGTGACAATGACGATAAGCCGAAAACCGAACTGGAAAAACTCCCGGCTGCAACACAGGAGGGTAAAGGAACTTTTGGCTGCCTCGTAGATGGAAAGGCATGGGTAATTAAGTCTTTTATGAATGCTCCAGCTTTTTATCAGGAAGATGTTTTACAGATTACAGCTCAAGTTGCAACCAATGAAATAGATCAATATATATCGATCGTAATACTCGAAGATGAGTTGACAACAGTCCAATACCCCTTAGCTGAATATGGTGATGGACATGCAACTTTGGATGACTTGCCAACTGGCTGTGAATATGTTACTTCAGTAGTATATCAGGGGGAATTAATAATTACACATTTTGATAACACAAATTTTATTATCTCAGGAACCTTCGAGTTTGAAGCCTATTCTGATGACTGTGATAAAGTTGTAAAAGTAACA
This sequence comes from uncultured Pseudoxanthomonas sp., assembly GCA_964490415.1. Taxonomy (GTDB): domain Bacteria; phylum Pseudomonadota; class Gammaproteobacteria; order Xanthomonadales; family Xanthomonadaceae; genus Pseudoxanthomonas. The sequence goes on along the minus strand of CAZBDE010000527.1, from coordinate 200 downwards.
CACGGCCGGTTTGACCTGCACTATGCCCCTTAAGGATTACCTGTTATAAAAAAACATGACCGACATAAACCTGACATTATACCTATGAAAACAATCCTGAATATAACCCTGTTTGTAATGGCACTATCCGGTGTTATAGCACTGGAATCATGCGGTGATGACGATAAGCCGAAAACCGAGATTGAAAAACTGCCGCCTGC
>CAZBDE010000526.1:0-1194 GCA_964490415.1 uncultured Pseudoxanthomonas sp. | reverse complement strand
TAATTCAGGGGCAGTCAGGAACTGCACAAATGCGGAGTGCCGGAGGTTCGGGCATATGTAAAGAAGTGTTATGACCCCCTACGACTTCAAGAAGTCAAAGTTCGGTGTATTCAGGAAAAAAGTCCTTAACATTTACCTCCAGTATAATAGAAATACGGTAAAGTGTATAAAGCGAGGGGAGCGTTTCGCCTCTTTCTATCCGCGATAGCGCGTGCCGGTCGATGGAATTATCGAGCGACTCAAACGTTTTAAGCGATATTCCTTTCTTACTACGGATTTCCCGGATGCGCTTACCCAAATCTTTTGCAAATTTTTCGCGGCTGATCAATGGCTATGCAGTAAGATGACTCTGCAAAAACATCAATTAATCCACTCAATGGGTTGTATAATATTACAACCTAATTTATATTTACATTAGTATGTACCGCTATGAATGAGTTTTGTACTTAATTATTCATTTCTACGGTGATTTTAATAAACGTAAAAAGTAGTTAGAACTATTAAACCTTAGCGATTATTTCGATGGTTGTATCCTGTGATAGCGATGAAGAGGACGGAAATTGTACAAACTAAATGAGATTTATTATATGAATAAATATTATCCGATGACTGCAATTGTTATAGTGTCATTGATTATTATTTTCATTTTAAAAACAAAAATGAAAGATGGTTTAGGGCCTTTTAATTTAAAAGCTATTGGGATTACTTTAATTGCAACTTTCGTTTCAATACTATCATTATCAGAAATTGAATCAGACAAATTATTAGGAGTCTATGGAATCTTGGGAGGAATAGCGGGTTATCTATTTGGGATCAAAGACAACAAGAAAAATGAATCATTATGAAGCAGATTATCTTTAAAACTAAACTATCCCTTGTTATTATCCTTTTTCCTGTAATCGTTGAAGCTCAAAGCGGTACAATTGGACAGGGGACAAAATTTGAGCAAAATGGCACAATTGTGTATGGCTCTTATAAAATTATGAATGAAAAGGAACTTCTAAACTCAATTGTAGTGGACGAAAAAGGAACAATCTATATCTTTGAAATACTTTCCTCACAGGTAATTGATAATAATACAAAGGCAATTTCTTACGACATAAACTGCAAAAATGGAGAAGATAGATATTACCTTTCGTTACTTATTTCCAAAGTAAAAAGTGATTGCATACTATTAATATTTGAAGGTTCTAG
>CAZBDE010000525.1:0-1196 GCA_964490415.1 uncultured Pseudoxanthomonas sp. | reverse complement strand
GCATCTTGATCGCGCTGGTCACCCGGCTCCAGTCCTCGTCCTCGAGCTGGCCGGTACGCAGGCGGGTGGCGTTGACCCGGCCCAGCGAGGAGATCAGGCGCAGAGCCAGCTGCGAGGCCGACATTTCCATCGAGAACACCGCCACCGGCTTCTTCGATTTCATCGCCGCGTACTCGGCCATGTTCAGCGCCAGCGTGGTCTTGCCCATCGACGGACGCGCGGCGAGGATGATCAGGTCGGTCGGCTGCAGGCCGGCGGTCATCTCGTCGAACTCGGTGTAGCCGGTGGGCAGGCCGGTGACGCCGCCGCCGCTCTGGAAACGGGTCTGCAGCACCTCGAAGGCCTCGGTCAGGGCGCGGTTGACCGGGGTGAAGTCCTGGCGGCCGCGCGAACCGGCCTCGGCGATGGCGAACACCTCCTGCTCGGCCTTGGCCAGCAGCGCGGCGCTGTCGCGGCCTTCCGGCTGGAAGCCGTCATTGACGATGCCGGTGCCGATCTCGATCAGCTGGCGCAGCACCGCCTTGTCGCGGACGATCTCGGCGTAGGCACGGATGTTGGCCGCCGAGGGCGTGGTGGTGGCCAGCTCGACCAGGTAGGCGCCGCCGCCGATCTGCTCGCCCAGGCCCTGCGATTCGAACCACTCGCCCAGGGTCACCGCGTCGAACGGCCGGCTTTTCTCGACCAGCTCGCGGATGGCGCGGTAGATCAGCTGGTGGTCGCGGCGGTAGAAGTCGTCCTCCACCAGCACGTCGCCGACCGCGTCGTAGGAATCCGGCGCCAGCATCAGCCCGCCGAGCACCGCCTGCTCGGCTTCGATCGAATGCGGCGGCACCCGCAGCTGTTCGATGCGCGGGTCGACACGGTCGTTGCGGAAGCCTCCGGGGCGGGCGGACATCGGGATGCTGGACTCCTGGCGGTCGTCGCCGGCAGCGGGCGCGACGGCGGGAAGAAGGAAGAGGGGATCGGGCATCGTAGTCGGCTCCGCGTCCAGGGCGTTGCAGATAACCCTGTGCATAACCGGTGGGCATCTCATTCCCAGCGACTGGCGGCCGCGCGCCCCTGCCCCGCAAAAAACGAAGGGCGCCCTGCGGCGCCCTCCATCACGGACGTCCCGGCCGGGGCCGGGACATTCCTGATCGGGGATCAGGCTTCCGGCACGACCACGACCTTGACCGTGGTCTCGACGTCGGCGTGCA
>CAZBDE010000524.1:0-1199 GCA_964490415.1 uncultured Pseudoxanthomonas sp. | reverse complement strand
GGGGTCAGGAGCCGGAGCCACGAGGTCTTCGGTCATCTTCTCCGAGCCGACCCAGCCCTTGACGATCTTGGGCAGGTCGTTGAAGCCTACCTTGACGTCCATGCCTCCGATACGGGTCTTGGCGAGCACCTGCTTGGACGGCTGCACCTGGATCTCCCGGACGTAGCCGTCACGGCTGATGATCGCTTCCATCCGAGCGACGAGGTGAACCTTCTGGCTGAGGCCCTGCATGAGCTTCGGCGGGAGCGAGGGGGTCAGCATCTTGCGACCACCCTCCTGACCGCGCTCCTGCTCGTGAGCGACCATGATGATGTGCAGCCCGGTGGCGCTGTGGAAGGTGTTGACGATGTTCAGGAACGCCTGTGTCGGGGCAGCGTACATCTTGCCCTCGATCTCGGGGAGGTCCTGTGTCGGCAGCGTGCCGGTGATCTCGCGGACGTAGTTGTGCAGGATGACCTCGAACCACGAGCTCACCTCGTCGAGCACGACGACCGTGACGTCCTCGAAGCCCTTCTTGCGGGTCTTGAGGGCCTGGGCGAGCACCATCAGCTCGCGCGGGTCGGTGACGCTGAGGTGCGTGGTGTTGCGCTTGAGCTTGGGGAAGTTCTCCAGCGAGACCCAGCCGTCCGAGCTGTCGAGGTAGAGGATGCGTCCCGCGCCTCTGATCGACTGGGCTATGCCCTGGACCTGAGTCGTCTTGCCGACGCCGGTCGAGCCGTAGAAGAGGGCGAAGAAGTCCTTCGCGATGGTCTGGCGCTCCATGTCGACCATGCGGCCCATGATCTTCGCGAGCGATGCGACTTCAGCCATGTGAAACTCCGATCTATTCTGGTTCTGGTTCTGGTTACGTCTTCGATCTTACACGCTTTGGGCTACCTGTCAAGCCTCTTCCGCGTCCTCCGACACGTCGATCATCGGGCGCTTCTCGCGGACCCTGTACTCGGTCTGCATCAGGAGCTTCGTGGGCAGCCCGTGCAGCTCGGCCACGCAGAGCTCTCGGAAGGGGCACGACTGGCAGACCATCTTGTTCGCGGTGCGGTAGGCCGACTTCTCGATGATCTCGACAGGGAGGAGTTCCCTCGCACTGATCTCGGCAGCGACGGCGATCTGCTCCTCGAAGGTGCGGATGACACGAGTCGCTGTCGCCCGGACCTCGATCGTCTGGCACATCTGCTCGGCCTCGGGTCCGCTGTAAAGGT
>CAZBDE010000523.1:0-1201 GCA_964490415.1 uncultured Pseudoxanthomonas sp. | reverse complement strand
CCCACACAGCAGTTCCTCTTGCGGAACAACATGAAAGCAAAATCCTCGCCGCGCACCGGGTACTCCTTGCCGGCACCCCAGACGATGGTGCTGCGGCCGAAGGGCTGGCAGCAGCGGCCACCGTCCTTTGCCGTGTTAGTCACGGGATAGGTCAGCTGGGTCTTGTAGGCGGTCTTGTCCATCGCCGGCAGGAAGTACGGACCGCACAGCCCCGGCTTGCCATGCCAGCCCCAGGCCAGCATCTGGCGGTGCATCTTGGCGGTCAGCCGTTGGGCGATCAGCGCGGCAGTGCGCACACCGCCCATGTGGTAGGGCACATGGCCGTCGAGTGGATAGACACCGCCTTGGCAGCCGGCACACCAGAACAACTCGGCGATGCCGAAGCCAGCGGTGGCCGCGACGCAGTCGGCGGCGCACGCGGCCACCGCCGTCGGATTGGCGAAAAGCACCGCTTCCGGGTTGAGGATCAGCGTCAGTTCGTCGTCGTTCCACAGCGGGTCGACCTCGGTCAGATAGGCCAGGTCGAAGGAGCCGCGTTCCAAGCAGGGGAAGTCGGTCACTACCTGCAGCCAGTACAGGACCGGGTTCACGTAGAAATGCGCCTGGTAGAAGCTGCCGCCGTCGCCATCGCCTTCGGCGCGCGTGTATCGCGCCCCGGCCGGCGCCGAAATGCCTGGATCCAGATCGATGCCGCCCAGCGATGCCAGACAGAAAGGCTTGCGCACGGCCTCGACATGGCGGGCCGGCTCCCAGAAGCCGATCGACAGACCGATCGTCGGGTTGACGCCGCAGCTGCAGACTGGACTCGGCGGGTTGGCGATGTCCTCCTGGCCGCCGAAATTGGCGATGGTCGCGCTGCCGATGCTGATCGGCAGAATGCAGCTCCAGCAGATGTCGGTGATCGGGTTCGGGAAACGTCCTGTGCAGGTCAGGCTGTCGGCGGCAACGGAAGGTGGCGCCGTCACGCTCGCGAACAGCCAGAGCGCGAAGCCAAACAGGCGGTGCAGGCACTTCATGGCAGTGCCAACTCATCGACGCGCAGCCGCCTGCCGTCCTGCGACACCAGGGCCGGCAGCTGCCGGATGCCGAAGCGCCGGACCAGCGTGCCTTGCTGGTCGAAGTAGACCGGCCGCTGCCAGGCCTTCATCAGCTCGAGGTACGACCCTCCGGTGAGGATCGGCTTGAGCTTGCCTTCGTAGCG
>CAZBDE010000522.1:0-1204 GCA_964490415.1 uncultured Pseudoxanthomonas sp. | reverse complement strand
CGCGGCGGCGGCACCTTCGTGCACGATGAGGCCGCTGATGCGGTCTACTTCCAGGACGTCGAGCTCACGTCGATCGAGGACTTCGAGGACTTCACCCTCTGGCGCGAGGCCATCTCCGGAGAGGCGTCCGCGCGCGCCGCCGCCGCGTTCTCAGCGGGAACCGCAACGGACGCCGAGCGAACCCGCCTGCTGACGTTGGCCGACGCGAGCCACGCTCCCCGCTTGGAACCTGCGGCGTTCCGTTTCGCCGACGCCGAGCTGCACCGCTTCATCGCCGAGCTCAGCCGCTCACCGCGGCTCAGTGAGGCCGAGCGCGGCATCCAGGCGTTCCTCACCCGCACTCTCCGGCACATGAGACGCAGTCCCGACACATCGCGACTGCCCGGTCAGGGCCACGTCGCGCTGGTCGCCGCCATCACGGCGGGAGACCCGGAAGCGGCGCGCCGGGAACTGCGCACGCACGTGCGAGCGACGCTCGACATGGTGGTCGGCGTGTACTACCTCGGCGGAGGAGCGGCAACCGGCCCGTGACGCCTCGCCGTCAGACCTCGCGGTGAGCGGCGTAGTAGGCGAGGAGGGCGCGGGTCGAGGCATCCTGAGCGGCCACGGCCTGCTCGTCGCCCTCGAGCGCGGGAGCGATCTGCAGGGCGAGCTGCTTGCCGAGCTCGACGCCCCACTGATCGAAGGAGTTGACGCCCCAGATCACGCCCTGCGTGAAGGTGATGTGCTCGTAGAGAGCGATGAGCTCGCCCAGCACGCGCGGCGTGAGCGCGGGCGCGAAGATCGACGTCGTCGGCCGGTTGCCGGCGAACGTGCGGGCCGCCACCAGCGCGCCGGTCGTGCCCTCGGCCTCGACCTCTTCGGCGGTCTTGCCGAACGCGAGGGCCTTCGTCTGCGCGAGGAAGTTCGAGAGGAACAGTCCGTGCACGTCGCGACCGCCGTCGGTGAGCGGGTAGGCGGGGTTCGCGAACGCGATGAAGTCGGCGGGGATGAGTCGCGTGCCCTGGTGGATCAGCTGGTAGAACGCGTGCTGACCGTTGGTGCCCGGCTCGCCCCAGAACACCTCGCCGGTGTCGGTCGTGACCGGAGAGCCGTCCCACCGCACCGACTTGCCGTTGGACTCCATCGTCAGCTGCTGCAGGTAGGCGGCGAAGCGGCTCAGCTGCTGCGCGTACGGCAGCACGGCGTGCGACTGCGCGCCGAG
>CAZBDE010000521.1:0-1233 GCA_964490415.1 uncultured Pseudoxanthomonas sp. | reverse complement strand
GCTGTTCTACAAAGAGATTGAGCAGGTTCTGAAAAAATATATTTATACAGAATAAGAGTATATAGTATTTTGAAATTCTGCTCCTGCAAGGACGAACCGGGGTTTTAAAGGGTTAATCGATCGAAAACACCTGAAACTTTTTGCACCAGATCGTCAACAAACAATAATAACCGATTGGCAGAACGAAAGGAAGGCGCGTTTTACCGCGCCTCCCCCGTAAAAACCTGTAAAAGTATTACGGATCACATTTCAAATTGGAACGTAATGGGTAAGCTAACCCGTACATCAACACGCTTACCGCCTTGTGTACCGGCTGTCCATGTCGGCATAGTTGAAACTACGCGCACGGCTTCTTCGCTAAATTCTTCTTTTACTGCATCACTTGTTGTTTCGGCAACTACTACATCGCGTACCGCACCATCCGCGCCTACAATAAATTCAACAAGCACCGTTCCCTCTACCTTGTCGACCTGAGCTGAGGTTGGATAGTTAATGTTATCCTGAATGTATTGTTCGAGCTGTTCCTGGCTTCCCCGGAAAACAGGTGTCACTTCAGATTTGTAGTAAACCGTTTTCCCCTTTGCATCTTTGTACGTTGCACTTGCTTTCGCCTTTTCTTCGGCCGCGAGGCGTCTGCGTTCTGCTAATTCTTCACGTTCACGTTTGATGCGTGCCCTTCTTTCCTCTACTGCAGTGTTTGCCGCCCGTGTGGAGTCTTCCGCAGCAGCAATAGCGGCTTCATTATTTTCCTTTTCTCCCTTTTTTGTTCCGCAAGCTTGTGTGAGTATAAGCACGGCAGCGCATGCGAAAATTGTCAAGATTTTTTTCATAAGGTTGTTTTGTATTGATTCCCTTAACTCAGGTAAGAATAGTGCCAGATAGTGTAAGCCTCTTCCGAAGCAAGAATCTTTGTTCAATGCTTTTTAAGAGGGGATTTTTATACACAGTAGGCCACAGATTCATCCGATACATCGGGGGTCATTGGATCATGATCTGCGTTTTTGGCCTAAATACAAATTCTCCCCAATAAATCTTCAATAATTTCCATTCATAAAATTCTTTTGAGATAACATTGGAAGAGGAGGATATTTTACGTTGGATGCAGTGGTGTTTTTCCTCAGCAGTCTTGTATGCGCACGTTCGATCAGTTTAAGCAGCAACCCAACCAAATCAAAAATGATAAAAAATGAAAAGCTTGCAGCCCGGAAACTGCGTGTTGATGTTTACCTGCCG
>CAZBDE010000520.1:0-1240 GCA_964490415.1 uncultured Pseudoxanthomonas sp. | reverse complement strand
CACGATCGCGACCTGCATCATCGTGCTGAAGAAGTCGAAGACCGACAACAAGACGTTGTTCGTCGACGCGTCGGCGCAGTTCGTGCGCGGCGGCAACAAGAACAAACTCACGGAAGCGAACCAGCAGGCGATCCTTGACGCGTTCACCGATAGGACGGATGCCGCGCACTTCGCGTGCCTCGTCGACAACACCGAGATCGCCGGCAACGCCTACAACATCGCCGTCTCGTCCTATGTCGAAGCCGAGGACACAACCGAGGCTGTCGACATCGTCGCGCTCAATGCCGAGATCGCACAGATCGTCGCACGGCAGCAGGAGCTGCGCGTCTCGATCGACTCAATCGTCGCCGACCTCGAAGGAGTCGACAAGTGAGTCGCGTCGCCGAGCTTGTCGCCCGGCTGTGCCCGGATGGTGTTGAGTTCCTTTCACTAGGGGAGCTCATCGCTTATGAGCAGCCGGGGAAATACCTCGTGTCCTCGACTCGGTACGCCATTGACTTTCACACTCCAGTCCTGACCGCCGGACAGACGTTCGTCCTTGGCTACACGGACGAGGTCGACGGGGTCTATCCGGCTTCGCCGAGAAACCCGGTCGTCATATTCGACGACTTCACGACCGCTTTCAAGTGGGTCAGCTTCCCATTCAAGGCGAAGTCGTCGGCGATGAAGATGCTCACCGCAAGGGATGAAATGCGGGCGGGCCTTCGGTACCTCTATTACGTGATGCAGACAATCAGATACGAACCGCAGGATCACGCTCGTCAGTGGAATGGGACCTACTCGCAATTCCGGGTCCCGGTGCCCCCGCGCGAGGTGCAGCATGAGATCGTGTCGATCTTGGATCAGTTCACTCAGCTGGAGACGGAGCTGGAGGCAGAGCTGGACTCCCGCCGTCTTCAGTACGCCCATTACCGGAGCGAGCTACTGGAGCCTCGGAATGAACGGTTCTCATGGACAACCCTCGGAGATATCTCATCCCGGGTCACGTCCGGTGGCACCCCGCGTACAGGTACGCCAAAGTACTACGGCGGCGAAATCCCTTGGTTGCGCACGCAGGAGGTGGACTACTCCGACATCCACTCGACCGAGTTGACGATCACTGAGGCGGGGCTGCGCAATTCGTCCGCGAAGTGGATCCCGGCAGACTGCGTGATCGTGGCGATGTATGGGGCGACGGCGGCAAAGGTTGCCATCAATGCCGTCCCGCTCACAACGAACCAGGCATGCTGCAATCTCGAGA
>CAZBDE010000519.1:0-1248 GCA_964490415.1 uncultured Pseudoxanthomonas sp. | reverse complement strand
AATATGCGAATGAATCGGCTGAGCTGGCAGCCAGTATTGGTTCCGACTCCCTTCTTTTCCTGGCACACGGAAAGCTTGGCAATACCTATCAATTTATGGGTAATTACCCCAAAGCTTTGCAATCTTACCAAACGGCTATATCCTACGGACAAAAATTTGAGAGTGAATTTCTTCTGGCGCAACCCTATGGCAACATTGGGAATCTCTATAACTATCAGGGCGACTATGTAAATGCCTTAAAATATTATGAACAGGCTTTGAAGCATTTACCTTCAAATGACTCAATTCATGATAAGAAGCAACTAGCTACTAAAGCCAGTTTGCTCAGCAACATTGGAATCATTTATGATGAGACGAAGAAATTCGATGAATCTGAAAAATACTATGACTCGGCCCTGATTTTATCCAAACGTGCCAATAGCCATGAGTTGATCGCTAATGTTTTGAACAACCAGGGTTCTTTATTCCGAGATCAGGGCAAGAATGAATTGGCATTTAAGTGTATGCAAGAGTCCTTGGAAATTAGAAAGCAGAATAAGAATAAATTCGGATTGGCGCGTTCTTACCTGAGCCTGGGGCAACTCTACTTTGAAAATCTGAAGGATTATAAAAAAGCGGAAGAACATTTGCGGCAGGCAATTTTGTTTGGCCGTGAGGTGAGGTCATTGTTAACGGTTAATTCAGGGTATAACCATCTGCATAAACTGTATCAGGAGACGGGGGACTATAAAAACGCCTATGAATCATTCAAGAATTTTCAACAAACCCAGGATAGTCTTTTTAACGAAGAAAATGCCAGACACATTACGCAACTGGAAATGCAATTTGAATTTGATCGTAAACAGGCACAAATAGAGGTTGAGCAAAAAGAAAAGGAATTGTATTTCTGGATGAGTGCCGGAGGACTAACACTGTTACTCATTATTGTATCACTTCTTTTCTTTCTCCAACGAAGCAGGGCAAAACGCTCTGAACTCGAACAGGTTAAATTACAGTTAGAAAAGATCAACCTGAAAAACGAGTTGTCTTTAAAGGACAAGGAGCTTGCCACAAACATTATGTACCTGATTAATAAGAACGAGCTTATCAATACTATTTCTGAAAAACTGTTTGAAATAAAAGGTGGCCTCGTATCAGAATCGCAATCCCCAATTCAGAAGATAATCCTCGAGCTTCAGTCTAATCTTCAGCCAGAACTGTGGAAGGAATTCGAATTCCGGTTCCAGCAGGTGCATGAGCAATTTTACC
>CAZBDE010000518.1:0-1249 GCA_964490415.1 uncultured Pseudoxanthomonas sp. | reverse complement strand
CGGCCGCGCGCACGTAGCTGCGCTTCTCCGCGCCCAGGAACACGTCCTTGAACTGGACCATGCCCGAGTTGGTGAACAGCAGGGTCGGGTCGTTGCCCGGCACCAGCGGGGCCGAGGGCACGATGGTGTGGCCCTTGCCCTGGAAGAACTCGAGGAAATCGCTGCGGATGCGGGCGGTGGTGTACGCGGGAGTGGAGGCGGTCATCTGGCTTCGGCTGGCGGACGGGTCACGGCCGGGAACAGCCCTTTGGGGGCCCGGCGGGACGGGGAAAGTCAACCTGCAAAGGGTAGCAGAGCCCGGGGGGCGGCCGGCGGGCCCGGGGCGAACGGCGGGGCTGGCCGGCTCAGTCGTCGGGGTCGAAACGGCTGGCGGCGCGGATGCTGTCGCCATCGAAGCCGCGGCGGGCCAGCAGGTCGGCGGCCTTGCGGCGCTGGGGCAGGTCGAGTGGACCGGCAGGCCCGAAGCGTCGGCGCACCAGGTCGCGGGCGATCTCCGGCCAGTCGCCTTCGAAGGCATCCAGCGCCGCGGCGATGGCTTCGCTGCCCAGGCCGTGGGTGCCCAGCTCGGCACGGATGTAGAACGGGCCATAGCCGGCACCGGCACGGCTCCGGATCAGCGACTCGGCGAAACGGGTGTCGTCCTGCCAGCCCTCGCCCGCCAGCCGCTCGATCGCGGCGGCGGCCTCGCCGGCCTCGACCCCGCGCGCGGCCAGCTTGCGCGCCAGTTCCTTTCGCGAATGCTCGCGCCGCACCAGCAGGCCCAGTGCACGCTGCATGGGAGTGGGCTGTGGCCGCGGCCTGCGCGGCCTGCGCGCCTCGCCCTCTGCCGGCCTGTCATCGCCGCCCGGCCGTGGGCCCTCCTCGGGAAAGTCGTCGCTCATCGCTCGCTGCCACCACCGGAAGATATGCGCCGTCCCTGGCGCCTGCCCTCCTGGCCTTCAAGAACCGCTCCCCGCCATCACGCCACTGACAGCATTCCGGCCGGGAGCGGATAGCGATACCGCTTACTCGTCCTCGCCTTGCGCCTCGCTGCGCGGGGCCTCGGCCGGCTGGAACCTCTCGCGCAGTTCGGCCTCCAGCTTGGCGGCCAGCGCCGGGTTTTCGCGCAGGTACTGGCGCGAGTTGTCCTTGCCCTGGCCGATGCGCTCGCCGTTGTAGCCGTACCAGGCACCGGACTTGTCGACCAGCTTGGCCTCCACGCCCATGTCGATCAGCTCGCCCTCGCGGCTGATGCCCTCGCCGTACAGGA
>CAZBDE010000517.1:0-1251 GCA_964490415.1 uncultured Pseudoxanthomonas sp. | reverse complement strand
ACCAGACCTACTCGGATACGAAAAAGCGTCAGGAAATCGGCCGCGGCCTGCGCATTTGCCGGAACCAGTCCGGCCTCCGCATCTACGATGACGACACCACGCCCGAGGGTCAGGAGGTGAACCTGCTCACCGTCATTCCTAACGAAAGCTACCAAACCTTCGTCACCCAATATCAATCCGAGCTCCGCTCCCACGTCCCCATGCGGCACTCGCCCAAGGGCAAGCCGCCGGCGAAGAAGAAGGTCACTCTCAACCGCGAACGGCTGGAAGGGGATTCATTCAGGAAATTCTGGCAGCGCCTCTCCCGGCGCACCGATTACAGCGTCCACTTCGACGAGGACGCCCTGATCCGGGACTGCATCGCCAAGCTCGATGAAATCTCCCTCCAGCACTACGAGGCGGCCATTGAGATCAACCGGATCGATGCTCTGTCCGCTACCGAAGAAGCGCGCGCCACCTTCGTCGGCGGAGAGAACGCGCGCCTTGCCGCGGACTTCACCGCCATGGACCTCATCGAGGAGCTTTCGGAAAACACGGCGTTGGCCTATCCGACCATTGTGAAAATCGTCAAGGGCCTGACGAATCTGGACCAGCTCGTCCGTAATCCGCCGCGCTACCTCCATCTCGCCACCGGGCACATCAACCGCATCGCTCTGGACGAAATGGTCCGGACCATCGAATACACGCCCACCGGGGAGAGCTACGGCCTGGATCTCTTCAAGGACATCATCGAGACCTATCGCAGCACCGTCCCCACGCCGAACCACGGCATCTACGACCACGCCATCCTGGATGCGGATTCCCTGCCGGAAAGCCGCTTTGCCAACGAGGCCGATCGCCACCCGCGCGTCCGCGCCCTGCTCAAGTTGCCGGACTGGTATAAAATCCCCGTCCCGTCGCTGAAAGGCGGCACCTCCACCTACACGCCTGACTTCGGCGTCGTCATCTCCCACAAGGGCCTGCGCGATGAGCGGGAAGTGGAAATCCACCTCGTCGTGGAAACGAAATCCACCGATAACATCGACGAACTGGATGCCGATGAGCGCATCAAGATCCTTTGCGCCATCCGCCACTTCCACTCCCTCGGCATCTCCGCCAACACCACGCTCATCTATCAGGCTCCGGTTTCCCGTTTCGACGCGAATGTCCGCGAGGACGAGGTCGAATACGGCGGCAAGCCTCCCGCCATGGGTTTCTTCGCCCCGCGCGACAACTTCGGTGCCACCCTCCAGGCCGCCACCGCCACTCCCA
>CAZBDE010000516.1:0-1254 GCA_964490415.1 uncultured Pseudoxanthomonas sp. | reverse complement strand
TTCGGCACGCTGAACCTCTTGGCGGACGCCACGGTCACGCTGGATGGCCCGCGCACGATCGGCAACCTGACCTTTGGCGACACCACGCCATCGCACAACTGGATCGTCAACTCCGGCAGCGGCGGACCACTCACCCTGGACCTCCCCGCCGGAGTGCCAACCATCGCGGTCAACAACGGCACCACCCTCAACGTCGTGCTGGCGGGCGACAAGGGCCTTGCGAAGACCGGCACCGGCACCCTCACGCTTTCCGGAGCCAACACCTTCTCCGGCGGCATGACCATCAGCCACTCGGGCAGCACCGGCAGCGGCGTCGTGGCGGCCCACGCGGAAGCGCTTGGCACCGGCCCGGTGCTGGTGAACGGAGGTCAGAATTTCAACGGTTCCCTGGCGGTGAACTCCGGTCTGACCGTTGCCAACGCGCTGACCCTGAAGCGGGGCGGCGGAGGGAGCAACCGGGCGATCCTCGATCTCGGCTCCGGTTCCACCTGGAGCGGCGGCATCAATGTCGATAACACCAGCGGCAGCGGGCTGGCCGCCATTCTGGCGCGTGGAAACAATGCCGCCAACGCATCCATCGTTTCCGGCGATATCGGCTACTCTGTTCTGGGCATCCCCGCTGCCGGCAGTCCGACCTTGGTTCTTCGACAAAGCAGCGGCTTCGGCAAGGTGACCGGATCGATCTCCCTTTCCACCGGATATCTCCAGACCTTGGACAGTTGCAATTGGGAGTTCAGCAACCCGTCCAACACCTGGGGCACGCTCGACATCAGCAACGCCGGCGCCGTCGTCACCGTCGGCTTGCCCAACACCCTCCCGCCAGGCGGAGTCGTGGCGTCCACCGTGGGCGGCACGCTCCAGTTGAACAACCAGGCCGGCACCACCGCCCGCGACCAATCCATCGCGGGCTTGAGTGGAAACGTGAACGTCGGCCTCACCACCGGCGCCGCCACCCTCACCGTGAACACCACGGCGACCCAATCCTGTTCCGGCGTGATCTCCGGCGCCATCAGCCTGGTCAAGAACGGGGCGGCCGTCCAAACCCTCGCCGGGCTCAACACCTACACCGGCGATACCATCGTGAATGAAGGCACCCTGGCCCTCGCCGACAACGCCCGGCTCACGTTTTCCATCGGAGCCACCAGCGGAGACTCTAACAGCATCTCCGGCGCGGGAACCGTGACGCTCGAGGGCGACTTCGACATCGACACCTCGCTCGCCGATGCCAGCGCCCTCACCTCCGGCACCTGGACC
>CAZBDE010000515.1:0-1264 GCA_964490415.1 uncultured Pseudoxanthomonas sp. | reverse complement strand
GTTGCTGAGGGAAGGGGCGGATGCATCCATAGCGCGCAAGGATACGCAACGGGGACGGTGCCAGGGACATTTATTGATGGATGACACGCGGCCTTGTGCAGGCCTATTGGCTTCGATACCGTGGCTGTCGAAGTGTGCGGAAGCGCGCAGAAGCCCGAATGGCAAGCGCTCACGCTACATCCCTGCGGCCATGGCTTGGATCTGCACATCCGGGCTTCCGGCGAAACCAGGTGCCGCCTGATGCAACAACCGGGAAGGGGCTTGCCTTGCCATCGCCGAACCTCGATCGTCGCGATTTCAGGATAAAGGGGGTCAGAGTGCACTTTCCCACGTGCCGCTGAAGCGGTCGGGAATAGTCGACTCTGACCCCGGTTTGTTCGCGCCGGGGGGGCGGTTGACCGTTGCTGGCATCGGCTGTCGTTTGGGTGGACGTACGCCACCTCAAGCGAGCCGACCATGATCCGGACCCTGAAAGCGCCGTCCAATCCCGAAATACTCGGCCGGGTGATCGCCGCCCTGCGTGTCTACACCGATCAGCGACGGGCGAAGAACGCGACTGAACGCGCGCTCAGCACGACGTTCAAGGAACAGCGCATCGCGACCAAGACCGCCAAGCGCCTGGTCGAGAACTTCGACGGACTGCCCAAGGGTGCCCGTGAACGGCTGCTGCCCGGCGTGTCCAAGCCCGGCTTCGCACCCGCCGCCAGGGCCGCGAAGCCGCAGGTTCCACCGCTGCGCGTCAACGTTCCGGTTGCGGCGCTGGTCCACGGGTCGGACGTGCGCGGCGTACTGGACGCCATCCTGTCGACCGATCCCGGCGCCACCCGCAACCCGCTCTACACAGTGCGCTACCAGGGCATCTTCTGCCAGAGCGAAACGAGCTGGGATCGCGGCAGCACCTCGGACGAGGTCTATGTCATCACCAGCATGGTCTACATCGATGGCGCCGGCATCAACCAGGCCAGGACCGAGCGCCATCCAAAGGGCCAACCGAACTACTACGGGGACATGGACACGCTGTCGGAACGGTATGGCCCGGTGGCTGCCACATGGCAGGGCTACAGCGAGCATCCGGTGTCCCTGACGGCGGTCGTCTTCGAGCACGACGAAGGCGATCCGGACGCCTACCGCGATGAAGTCGACACGATCGTCAAGGCCGCGATCGCCGTGCTGAGCAAGCTGTACCCGCCCGCCGCGGTGCTGGCGCTGCTGCACGGGACCATCACCGACGCGGTCAACTGGCTGCTCGGTACGGGCGACGACA
>CAZBDE010000514.1:0-1266 GCA_964490415.1 uncultured Pseudoxanthomonas sp. | reverse complement strand
ATAGAACAGATTGGTTGCCCTTCCGCGATCGCAATTCCGATACAGAGTAGTGCACCGATTAGCGTGTATGGAGTAAAAAGGCTCATTATTGATTAGCGAACGTAGAGCGCATGCACCCCTACCAGCGGGGGCGCACGTCGATCACGGGGTTGAGGTTGTAGCTACGGAAAATCATCGAAACTGAACGGCTGGTAGGGGTTGCATGACGCGGCTTGTTCTGCTTCTTATTTTCGGGGAAAAGTGTTGATCAAATTGGACGGTTCAAGCCTGAGCAGAGAGCGACTCGAATTGAGATCGCCGGTCACAGGTAAATGATCCGAACCACCGGCCTTCAGGTAGGTCAAAAGGTGAGCACCCTTCGTGACGTGCGATGAAGATAGCTGCAATCCCTCATCAATGGCAAGAATCAAGAAAATCCTATACACGTCGCGCTCGGGCACTCCATCTGCGCGCAACTCCTCCTTCGTTGGTGCCCTGTAAATGTTGCACTTGATCGTCGCTCCGCTACCCTTAAATACTGACAAAACTTTTAGCTCGAGCTTAAGTTCTCGAAATTGCACGACCTGATCGCCTTGATCGGGAAGGATGGCCTTCTTCCGTCCGGTCTCGACAATCTTTGTCACCTCAACGATCCCAACAAAGTCAGCCTGTTGTAGCTGCTTGGAGTAGTCAATCGGCTCTTCAATGACCCATCCGAGAGCAGAAGACGACGCGATGATAATGGCAAAAGCTGCTGATAGGAATATCTTCATTTCTTGGCAGAACGTTTGATGTGCGCCCACCGGCGCGGCTGAAAGGATGTTGAGATGAAACTGAAAAGCTTATGGCCGGTTGGTGCGTCATGACTTGTTCTGCCTCTTGAATTTTGGGGGATTCTGCTCGATGAGGGAGACCTTCTTCTTGTTATACTCTGCTGCAAAATCTGTCGCAACCTTGATGTATTTGGCTTGGGAACGAGATTCGAGCGCATCGGTCGTCCCCGGAAGCGCCTTCTCGCCATACTCTGCTGCAACCCGCCTTCCGGCTCCTGGATCGAGACCGGGATAGTAGCGGGCAAAACCCATCGCAGAGAAAATCGTGTAATCCTTGGAACACAGCCATCCCACAGGATGGCTTGGTTTGAGAGAGGAAATCGGGCTGGTGTCGAGTTGAAATCCCTGCCACTCGGTAGGGTGTTGTGAATAACACAACACCAGCCCGCGCCAATGTGATCGTTCTCAAGCAACTGCTCAACCTCATTCCCCGCGGAATCATCAACCGCCACGC
>CAZBDE010000513.1:0-1267 GCA_964490415.1 uncultured Pseudoxanthomonas sp. | reverse complement strand
CGCGTGCCCGCGAGAGCGCGGCCTGCGCTCCGGAACGCGAGATGCCGAGCGCGTCAGCGAGCTCGGTGCCGTCGAGTCCTTCCCACGCGTGCAGCAGGAGGATGTCTCGGTCGCGCTCCGACAGCTGGGCGAGGGCGCGATCGATCTCATCGCGCTCGGCAACCCGTTGCGCGTGGTCGCCCTCGACGGGCTCGGAGCCCTCCACAGCGACCAGGTGGGGAGCGTTGCGGGCCGCGCGCCGATGATTCGCGAGCACGTACCCGGCCGTCCGGTACAGCCACGGCAGGATCGCCTCGGGCGGCACGTCATCCCGCCGGCGCCACGCGATCGCGAACACCTCCGCAGTGAGGTCGTCCGCATCCTGTCGGGCCGCGCGGCGTACGAAGTAGCGATAGACCGCGTCGAGATGCACCGCGACGTCGGACGTGAACCACGCGGCGTCCGGTCGCTGCTCCATGACACTCCTCACGGCGGGCCCGACGAGTCCGCTCAGCGAGGATGTGTCAGGTGTGGGCAGATTCTTGCACGTGCGGTCGGGCGGCCACGCCGAGGCATCCCGAACGCGCCGGTCCGGGGCATCCCGAACTCGACGGCGCCGGCCCGAGGCATCCCGAACCCGACGAGTTCGCGCCCGACGGCGAGTGCAGGGCGCGCGGTTAGACTGGAGGGCATGCCCCGCGCCCCGAAGCTCGCTTCCTTCCCGGCGATCCGCGGAGCCCTGAAGTTCTACCAGATCTGCTCGGTCATCACGGGCACGATGCTGCTGCTGCTCGTGGCCGAGATGGTCGCGAAGTACTGGCTCGGCTACGAGCTGTTCCTCGGTGGTTCCGGCGGATTCCTGTGGTTCGCACCCGTCGTCGAAACGGCGTCGGGTCTCGAATCGACCGGCGACGGGTTCAACCTGTCGCTCGGCATCCTCGTCGCCCACGGCTGGTTCTACGTCGTGTACCTCATCTCGTGCTTCCGCATCTGGAGCCTCATGCGCTGGAACCTCTGGCGCCTCGCGATGCTCGCCGCCGGCGGCATCGTGCCGCTCCTGTCGTTCTTCATGGAGGCGCGCGTCGCGCGCGACGTCAAGCGATACCTCACAGAGCGCGAAGACGCCGAGCTGCACTCGCGCGCCGAGCACTCGTCCCTCACTCAGGCGATCCCGACGGAGAACAAGCGTTGACACAGCAGACCGAGACCTCCCAGCGCCCCGTTCTCGTCGTCGACTTCGGCGCGCAGTACGCGCAGCTGATCGCACGGCGCGTGCGTGAGGCCGGCG
>CAZBDE010000512.1:0-1268 GCA_964490415.1 uncultured Pseudoxanthomonas sp. | reverse complement strand
GGTCGAAGACGGCAACACCAGCGACGATGTCACCCACATCCCGACCTGGGACGAACTCCATGTTCTGGTCGGTCGACCCGACTTCCTCTACGTCGCTGACTCCAAGCTCGCGAACCGGGCCGCGATGGACCACATCGCCCGCCGCGGCGGCCGGTTCGTGACCGTCCTGCCAAGGTCACGCAAAGAAGACCGCGAGTTCCGCGACTGGATCTGCACCCATGAACCCGACTGGACCGAAGCACACCGCCACCCCGCCAACCGCCACGGCGACCCCGACCACACCTGGCACAGCGCACCGGCACCGTCACCGTCAGCGGAGGGCTACCCAATCCACTGGATCCGCTCCTCGGTCAAGACCGACCACGACGCCCAAGCCCGCCGGGCCCGCATCGCGAAAGGCATCGCCGCGCTCGACGACCTCAACGTCCGCCTCGCGTCACCCAAGACCCGCATGCGCACACCCGTCGCGGTCGAGACCGCCGCCACCGCCGCGCTCGACACCGCAGGCGCCAGCCGCTGGATCACCTTCACCGTGACCGAACACAACGAAGAAACCCACCGGCAAGAGAAACGAGGCCGACCCAGCGCCAACACCCGCTACCGCAAGATCACCCGCACCCACCACCGCGTTTCCTGGCACGTCAACGAAGACCTCGTCAACCGCGACGCCGCCTCCGACGGCTGCTTCCCGCTCATCACCAACGACACCACCCTCACCGGCCCTGAAGCCCTCGCCGCGTACCGCTACCAACCCAACCTCGAACGCCGCAACCACCTCCTCAAAGGCCCCCAAGCCGTCGCCCCGATCTACCTCCAAGCCCCCCACCGCATCGAAGCACTCCTGCTCTGCCAGTTCCTCGCCCTACTCACCAACGCACTCATCGAACGCGAGATCCGCACCGCGATGGCCACAGCCGAACTCGACGCCATCGCCCTCTACCCCGAACTGCGATCCTGCCCCACCCCCAGCGCCACCCGCATCCTCGAGATCTTCACCGGGATCGCCCGCCACCACCTCATCAACAACGACGGCCGCGTCGTCCAGGTCTTCGAGCCCACCCTCACCCCACTACAACACCAAGTCCTCGACCTACTCGCCGTCCCCGCCCACTCCTACACCACCACCACCTGACCGCCCCCGACCCCACCACACCCGGCCAAAGGTGGGGGGCGATAAGCCCAACCAGAAGTGCGGAACGTCAGACGCACGTCGTCTGAGCTGGAAATTCTCAGTCATTCTTGTGTCGGAGGGGGGACTTGAACGTCGG
>CAZBDE010000511.1:0-1273 GCA_964490415.1 uncultured Pseudoxanthomonas sp. | reverse complement strand
GTGAAATGAAAGTTTAAGGTAAAAATATTTTTAAGAGTTATGGCTGAATTATTTATTCCCAGCGATCTGTACAGCTATCCCTTATCACTGTACCCAGGAAGCGTGAGTCTCTTCCAGAAGCCCCACTAAGACGGGATATTTTTCACGCAAAATATTAAAAGAAAAGATGTTAAATTGAGGTAAAATTAGTCGATATGAAAAGAGACAAAGTAATGGAGACGATAAAGGAATTTCCTCAGGAATTTGACTTAGAGGAACTCATTGAAAGACTTGTTTTTGTTGAAAAGGTCGAAAAAGGTCTTGAACAACTTAAGGAAGGAAAGACTGTTTCACACGACCAGGTAAAGGACATGGTTAAGAAATGGTGAAAGTAATTTGGACCGAGTTTGCAATCGAGGACTTAAGGTCTATCCACACATTCATTTCACAAGACTCAAAAGTTTACGCAGACAGATTTATCGAAAAAATAATTTCGAGAGTCGAACAACTTGAAACTCACTCCCAATTAGGACGAGTTGTGCCTGAATTTCATACTGACACCCTAAGAGAATTAATTGAGGGCAATTATCGTATCATCTACAAAATAAATTCTGACTTTGTTGGAATTGTTCGTGTACATCATTCAGCACGACAACTTAAAGGACTCTAAAGCTGTTGAATCAAAATTTATAGATGAAATACGTAATTATAGTATATATCGCTTTGGGTTTTGTTTTATCCATGACTGTGGGCATAGTGTACTATTGTGAAGGCCATGAGATGTATCCTGAATACTTCGGCAGTCCATTTATCTTCATGCAAAAATCCCTTGGCAGTTCAATGACATATTATTATAGCATCTCAGGGTTAATACTAAATATTGCTATATGGAGCTTAGTCATACTATTCCTTAGAGTCGCAATTTTAAAACTGATTCACCGAACTGGAAACAATAAAAGTTTGAAGAAAATTTACAGGGGAATAGTTGGGGTATTGATTGCATTTACAACTCTAAACGTTGCGACTAGTTATATAATGTTGGGACATGGATTTGAAGAAGGATCCAATTATTGGTATATGGATTTGGATAAAAAAGCTAAGCGCTGGGGAGTGAATTGTGAAGGAAAATTGGAGATGTTTCCTGGCTAAAAGAAGTTCAACCTTAGGTATCAATTATTCCTTTCAATCGTAAACTGCACCAACTGCTTTAATGAAGTCCGGTATTGCGAATCCGGCAGCGTTTCCAGCAACGCCATCGCTTCCGCGTGATATTTATTCATCGCGGCCAGCGCAT
>CAZBDE010000510.1:0-1281 GCA_964490415.1 uncultured Pseudoxanthomonas sp. | reverse complement strand
GGGACTGTCAGGAATTCCGTGTGTGGTCGGGCGGTTGAACATTAGGCCGCCATGGCCTTGATGAAGCGCTCGCCGAAGATGACGGCGAACTGGGCCTTGGCCATAGCCCACTCACGCGGGGGCATTTTCCACTCTTTCTCGGAGCGGTTCAAGATCAGGTAGAGCAGCTTGGTGGCGGCCTCGTCGCTGGGGAAGTGCCCCCTGGCCCTGACAGCCCGCCTGAGCTTTGAGTTCAGCGCCTCGATGGCGTTGGTCGTGTAGATGATCCGCCGGACGGCATCGGGGAAGGCGAAGAACGGGACGACCTCGCTCCACACCCGCCGCCAGCTCTGGCCGATTGCGGGGTAACGCTTGCCCCATTCGCTGGCCTCGAAGGCCGTCAGTGCCTCTTCTGCGGCCCTGGCATCGACGGCGCGGTAGATGCCCTTCAGGGCACTCACCAGCGGCTTGCGGTCCTTCCATGATACGAAGTCCATCGAGTTGCGCAGCAGGTGGACGATGCAGGTCTGGACGACGGCTTCGGGGAACACGGCGGTGATCGCGTCGGGGAAGCCCTTGAGGCCATCGACGACCGCCAGCATGATATCCTCGGTGCCGCGGTTCCGGAGCTCGTTCATGACCCTGAGCCAGAACTTGGCACCTTCATTCTGCTCGACCCAGAGCCCGAGTACTTCCTTGCCGCCATCGGCGCGGACGCCGAGCGCAATGTGGATCGCCTTGGAGCGGACCATGCCCTCGTCGCGGATCTTCACCCGGATCGCGTCGAAGAACACCAGCGGATAGGCCGGATCGAGCGGCCGGGCCTGCCAGGCGGCGACCTCCTCGAGAACGGCATCGGTGACGGTCGATATGAGGTCGGGCGAGACCTCGATGCCGTACAGTTCGCGCAGATGCCCGGCGATCTCGCGCGTACTCATGCCGCGCGCGTACATCGAGATGATCTTGTCGTCGAAGCCAGGGAATCGGCGCTGGTACTTGGCGATCAGCTGCGGATCGAAGCTGCCCTGGCGGTCGCGCGGAACGTCGATCGCGATCTTGCCTGTGTCCGTCACTACGGTCTTGCGGCCATAGCCGTTGCGGCTGTTGCCGGCCTGCTCGTCGCCGCCCAGATGATGATCCATCTCGGCATTGAGCGCGCGTTCGGCCAGCGCCTTCTTCAACGCATCGAGCAATCCCCCCTGGTCGAGCGCTGCAGCGGCATCGCTGCCTGCCAGAAGCTGATCAAGTAAATCAGCCGGGATCGCCGGCTCCTTGCGTCGGGACATACGCGCGCTCCTTCTC
>CAZBDE010000509.1:0-1286 GCA_964490415.1 uncultured Pseudoxanthomonas sp. | reverse complement strand
CCGGGGACTCCTTGCCGGGGACTCCTGCCGGGCGCTCCTTGCCGGGCGCTCCTTGCGGGGGCTCCTTGTAGGAGCTCCCTTCAGGGGCGACCCGACGGAGCCCAGACGCAGCCGCGTTCCACAGCCACCGATCCGGAGGCTTCGCGTCGAACCCGGCGCGCTCAAACGGAATCGGGTCGCCCCTGAAGGGAGCTCCTACAAGAGCGCGCCGGCCAGGCCGGAAAAGCGGAAGGGCGCCCATGGCGCCCTTCGCTGTGCCGGCCCGAAGCCCGGCCGCTGGCCGCAGCCGGCCCTACTTCTTCTTCGGCGCGATCATCATCACCATCTGCCGGCCTTCCAGGCGCGGGCGCGATTCGATCACGATGTCTTCGCCCAGGTCGGCCTCGATCCGCGCCGCCATCTGCCGGCCCAGTTCCTGGTGGCTCATCTCGCGGCCACGGAAGCGGATGTTGACCTTGACCTTGTCGCCCTCCTCCAGGAAGCGGCGCATGTTGCGCAGCTTGATCTGGTAGTCGCCCTCGTCCGTGACCGGACGGAACTTGAGCTCCTTGATCTCGACCTGCTTGGTCTTCTTCTTGGCCTCGTTGGCCTTCTTCTGCAGCTCGAACTTGAACTTCCCGAAGTCCATGATCTTGCAGACCGGCGGGTCCGCGTTCGGCTGGATCTCGACCAGGTCGAGCTCCTCCTCCTCGGCCATGCGCAGCGCTTCATCGCGCGAAAGCACGCCGATCATCTCGCCATCGGATCCGATCACGCGCACGCGCGGCACACGGATCTCCTGGTTCTTCCTGTTTTGTTTCTCGGGTGTGCTGATTGTTGCAGTCTCCGGGGGGGGTCTGGGCGGCGCGCCGGCGGGGCACGCCTTCTTGGGTCACGACAACTGCTGTGAACGCAGCGCCTCGGCGAAGGCGGACAGCGACATTGTGCCCAAATCTTCGCCGGAACGGGTGCGCACCGCCACGGCGCCGTTCTCCTTCTCGCGGTCCCCGACCACCAGAAGGTACGGCACCCGCTGCAGCGTATGCTCGCGGATCTTAAAGCCGATCTTCTCGTTGCGCAAATCGGATTCGACCCTGAACCCTTGATTCGAAAGGGTTTTCTGGACTTCTGCCACGTATTCAGCCTGGGCGTCGGTGATGTTGGCCACCACCGCCTGGACCGGGGCCAGCCAGGCCGGGAAGGAGCCGGCATGGTGCTCGATCAGGATGCCGATGAAGCGCTCCATCGAGCCCACGATCGCCCGGTGCAGCATCACCGGGTGCCGGCGCTGGCTGTTCTCGTCCACG
>CAZBDE010000508.1:0-1298 GCA_964490415.1 uncultured Pseudoxanthomonas sp. | reverse complement strand
CGCAGGTGCTCCCAGCTCGATTTCTCCGCCTCCCAAATATCCGGCCGCCACACCTTCGCATCCTTGTGCCACGGCTTCGGCCAGCCGCTCCAATGAATGATGCCTTTGGGAACCTCGCCGTCCGCAATGTGCAGCTTCGGGAAAAGATTCCACTTCTTGTCTAACGGAAGGCTGCGGCCCTCCGTCGCCGCCGTCAGGGAGAGCTGCTCATCAGCGCCGAAGGCGGCGTGCGCCGCCAGAAACGTCTCCCAGGTGCCCGCCTCGCGCATCGCCTTCAGGTTCAGCAGTGGCGGCATCAGAAAATAAGGATGCTTCGCCACATGCTCCCAGCCCTCGGGAATCGGTCGCTTCAGCCACACCCGCATCGCATAGTCCATGTCCACACCAGGTCCCTGCATGTGGGCTGCCAGCAGATGATCGCCCAGGTCCAGGTCGAACAACGGCGCGAGATCGCACAGCGCGAGCTGGTCGTGGTCCATCACCATGCAGCGGTCCCAATCCCCGCAATCCCGGATCACCCGCAGCCGGTCGTAGGCCGCCGGCCCGGACTGGCTGGGAAATCTCCCCGTCACCTCCTCGTCCGTGGGAATGAACTCCACTTTCAACGGCCCGGTCTCGAACGACTCCGGCTGAAATCCCCGGCACCAGCAGCGCACATGCACCGGCAGCTCCGTGCGCCGCAGGATGCTGGCGATCAGGGTGGCGTGATAGGGATGCCCCTTGGCATCCGTGGAGAGGGCGATCCTTACAACGTTCTTCATTCCAATAACCTTTAACAATTAACCTATAACAATCCCCACCTACCCACCCGGAAACAAGGCCACCCATGCTTTCTCAGCCGCCGCACGGTCTGTTTTCGCCCACTCGTTGAACACCCCGGTCGCGGTTTCCACCTTCTTGTCGAAGTCTCCCACCTTCGAGGCGAAATCCCAGGCTTTGATGGGATCGGAGCCCGACCAATGCCGGGCCAGGGCGGCGGTTCCCTCGTCCTTCGGTTTGCCTTCGGGGGCTTTGGCCAGCCAGTCTCCGGCGCTTCCCGGCGAGGTCTTGGCCCATGCGGTCATGACTTCCGCCATCTGGTCCGGATGAACGGTTGTCGCGCTGTTGGACAACACATACTGGGCCGCTTCCTGGGGTTTCACACCGGCCCAGTTACGCAACAGGGCGGCGCGCGAGCGCTTCGCCAGGGTCATGGAATCCTCCTTGATCCCCGTGGCGAACTTCATGAAATCCGTGTTCGGCGGCATGGCCGCCATCACGTCCGCCATGCCCGTGTTGTCGATCCGTTTCGGATAGCC
>CAZBDE010000507.1:0-1305 GCA_964490415.1 uncultured Pseudoxanthomonas sp. | reverse complement strand
CGGTCGACGTGCCGGCGCGACGTGCTGTTGACGTGGCAGTGGTGCATCGCCGCGCCCGTCTCGTCAGCCGCGCGGGCGATCTCGCGCGAGCCGTCGACAGGGGTCGTCGGATCGATCTCGATCAGATCGCGGACGTGGGTGAAGGTCGGCGCGCCCGCCGCGGCGGCAAGCCGGGCGACGGCGAGGAACTCAGCCGGATCCGAGCGCGGCGCATAGCCGAGAAGGATGCCGATGCCCAGCGCCCCGTCGGCGAGCTCCCGCTCGAGCAGGCCCAGCCACTGCGTGAGCTCTGCGGGCGACGAGCTGCGCTGCCAGTCGGGGTTTCCGAGCAGGTCGGCGGAGTCGTGGAAGTCGGCCCGCGCGAGGACCCCGGCGAGCACCTGACCGCGCGCGTCGGTCCACGAGGCCGAGAAGCCGTAGTTGAGCACGCGGCCCGCGGCCGCGGCATCCGCGTATGCCTGCTCGACGGGCAGCAGACCCGCTTCGAGATCGAGCGTCGTCGTGACCCCGTCGAACGCCTGCAGACGCTGACCGGCGATCGAGTGCACGTGACTGTGGAGGTCGACGAAGCCGGGGCCGACGATGAGACCTGTCGCATCGACGACGTCGGCGTCCGGGTCGAGCACCGGCCCCCGGGAGATCTCGGCGATCCGCCCGTCGCGTACGACGACGTCGGCGACGGCATCCGTTCCCGCTTCCGGATCGATGACGCGGCCGCCGCGCACGATCGTCGTTGCCATGATCACCATCCTCACGGTAGTCCGCGCGCGCGACTTGTCGGATCCGACATGTCACGGCAGTGATGTCTGTCGGAATGGACGAAAGGCGTTGCGCACGCGGTTCTTAGGGTGAGGGCATGCAGACCATCGACGACATCGCCTCGTTCCTCCGCGCCGATTTCGCGCGCCTCGTTGCCGAGCACGGCGTGCCCGGTGCCGCGGTCGCGGTGCTCAAGGACGGGGAACTGATCGACCATGCGGCGGGGCTCCTCAGCACGGCGACGAAGGTCGAGGCGACCCCGGACTCCGTCTTCCAGATCGGGTCGGTCACGAAGGTGTGGACCGCGACGCTCGTCATGCAGCTCGTCGACGACGGGCTGCTCGATCTGGACGCGCCGATCCGGCAGTACCTTCCCGAGTTCCGGGTCGCCGACGAGGCATCCGCGGCCGCCATCACCACCCGCCAGCTGCTCAGCCACCAGGCCGGCTTCGAGGGCGACATCTTCACCGACACCGGTCGCGGCGACGACGCCATCGCGAAGTACGTCGAGGGGCTCTCGGAGCTGCCGCAGGTCTTCGCGCCCGG
>CAZBDE010000506.1:0-1311 GCA_964490415.1 uncultured Pseudoxanthomonas sp. | reverse complement strand
TTCGTCCCAGGTCGGGATGTGGGTGACATCGTCGCTGGTGTTGCCGTCTTCGACCCGGAACGCGACGGGCACGGCCCCGTCAGCGGACACGGTGAGCACGCACAACAGCTGTTTGAGGTCGGGCCGGTGGTCCTTGTTGTGCCCGTAGGTGATCTTCGGGGTTGCCTGGCCGCCCCGGGTGGTGCCCGTCGCGTCGTGGTAGCTGCCTGAGAATGTGACCGTGGTCGAGTCGTTGTGCAACTGGGACAGCTCGACCCCGAAGTGGCGGACCGCGGCGAGCACTACCTGGGTGATCAGGCTGGCCCGGTCCGTGTCGAAGAGACGATCGAGCATCCGGCCGACCCGGTCATCGTTGAGCGCGCCAGCGTCGCCGTTGCTGAGTCCCAACTGGGCCGGGTCGAACGGTTGGGCCCACTCGCCCAGCGCGTAGAGCGGGCGGTGATCGACAGCCAGGTTGCGGACCACGACCCCGATCACCACCGCGGGATCCAAACGCAGCCGGGCGTCGTTGGCCGGCATGAACCGGGCCACGATCTCGTCGAGGCCGATACGGGCCAGGAAGTGGTTGATCACCGGTAGGGCGCCGAGGGTCTCGGTGTGGAGCTCGAAGGTCGCGGGTTCGGGCGTCACGACAGGCCTCCTTGACGGCAGTCTCTCTTGTCGGACAGTATGGCTACTGATCGACATCGGTGGGTGGATGCACGGGAAGGACCGGCGATGGCTTCTCGCCTCGAGCGATACCAACACCAGTACGAGAAGCTCCAAGGCGAGCTGACCAAGCTCGGCTTCATCAGCTCGGGCAGCATCGTGCGCCGCTACACGTCCTGCGGCAAAGCGGGCTGCCGCTGCCAAGCCGACCCACCCCAACGCCACGGCCCCTACTGGCAATGGACCCGCAAAGTTGCCGGCAAGACCGTGACCCGCCGCCTCACCGACCCCGAAGCCGACCTCTACCGCCAATGGATCGACAACGGCCGCCGACTCAACAAGATCGTGGCCGACATGGAGAAGATCTCCGCCCAAGCCGGCGAAGCACTACTACGTCAAGCGGCAACAACTACCGACTGACAACCCCCGAACCCATCACAGATGGGGGGGCCGAAAGACAACCGAGAAGTGCGGAACGTCAGGGCGAACACTCCGCTCAGCGAGATTCCCTTCGGCATCGCTGTCCCCTCGACCGACGAGTAGCGAGGGGCTTCGAAGGCCGTGGAGCCCGACCACATCCACAGGAACATCGTTGCCTACCTCGGCAGTCGGCGTCCCGATGCTCGGTACGCCTCCTGGGACTACTGCTTCAACTACTTCCAG
>CAZBDE010000505.1:0-1323 GCA_964490415.1 uncultured Pseudoxanthomonas sp. | reverse complement strand
GCGCCGTAAGCGTCATCGGCAGCGCCTTTCGGGTGCTGGTTGACTGCGTCAGGCCACCTGTTCCGCGTCCAGGATGACCGGCGCGGTTGACGCTTACGCTCTTTTACCTGGACCGTGCGCTTTCACCGCTTGGCACGTGCTTATGAAGGGCTGACCACCGCGGAAACTGGCCTCCATTGGAGGGTCTTTGGCACTCTTATGCCTCAATCTTTATGCAGACAAAGTCAAGAACGGGCTTTAAAGTTGCAATAATGTTGGAGATTTCACGAAGGCACTGGCTGTCTCAGGAAGCTATTAATTCGGCACGTGAGCGGTACACCAGGATTTCAGACACTGATTCTCGGTTGATTGGGCGTCCGCTTCAGTATTTCAAGAACAAACGCATTCTCCTCTGGACAAGAAAACCGGGGTTGGGTGACATGGTAATGAACGCCATTTGCTGCTATCTTTTACGACAACAGTTTGGACTTGATGTATGGTACGGATGCAGGTTTAATTCACACGACCGGTTCTTCCCGGTTTTGTTAAAGGGCGTTCCTTGCTACAAATATCAGCCAGATATCCAACGTTACCCGCTTCCCAAGCAGGCTTCACCTCGAGGTTATGAGGGCGGGCTTGATCATGTAGGGCAAATGCATCCGTTTGATTTCATCATTGACTTTCGCTATCACATACATCGTGAGTACAATGCCATTTTCCAAAGCCTAATGGAGTTTGGCGTGCATGAATTGAAGATTCCTTGTTCCGGCCTTCCAGTGCACAATTTGCCCGAGGTATCAGAGTATTATGATGTGATTATTTCTCCCGATTGCGGCGGATGGAAACCCGTCCGCGGCTATCGGCGAAGCAGTGAATTGGAGGCTGCATTGAGGCAGCGGGGTTTTTCTGTGTTGAATATTTCGAGAGAATCAGGAGTGGGCCACATATTAAAAATTCCGGAGCTACTGGCCCATGCGAAAGCTGCCAGACTTTACATAGGGGTTGAAACCGGTCCAACTCATTTGGTATCGGGCGTGCACAAGAAGGCCATCGTTGTGCAGTCTGGCATTCACCGGTCTGCTTTTTGGAACGTTTACGAGCGCACTCACGTGATCGAAAGCGTGTGGCCATGCGGAGGCCGTAAATGTCACGTTCGAAGACATGAGCAATGCGAAGTTCGTGAAGGGGTGTGTATTGACCGCTTCTCGGCAAAAGACATCGCTGATCTTGCGGTAGAGCTGCTAGAAACATGAACGCAAGTGTATCGTGAGAGACTCATGTGGTGCTCCCTTTGATGTCGGACGAGTCTGATTGTTATTCAGGCTGCTAGTGTGCATAGGTTTT
>CAZBDE010000504.1:0-1324 GCA_964490415.1 uncultured Pseudoxanthomonas sp. | reverse complement strand
GGTCTGCGCGCGGATGGGCTGCCCGCTGCTGGTCGGCCTGGGCGAGGGCGAGAACTTCGTCGCCTCCGACGTTTCCGCGATCGTGTCCGCCACCCGCCGGGTGATCTTCCTCGAGGAAGGCGACACCGCCGAGCTGACCCGCGCCGGCGTGCGCGTGTTCGACCTGGACGACCGCCAGGTCGCGCGCGAAGTGCATGTCTCCGACGTGTCGCTGGCCTCGCTGGAACTGGGCCCGTACCGGCACTTCATGCAGAAGGAGATCCACGAGCAGCCGCGCGCGATCGCCGACACCCTCGAGGCGGCGATCGACGCCGGCGGCTTCGTCCCGGAACTGTTCGGGGCCAGGGCCGGGGAGGTGCTGCGCGGCGTCACCGGCGTGCAGATCCTGGCCTGCGGCACCAGCTACTACGCCGGCCTGACCGCGCGCTACTGGATCGAGGCCATCGCCGGCCTGCCGTGCAGCGTCGAGATCGCCAGCGAGTATCGCTACCGCGATGCGTACGCCGATCCCAGGCACCTGGTGGTCACCATCTCCCAGTCCGGCGAAACCCTGGACACGATGGAAGCGCTCAAGTACGCCAAGTCGCTGGGCCACCGCCACACCCTGTCGATCTGCAACGTGCCCGAGAGCGCGATCCCGCGCGCCAGCGAACTGGTCTGCTACACCCGCGCCGGCGCCGAGATCGGCGTGGCCTCGACCAAGGCTTTCACCACCCAGCTGGCCGCGCTGTTCCAGCTCACCGTGGTGCTGGGCAAGCTGCACGGCAAGGTGGGCGCGGAGCAGGAAGCCGACTACCTGGAACAGCTGCGCCACCTGCCCGGCAGCGTGCAGCACGCGCTGAACCTGGAGCCGCAGATCCAGGCCTGGGCCGAGCGTTTCGCCGGCAAGCAGGACGCGCTTTTCCTCGGCCGCGGCCTGCATTACCCGATCGCCCTGGAAGGCGCGCTCAAGCTCAAGGAGATCTCCTACATCCACGCCGAGGCCTACCCGGCCGGCGAGCTCAAGCACGGGCCGCTGGCGCTGGTGGATGCTTCGATGCCGGTGGTGGTGATCGCGCCCAACGACCGCCTGCTGGAGAAGGTGAAGTCGAACATGCAGGAAGTGCGCGCCCGCGGCGGCGAACTGTTCGTGTTCGCCGACCAGGACAGCCACTTCAGCGAGTCCGAAGGCGTGCACGTGATCCGCACGCCGCGCCACGCCGGCGTGCTCAGCCCGGTGATCCACACCATCCCGGTGCAGCTGCTGGCCTACCATACCGCCCTGGCGCGTGGGACCGACGTGGACAAACCGAGGAACCTGGCCAAGTCGGTGACGGTGGAGTAG
>CAZBDE010000503.1:0-1329 GCA_964490415.1 uncultured Pseudoxanthomonas sp. | reverse complement strand
CGGAAACCCTCGGCCGCTCCCTGTGTGGCGAGCGTCGCGAGGATGTCGTCGGCCTCGATGTCTTCCTTCTGCAGCACCGTGATGCTCATGGCGCCGAGGCAGTCCTGCAGGAGCGGGATCTGCCCCTTGAACTCGGACGGCGTCTCGGACCGGTTCGCCTTGTACTCGGCGTACTCCCGGGTGCGGAACGACTGCCGCGACGTGTCGAACGCCACGGCGAGGTGGGTCGGCTTCTCTGCCTTGATGAGGTTGATGAGCATCGCGAGGAATCCGTAGATCCCGTTGGTGTGCTGCCCGTCCTTCGTCGAGAAGTTGTCGACCGGGAGGGCGTAGAACGCCCGGTAGGCCAGAGAATGGCCGTCCACGACGAGAAGGGTAGGCTTTGCGGAGTCCGTCACCCTGCAAGCCTAGCCAGGGCGGACGACAGTCGATTCCGTCGCGTCGCCCGCGCGAGACCTGAGGTGAGCATGCCCGAGAACGTCCCCGCCCCCGTCGACGCCCTCGAGTGGGCGACCCGCCGCGGCGTGGGCGCGCTCGCCGAGAAGATGGGCATCGTCTTCACGGAGTTCTCGGTCGAGCGCTCCGTCGCGACGATGCCCGTCGAGGGCAACACCCAGCCCGTCGGCCTTCTTCACGGCGGCGCGTACGTCGTGCTCGGCGAGTCCCTCGGATCGATGTCGGCGAACCTCCATGCCGGCCCCGGCCGGCTCGCCGTGGGCGTCGACATCAACGCGACCCATACGCGCTCGGCGACCTCCGGCATCGTGACGGGAGTCTGCACGCCCGTCCATCTCGGCAGGAGCCTCACCGTGCACGAGATCGTCGTGAACGATGAGCAGGGTCGACGCTGCTCGACAGTCCGCATCACGAACCACATCCGCCGGATCGAGTAGCCCTGCCGGGCGAAGCCCGACGCGGCGTATCGAGATCAAGGACCTGCCGCAGGCATGACGAAGCGGATGCCTCGATTCGAGGCATCCGCTCTCATCGACGTGGTTCGGACTCAGTCCTTCTTCGGCGCGAGCTGCTCGATGATCGCCTTCGCGACGTCCTGCATCGTGAGGCGGCGGTCCATCGACGCCTTCTGGATCCAGCGGAACGCCTCGGGCTCGCTGAGCCCCATCTTCTCGTTGAGGAGGCCCTTCGCGCGGTCGACGAGCTTGCGCGTCTCGAAGCGCTCGACCATGTCGGCGACCTCGGCCTCGAGCGTGATGATCTGCTCGTAGCGGGCGAGCGCGATCTCGATCGCGGGCAGCAGGTCGTTGGGCGTGAACGGCTTCACGACGTAGGCGAGCGCACCCGCCTCGCTCGCGCGCTCGACGAGCTCCT
>CAZBDE010000502.1:0-1337 GCA_964490415.1 uncultured Pseudoxanthomonas sp. | reverse complement strand
AAGCACCACCTCTACCGGAGCAAGGAATGACCATACCCGAGCAGCCGGGCACGCCTGCGCTGACGCGAAAGCAGATGCGCGAGATCCGCAACACCGGGGCCACCCCGGTGATCACGGCGGAAGCCCCATCAGAGACCCCCGTCCACGAACCCGAGCCCGTTGCGCCGGCACCCGAATCCGCGGCGCCCGCGGCTCCGCTGCCGCGCGCGGCCGAGCCTGTCGCGCTTCCCGAGGCACCGGTGCCCGATGCCTCCGTCGACCTCGGCGTGTCACCTCTCACCCGTCGGCAGGCGCGTCAGCAGGAGCGCATCAGGACGGCATCCGTTCCCGTCATCACGCCTGAGATCGCCGCGGCCCACACGGCGGCGTTCGCTCCGGCTGCCGCGCAGGCATCGGTCCCCGATACCGGACTGCAGGAGCTCTTCGGATCCACGCAGGCCGAACAGCCCCCAGCGGAACCCGCCGTCGTCGGCGAGGCTGCCGTCGTCGACGCGCAGGAACCGGAGGAACCGGATGCCGCGCTCGAGCTGTTCGCGCAGCCCGACGATCAGCAGGACGAGGCGGAGTCCGCTCGCGCGGTCGTGAGCCCGCTGCTTGGAGCCGGACTGCTCGAGGCCGAGGTCGCTCCCGTGGAGCTGCCGCCGTCATTCGATCAGCTGCTGGCGCGCTCGTCGTCGGGAGCGGGCAGCACGCCGAACGCACTCATCCTCTCGCAGTCGTCGGGGGCGTCGTCGATCGTCGCGCCCGTGACCGCGACGGGCGAGGTGCTCATCACCGGCACGCTCAACCTGCCCGAGGGCCTCGGGTCGAGCGGGCATGCGCCGGGCCTGACGGACGGCAAGGAAGCCGACTCGGTGCTGATCGACGGCGAGATCCCCGCGCACTCCTCACCGACGCCGATCGCCGCCAGCGCGGCCATCAGCACCGTGAAGAACTCGGGCGAGATCATCAAGCCGCCGGCCCCCGAGAAGGGCAGCAAGCTCATGATGTCGCTCGCGATCACAGCCGGAGTCCTCGCCCTCGCACTCGTGGGCGTGCTCATCCTCGCCTTCGTGACGGGCGTGTTCTGATGACGGCCGGAGCGCAGTCCCGCGAGATGCTCGCGATCGCCGCAGCCGCGGCGGACTCGAAGGGCGGCGAAGATCTCATCGCGCTCGACGTGTCTCAGCCGCTGCCGCTGGTCGACATCTTCCTGCTCGTCACCGGACGCAGCGAACGCAACGTGGCCGCCATCGCCGACGAGATCGAAGACAGGCTTCTCGAGGCTGGACACAAACGGCTTCGGCGCGAGGGACGCCAGGAGTCGCGCTGGGTGCTGCTGGACTTCGGCGACCTCG
>CAZBDE010000501.1:0-1351 GCA_964490415.1 uncultured Pseudoxanthomonas sp. | reverse complement strand
GCACCTTCTCGGTGAGCTGGCCACCCTCTTCGAACCCGACGAACCCGGGAGGGGCTCCGAACAGGCGCGAGACGGTGTGCTTCTCGCCGAACTCCGACATGTCGAGGGAGATGAGCGCGGCCTCGTCGTCGAAGAGGAACTCCGCGAGCGCCTTGGCGAGTTCGGTCTTGCCGACACCGGTCGGGCCGGCGAAGATGAACGACCCCGACGGACGCTTCGGGTCCTTGAGCCCGGCACGCTGGCGGCGGATCGTCTTCGAGAGTGCGGCGATCGCCTCTTCCTGGCCGATGACGCGCTGGTGCAGCGCCTTCTCCATGAAGACGAGACGGCTCGACTCCTCTTCGGTGAGCTTGAAGACGGGGATGCCGGTCGCCTGGGCGAGCACTTCGGCGATGAGGCCCTCGTCGACCACCGCGTGGGAGGCGACGTCGCCCGAGCGCCACTGCTTCTCGAGGCGCAGGCGCTCGGCGAGGAGGGACTTCTCCTCGTCGCGCAGGCCCGCGGCCTTCTCGAAGTCCTGGTCTTCGCTCGCCTGCTCCTTGTCCTGGCGCACCTTCGCGATCTTCTCGTCGAACTCGCGCAGTTCCGGCGGCGAAGAGAGGATCGAGAGGCGCAGGCGCGCGCCGGCCTCGTCGATCAGGTCGATCGCCTTGTCGGGAAGGAACCGGTCGGCGACGTAGCGGTCGGCGAGGTTCGCGGCGGCGACGATCGCGCCATCCGTGATCTGCACCTTGTGGTGCGCCTCGTAGCGGTCACGCAGACCCTTCAGGATGTTGATCGCGTGCGGCAGCGACGGCTCGGCGACCTGGATCGGCTGGAAGCGGCGCTCGAGCGCGGCATCCTTCTCGAAGTGCTTGCGGTACTCGTCGAGCGTCGTCGCACCGATCGTCTGCAGCTCGCCGCGGGCGAGGAGGGGCTTCAGAATGGATGCCGCGTCGATCGCGCCTTCGGCGGCACCCGCACCGACCAGAGTGTGGATCTCGTCGATGAAGACGATGATGTCGCCGCGCGTGCGGATCTCCTTCGTGACCTTCTTGAGGCGCTCTTCGAAGTCACCGCGGTAGCGGGAGCCGGCGATGAGCGAGCCGAGGTCGAGGGAGTAGAGCTGCTTGTCCTTGAGCGTCTCGGGCACGTCGCCCTTGACGATCGCCTGCGCGAGGCCCTCGACGACGGCGGTCTTGCCGACGCCGGGCTCGCCGATGAGCACGGGGTTGTTCTTCGAGCGGCGCGACAGGATCTGCATGACGCGCTCGATCTCCTTCTCGCGCCCGATGACGGGGTCGAGCTTGTTCTCGCGCGCGGCCTGCGTGAGGTTGCGGCCGAACTGGTCGAGCACCTGCGAGCCGCCCTG
>CAZBDE010000500.1:0-1351 GCA_964490415.1 uncultured Pseudoxanthomonas sp. | reverse complement strand
GACCACCGTGCACGCCGCCACCGCTACCCAGAAGACCGTCGACGGCCCGTCCAACAAGGACTGGCGCGGCGGCCGCGGCATCCTCGAGAACATCATCCCGTCGAGCACCGGCGCGGCCAAGGCGGTGGGCGTGGTGATCCCGGCGCTGAACAAGAAGCTGACCGGCATGAGCTTCCGCGTGCCGACCTCGGACGTGTCGGTGGTCGACCTGACCGCCGAACTCGAGAACCCGGCCAGCTACGACGAGATCAAGGCCGAGATGAAGGCGCAGAGCGAAGGCGCGCTGAAGGGCATCCTCGGCTACACCGAGGACAAGGTGGTGGCCACCGACTTCGTCGGCGACACCCGCACCTCGATCTTCGACGCCGACGCCGGCATCCAGCTCGACCCGACCTTCGTCAAGCTGGTGGCCTGGTACGACAACGAGTGGGGCTACTCCAACAAGTGCCTGGAGATGGTCCGCGTGGTCGCCGGCAAGTAAGCGGCGGCGACGGTTGCAAGGGAAAGGGCGCCTGCGGGCGCCCTTTCCCGTTTCAACGCTCCACTGGCAGGGCGCGGCGCGGTCTTGCATTCCCGCCGCGCATCGTCGACGCTGCCGGCGCCATGGCCGGCAGGGACATGCCGGCACCGCTGCGCGACGTACGATGATCCGGACGGGGGAGGGATGGACGACGTGGTGGGGATCCTGGTGCTCGTGGGCCTGGCGCTTCTCGCCATGCCGGTATTGCTGGTCGTCGCCCTGGTGTCGCTGTCCTCGCTCAAGGCGCGGGTGGGTGAACTGGAGCGCCGCCTGGCCGACCTGTCGCTGGCGTCGGCGCGCCAGGCGCCGCGCGAACGGGCCGCCCCGGCTCCACCGGCGACCACGATCCCCGCGGGCGGCGATGCCGAAGCACCGACGCTGTCGGAACTGATCCGCAGGCAAGTGGGCGACTCCAAGGCGCCGCCTGCCGACGCGCCCGCATCCGCTGCGACCCCTGCGCCGCCGGCGGCTGCCGCGCCTGCCGTGGGATCGACGGCATCCGGATCCACGCCGGCCGTCGCTTCCGACGAGGCTGGCGTGGGCGCTTCCGCGCCCATGCCGCCGCCGCTCCCGCCGCTGCCCGAACGGCCGCCGCATCCCGGCGCCGAGGTCGACGTCGATGCCGCCACCCGTGCGCGCGTCGCCGCGGCCTCGACCCGCGTTTCCCGCGCCCAGTCGCCGCCGCCCCCGGTGGAGAATGCCCTGCTGCGCGCGGTGAAGCGCTGGTTCACCGTCGGCAACGTGCCGGTGAAGATCGGCATGCTGGTGCTGCTGGCCGGCGTGGCCGCGCTGCTCAAGTACGCCAGCGACCGCGGCCTGTTCTCGCTGCCG
>CAZBDE010000499.1:0-1352 GCA_964490415.1 uncultured Pseudoxanthomonas sp. | reverse complement strand
CGTTCCTTGTCGCCAGCGTCCAGGCGGCCGACGGCACGGTGGTCTACGAACACGAGGTCGAGTCCCAGCGCGTCTTCAGCGCCGACGTCATGGCCGACACCACGTACGCGATGCAGCAGGTGGTGAGCAACGGCACGGCGACCTTTGCGCGCGAGCTTGGTCGCCCCTTGGCCGGCAAGACCGGCACGTCCAACGAGAACCGTTCCGCCTGGTTCGTGGGCTTCACGCCCCAGGTGGTGGGCGCCGTGGCGCTCTACCAGGTGGGCGAGGACGGGTCCGCAGAGCAGATCACCACCTTTGGCGGCTACGAGCAGATCACGGGTGGCACCGTGCCGGTGCGGATCTTCACCGCGATGATGGCGCCCATTCTGGCGCCGCTTGAGGTCATGGACTTCCCCCCGCGCGCCAATGTGGGCACCTCCAACGTGCCGCCCAAGGTGACCCCGTCGCCCACGCCAGAGGCGAGCCCCACCCCCACGCCCAAGGTCACACCGTCACCCACGCCGGAGCCCAGCACGGCACCCCCCGTGGATCCGGATCCCGATCCCGAGCCCGAGCCGGAACCGAGCGTCACTGCCGATCCACTCGCGGATCTGGACGAGGCGCTCGAGGCTGAGTAGGCCCTCGCAGGCGCACCAATCACGAGATGGGCGTTCCGATGCATTCTGCGCCCAAACTTTGGGGCTCAGCGCCCATCTCGTGGAGCGCCGCATGATTCAGCGCCGCATGATTCAGCGCTGCACCGCCGGCCACGCCCGCGCCCGCGCCCGCGCCGAGTAGCGCCTAGCGCAGGGGTCGCAGCAGGCGCTTGAGCCGCAAGGCGACCACGAGCGCGCGGTAGCGCCACCTCTTGATGGGCAGGTCCCACGCGCCGTCGGTCTCCACCTCGGGCGCGAACTGGCGCTTGAAGTCGCCTACCGACCGCAGCTGCGGGGCGCGCGGCGAATCCACGCCCATGAGGTCGTACTGGGTCACCTGCTCGGCCTTGAGGACCCGCATCACGTGCCAGCGCAGCAGCATCACCGCGTTGGTGCGCCGCGCCTCCGCGTTGGCCCCGGCGTAGTAGCTCATCGCCTTGCCGTCGTAGACGGTGACGATGACCCAGGCGACGGCGCGGCCGGGCGTCGCCGCGTACTCGTCCGTCCCGGCGTCCGTGCGGCGGGCCACGAACACGCGCGCGTGCTCCCCCAGCGCGGCGATCATCGCGAAGTAGGTGTCGGCGTCGTAGATGCCAAACTCGTCGCGCTCAGCGGTCTCCTCGTAGATCGCGTAGAGCTCGCGGAACTGGTCGCTCGTGAGCCCGCTCTCGTCGGTGAGGTCCCAGTGCTCGTCGCGCATGGCCTTGCGAATGC
>CAZBDE010000498.1:0-1359 GCA_964490415.1 uncultured Pseudoxanthomonas sp. | reverse complement strand
GCCGGGGAGATCGGCGAGTACATCGTGGTCGCACGGCGCAGCGGCCGCGACTGGTACCTGGGCGCGATGACCAACGAGCAGCCGCGCAGGATCGAGCTCGACCTGGACTTCCTGCCGGGCGCGGACTACCAGGCCACCCTGTGGCTGGACGGGAAGCAGCCGACGGATGTGCGCCGCGAACAGCGGCGCCTCGATGCCGGCACGCGCCGGCTGACGCTCGACCTGGCCGGCGGTGGCGGCGCAGCGGTGCAGCTCGTGCCCCCGTCGCCCCGTATCGCCACCCATTTGCAGGAGCCCCCTTCAGGGGCGACCCGAAGTGGCCGAAAGGCGCTGCGTTCAACGCGCGGGCCCGGATAGGTTGCGTTGAACGCGGCGGCGACAAGCCACCTCGGGTCGCCCCTGAAGGGGGCTCCTACAGGGAGCGGTCGCGGGCAACCCAGTGGGCGAGGAATACCGCGGTAGCGGAGGCGACGTTGAGGCTTTCCACCGCGCCGCTGCCCGGGATCGACACGCGCCGGTCGCAGCCCGCGGCCAGCGCCGCGTCCATGCCCTCGCCCTCGGCGCCCATCACATAGACCAGCCGCGCCGGCGGCGCGACGGCGAACAGGTCCTCGCCACCGCGCACCACGGTCGCCGCCAGGGCGAACCCGGCGTCGCGCAGCCGCGCCAGCGCCGTGTCGTCGCGTGGCAGTCGCACCAGCGGCACCGCTTCGGCGCCGCCCTCGGCCACCCGCGCGGCCGCGCCGGACAACGCCAGGTTCGACTCCGCGGGCAACAGCACCACCGCGCCGAAATGCGCGGCCGAACGCAGGATCGCGCCGAAGTTGTGCGGATTGCCGACGCCGTCGAGCCAGATCGCCAGCGCCGGCGCGCCCGGTGCCAGCGCGCGCAACCATGCGTCGAGCGCCAGCGGCTCGGCCCTGAGCACGTCGGCGACCACGCCCTCGTGGTGCGAACTGGCGGCCAGCCGGTCCAGGTCCTCGTCCCCGACCACGCGGTAGCCGACGCGGTGCTTCACGCACCACGCCAGCAGTGGCTTCAACGCAGGAATACGCGCTTCCACCAGATAGACCTTGCGGATCGCCTCCGGCCGGCGGCGGAACACCGCGTCGACCGCGTTGAGGCCATACAGGCGCAGTTCCTCGCGCCGCGCGGGGCGCGCCGGCGATCCGGCAGGTGGCGCGCCGCGCTCGTCCGCGTGCCGATGCGACGCCGCGCCATCGTGCGGGGCCGCGCCGGCGTCGCGCTGTCGCGGCGCATCGGCGGGCGTCCGCCGCTCCTGCGGCGCGCCGTCGCGCGGCGGACGCGGCGGACGCGGACCACGGTCCCAGGGGCCGGCCACGTCAGCCCCGCTTCTTC
>CAZBDE010000497.1:0-1362 GCA_964490415.1 uncultured Pseudoxanthomonas sp. | reverse complement strand
TGCCGCCCCACACGATGTTCTGCTCGGTGCGGCGCTTGAGGATCATCGTGTAGATGACGACGTAGAAGAAGATCGCACCGGCCGACAGCACGGCGGCGAGCCAGTTCGTCGTGAGCCACAGCCACACCGTCGAGAACGCGGCGAGCGTCCACGCGAAGATCAATGCGCCGCGCGGCGAGACCTCGCCCGTCACGAGCGGGCGGTTGACGGTGCGCTGCATGTGCGCATCGATGTCGCGGTCGAGGTACATGTTGAACGCGGCGGCGGAGCCCGCGCTCGCGGTGCCTCCGATGACCGTCGCGAGCACGAGCCACAGGTTCGGAAGACCGCCCTCGGCGAGGATCATGACCGGCACGGTGGTGACGAGCAGCAGCTCGAGCACGCGCGGCTTCATGAGGGCGACGTAGGCGCGGACCGTACGGCCGAAGCTCTGACGGGGCCGGTGCGATGAGTCGCTGGATGCCTCGACCCCGACCGTCGTCGTGTTGTCCATGGCCCCCGCAATCGCCGCCTGCAGAACTCCGCCAAGTCTATGGCATCAGGCGCACCGGCAGCCGCCGGCCGCCCTCACAACGGCAGCGGCGGGAGCGTGAGCAGACCGTGACCCGCACGACACCGTGACGACACGGAACCCGAGGAGCGGTTCGCAAGACTCTGTCACACAGACGGCTCTCATGGCCGGGGCGGCATACCGCTTCGCTATGCTGAGACCCACGCGCGCCCGCCGCCGATACTGCCCCTTCTCCATCCGGACAAGGGCCCGCGGACCGGCCCCCTCTGCGGGCGCACCTCCTCGAGAAAGGCGGCCCGGTGTCGGAACTGCGTTGGGATGAGATCGATCGGCGCGCGGTGGACACCGCTCGCATCCTCGCTGCGGATGCGGTGGAGAAGGTGGGCAACGGACACCCCGGCACGGCGATGAGCCTCGCCCCGGCGGCGTATCTGCTGTATCAGCGGGTGCTGCGCCACGACCCCGCCGACACGCACTGGGTGGGCCGTGACCGGTTCATCCTCTCTGCGGGCCACTCGTCGCTGACGCAGTACGTGCAGCTGTACCTGGGCGGGTTCGGACTCGAGCTCGACGATCTGAAGGCGCTGCGCACGTGGGGCTCGAAGACGCCGGGTCACCCGGAGTACGGGCACACCGCGGGCGTCGAGATCACGACCGGTCCGCTGGGCCAGGGTCTCGCCTCGGCGGTCGGATTCGCGTACGCGGCCCGGTACGAGCGCGGTCTGTTCGATCCGGACGCGGCCGCGGGCACGTCGCCGTTCGACCATTTCGTCTACGTGATCGCCGGCGACGGCGACCTGCAGGAGGGCGTGACCAGCGAGGCGTCGTCGCTCGCAGGGCACCAGCAGCTC
>CAZBDE010000496.1:0-1364 GCA_964490415.1 uncultured Pseudoxanthomonas sp. | reverse complement strand
GCGAAGCGCTGGCGCTCGGCCTCCGGCAGCGGCTCCTGCAGCAGCTCGGCGGCGCCGCGGATCGCGGCCAGCGGGCTCTTCATCTCGTGGGTCAGCGACTGCACGTACTGCTCGACGTAGGCCTTGCCTTCGAGCTTGCGGCGCATGTCCTCCAGTGCCTGGCCCAGCTCGCCAATCTCGTCGCGGCGGCGCGGCGGCGGCGGCACCGGCTCGCCGGCGGCCACCGCCTGCGCGTAGCGGTTCAGGCGGCCGATGCCGCGCATCAGCCACCAGGTCATCAGCACGCCCACCAGCGCCGACAGGCCGATCAGCCACGCGCCCTTGCGCATGATGCTGCGCTGGCTGGCCTGGATGAACGGCTCGAGGCTGTGGTTGGGCTTGGCCACCGTCAGCACGCCCAGCAGCGTGCCGGGCGCGTCGGGGTCCAGCACCGGCGCGGCCACGTGCATCACCGTGCGCTCGCTGCCCGGCGCCTCCGGGCTGGAGCGGGCGCCGTACTCGCCGCGCAGGGTGCGGTAGACGTCGTTCCAGCGCGAATTGTCGCGGCCGATGTCGCGCCCTTCCGAATCGAACACCACGATCCCGCGCGCGTCGGTGACGGTGATCCGGTAGTCGATCCGGCCCTTGGGGAAGCTCCAGATCATCGCGCCGGGATCGCGCTGGCGGACCGCCGCCAGGTCGCGGGCGAAACGGCCATCGGCGATCCGCCCGGCCTTGAGGTCGCCGGCGGCCATCGCCGCCAGCACGTTGGCGGTGTCGACCAGGGTCGATTCCATCGCCTGGCGCACGCCCGGCTTCACTTCGTCCACGAACACCCGCATCACGAAGAACGCGGCCAGGCCGACGATCAGGAAGAAGCCCAGGAA
Source organism: uncultured Pseudoxanthomonas sp. (assembly GCA_964490415.1). Classification (GTDB taxonomy): domain Bacteria; phylum Pseudomonadota; class Gammaproteobacteria; order Xanthomonadales; family Xanthomonadaceae; genus Pseudoxanthomonas. The sequence continues at coordinate 498 of CAZBDE010000496.1, read as the reverse complement.
CAGGCGCAGGCCGAGCCGCACTCAGGCCTCTATCGCGTAGCCGACGCCGCGGTGGGTGCGGATCGGGTCGGGGTCGGCGCCGGCGGCGCGCAGCTTGGCGCGCAGCGTCTTCACATGGGTGTCGACGGTGCGGTCGCTGCTGTCGGCGCCGCTGTCCCAGCCGCGGTCCATCAGCTGGGCGCGGGTGAGGATCGCGCCGGGGCGCTGCAGCAGCGCTTCGAGCAGGACGTACTCGTAGCGGGTCAGGTCCAGCGCATGGCCGTGGTAGCGGATGCGGTGGCCGGCGCGGTCCACGGCGAACGCGCCCCGCTCCACCCAGCCCTCGTCGTCATCGCCGGCCGCGGCCAGACGACCGGATGCGCCGGCGTGGCCCGATCCACCACTGCGGCGCAGCCGGGCGCGCACCCGCGCCACCAGCTCGCGCGGCGAGAACGGCTTGGCCATGTAGTCGTCCGCGCCCAGCTCCAGGCCCAGCACTCGGTCGACCTCGTCGTTGCG
>CAZBDE010000495.1:0-1365 GCA_964490415.1 uncultured Pseudoxanthomonas sp. | reverse complement strand
ACCTCGCGGATCGACATCGGCATCGGCGCCGCCGACCGCAAGGAGATCGCCGAGGGCCTGTCGCGCTACCTGTCCGACGCCTTCACCCTGTACCTGAAGACCCACAACTTCCACTGGAACGTCACCGGGCCGATGTTCAACTCGCTGCACAACATGTTCGAGCAGCAGTACACCGAGCAGTGGAACGCGCTGGACGAAGTGGCCGAGCGGACCCGCGCGCTGGGCTACAACACGCCCGGTTCCTACGCCGAGTTCGTCCGCCTGACCTCGATCCGAGAGGAACAGGGCGCCAACGGCGTGCCCGACTGGAAGGGCATGGTCCGCCAGCTGGTCTCCGGCAACGAAGCGGTGTGCCGCACCGCGCGCGGCGTGCTCAAGATCGCCGACGATGCCGGCGACGATCCGACCGTGGACCTGCTGACCCAGCGCCTGCAGACCCATGAGAAGTACGCCTGGATGCTGCGTTCGCTGCTGGAGTGATCGCGGCGGCGCGCCGCCGGGCCGGACGCGCGACACCTTGCGGCCGCTTCCGTTCCGGCGCCTCGTCGGCTTTGTAGGAGCTCCCTTCAGGGGCGACCCGGGGCGGCCGGAAGATGCCGGGATCAACGCAACGCTTCCGAAATGGTGGCCGTTGAACGAGGGCGTCTTCCAGCCGCCTCGGGTCGCCCCTGAAGGGAGCTCCTACAGAACGGCCAGAACGGCCAGGACATCAGCCGGTACAGGACGGCCAGGGCAGCCCGGACAACAGCCGGGCGCGGGGCTCAGCCCTTGGCGAAGACCAGCTGGCCGCCGTCGGCGTCGACCTTCACCGTGTCGCCCTGGCCGAATCCACCGGACAGGATCTTCTGCGCCAGCGGGTTCTCGATCTGGGCCTGGATCGCGCGCTTGAGCGGGCGCGCGCCGTAGACCGGATCGAAACCCACATTTCCGAGCAGCTCGAACGCCTTCTCCGACAGCTCCAGCTTCAGCCCGCGCTCGCCCAGCCGCTTCTCCAGCCCGCGCAGCTGGATCCGCGCGATCTGCCTGATCTGCGCCTTGTCCAGCGGGTGGAACACGACGATGTCGTCGAGCCGGTTGATGAACTCCGGGCGGAAATGCGCCTGGACCACGCCCATCACCGCCGCCTTCATCTGCGTGTAGGCCTCCGCGCTGCCGTCGCCGCTCAGCTCCTGGATCTGGTGCGAGCCCAGGTTGGAGGTCATCACGATCACGGCGTTGCGGAAATCGACCGTGCGGCCCTGGCCGTCGGTGAGGCGGCCGTCGTCGAGCACCTGCAGCAGGATGTTGAACACGTCCGGGTGCGCCTTCTCGACCTCGTCGAGCAGCAGCACGCTGTACGGCCGCCGGCGCACGGCTTCGGTGAGG
>CAZBDE010000494.1:0-1368 GCA_964490415.1 uncultured Pseudoxanthomonas sp. | reverse complement strand
GCCGGCGTGTCCTCGTTCCAGGCGCTGGCGCTGTCGATGGCCGGGCGCATCGGCATCGGCAACATCGCCGGCGTGGCCACCGCGATCTACTTCGGCGGCCCCGGCGCGATCTTCTGGATGTGGGTGATGGGTTTCCTCGGCTCCTCGACCTCGTTCATCGAGTCGACCCTGGCCCAGATCTACAAGGAGAAGGACACCGAAGGGCGCTACCGCGGCGGCCCGGCCTACTACATCGAGAAGGCGATGGGGCTGAAGTGGTACGCGCTGGCGTTCGCCTTCGCCACCCTGGTCGCCGCCGGCCTGCTGATGCCCGGCGTGCAGGCTAATGCCATCGCCGACAGCATCGCCAACGCCTGCCGCGGCGGCAGCCTGTGCGGCGACCTGGACGGCCAGTTCATGGGCATGCAGTCGCTGACCGCGCTGAAGCTGGGCATCGGCCTGGTGGTGGCCGCGCTGCTGTCGGTGATCATCTTCGGCGGGGTCAAGCGCATCGCCACCTTCGCCGAGGTGGTGGTGCCGTTCATGGCCATCGGCTACATCCTGATGGCGGTGCTGGTGATGATCGCCAACTACGAGTTCGTGCCGGAGATGTTCCGGATCATCTTCTCCAGCGCCTTCGGCGGCCACGCCGCGTTCGGCGCGATGGTCGGCCTGGCGGTGGAATGGGGGGTCAAGCGCGGGATCTACGCCAACGAGGCCGGCCAGGGCACCGGCCCGCACGCCGCCGCCGCCGCCGAGGTCTCGCATCCGGCCAAGCAGGGCTACGTGCAGGCGTTCGCGATCTACTTCGACACCATGCTGATCTGCACCTCGACCGCGTTCCTGATCCTGGCCACCGGCATGTACAACGTGTCCGGACCGGAAGGGGTCATGCTGCAGCACGCGCTGCCGGGCATCGAGCCGGGTTCGGGCTTCGCCCAGCAGGGCATCGAATCGGTGCTGCCGGGCTGGGGCGCCGGGTTCGTGGCGATGGCGCTGTTCTTCTTCGCCTTCACCACGATCATGGCCTATTACTACATGGCCGAGACCAACCTGACCTATCTCAACAACCACGTCGCCCGCCCGCGCCGCGTGCTGCTGCTGCGGGTCGGCATCATCGCCATGGTCGTGTTCGGCGCGCTGCGCACCGCGGAGATGGCCTGGACCCTGGGCGACATCGGCGTGGGCATCATGGCCTGGCTGAACATCGTCGCGATCCTGATCCTACAGAAGCCGGCGTTGCTGGCGCTGCGCGACTACGAGCGGCAGAAGAAGCTGGGCCTGGACCCGATCTTCGATCCGGAGGCGCTGGGCATCCGCAACGCCGACTTCTGGAAGAAGCGGGGCTGACGTGGCCGGCCCCTGGGACCGTGGTCCGCGTCCGCCGCG
>CAZBDE010000493.1:0-1372 GCA_964490415.1 uncultured Pseudoxanthomonas sp. | reverse complement strand
GAAGGCGCCAAGACCATCGCCCCGTCGCTGGACCTGGTCGGCAAGATCTGAGTCCCGCCCGCGTCCTCCCGGCCCGGCCGGGGGGACGCGGTCTCCCTTCCGTCCCCGCAACGGGGACGGGAGTGGATGGAAGCCATCGCTCCCACGCAGCCGCCGCGCAAGAGGGCACGCCACGCAGGTCGCGTCGGCTTCCATCCACTCCCATGCAGCACCGTGCCCTGGCCGCAGGGCACGGCGGGATCGGCTTGCCGGTCGTTTCTCCCCCACTCCCCTCCCCCAGGAGCTCCCGCCATGTTGGATGCCAACCTCAAGACCCAGCTCCAGGCCTACCTGGAACGCCTGACCCGCCCGGTGCACCTGGTCGCCTCGCTCGACGACGGCGACAGCTCGGCCGAGATGCTCGCCCTGCTCCGGGACATCGAGGCGCTGTCGGCGAAGATCAGCCTGGAGACGCGCCGCGACGACGCCGAGCGCACGCCCTCCTTCGCGATCACCAGTCCCGGCCACGACATCGCGCTGCGCTTCGCCGGCCTGCCGCTGGGCCACGAGTTCACCTCGCTGGTGCTGGCACTGCTGCAGGCCGGCGGGCATCCGTCCAAGGCCGCGGCCGAAGTCATCGAACAGGTGCGTTCGCTGGACGGCGAGTTCGCCTTCGAGAGCTACTTCTCGCTGTCGTGCCAGAACTGCCCCGACGTGGTCCAGGCGCTGAACCTGATGGCGGTGCTGAACCCGAGGATCAGGCACGTGGCGATCGATGGCGCGCTGTTCCAGGACGAGGTCGAGGCGCGGCAGGTGATGTCGGTGCCGGCGATCTTCCTCAACGGCGAACTGTTCGCCTACGGGCGCATGGGCCTGGAGGAGATCGTCGCGAAACTGGACACCGGCGCGGAGAAGCGCGAGGCGGAGAAGATCGCGAACAAGGCCGCGTTCGACATGCTCGTGGTCGGCGGCGGCCCGGCCGGCGCGGCGGCGGCGGTGTACGCGGCGCGCAAGGGCATCCGCACCGGCGTGGCCGCCGAGCGTTTCGGCGGCCAGGTGCTGGACACCCTGGCCATCGAGAACTTCATCTCGGTGCCGCACACCGAAGGCCCGAAGCTCGCCGCCGCGCTCGAACAACACGTGCGCGAATACGACGTGGACGTGATGAACCTGCAGCGCGCCACCGCGCTGGTGCCGGCCGGCAAGGACGGCCTGGTCGAAGTCCGGCTCGCCAACGGCGCCTCGCTGAAGTCGAAGTCCGTGGTCCTGTCCACCGGCGCGCGCTGGCGCACGATGGACGTGCCCGGCGAGGCCGAGTACCGCAACAAGGGCGTGGCCTACTGCCCGCACTGCGACGGCCCGCTGTTCAAGGGCAAGCGCGTGGCGGTGGTCG
>CAZBDE010000492.1:0-1372 GCA_964490415.1 uncultured Pseudoxanthomonas sp. | reverse complement strand
CGATCGGCAACTTCGGCGACGAGATCGACAACTTCATGTGGCCGCGCCATACCGGCGACTTCACCCTGCTGCGCGCCTATGTCGGCCCCGACGGCAAGCCGGCCGCGCATTCGCCGCAGAACGTGCCCTACCAGCCGCCGTCGCACCTGCAGGTGTCGTCGCAGGGGCCGCGCGAAGGCGATTTCGCCATGCTCGCCGGCTACCCGGGCATCACCTTCCGCCACCGCACCGCCGCCGAGTTCGCCGAGCAGGTCGAATGGACCCTGCCGGCGCGGGTGGCGGTGTTCGACCAGTTGCTTTCGGCGATCGAGCGCGGCAGCGCCGGCGACGCCGAGGCGGCCACCCGCTACGCCTCGCAGGTGCAGTCGCTGAAGAACAACCGCAAGCGCGCCGCCGGTGAACTGGAGGGGCTGCTGCGCAGCGATGCGGTGCGGCAGCGCGCCGAGGACGAACGCGGGATGCGCGGGGCCACCTCGGAGGGCGACCGGCCCGATCTCGACGCGCTGAACCAGGTGCTGGCCCAGGCCTCGGCGATGCGCGAGCGCGACCTGCTGCTGGGCCTGGTCGCCACCCAGACCCAGCTGTTGCGTTCGGCGCTGCAGCTGGAACGGTTGCGGATCGAGGCGGCCAAGCCCGACGAGGCGCGCGAGAGCGGCTACCAGGCCCGCGACCTGGCCCTGGTCGAAGGCATGCTCAGGCAGGTCCAGCGCCGCTACGACCCGCGGGTGGAGAAGGCGCTGCTGGGCGTGCTGCTCACCCGCTACCTGGCGTTGCCGCCGCAGCAGCGCGTGCCCGAGTTCGACGCCGCCTTCGGCCGCACCCCGGCCGAGGTGGAGCAGGCGCTGGATGCGCTGTACGCCGGCACCACGCTGGGCGATGAAGCCGCGCGCCTGTCGCGCCTGGCCGCCGCGCGCGAGGGGCAGGCGATGGCGCCCGATCCGCTGCTGGCGCTGGCCGCACGGCTGGTGCCGGCACAGATCCGGCTGGAGGACGAGCGCAAGACGCGCGAGGGCGAACTGCTGCGCCTGCGCCCGGCCTACATGGCCGCGCTCGCCGGCTGGCGCGGCAAGCAGGGCCGGGCGATGTACCCCGATGCCAACGGTACCCTGCGGGTCAGCTACGGCCGCCTGGAGCGCCTGCAGCCGCGCGACGCGGTGACCTACGCGCCGGTGACCACGGTGGCCGGGATCGTCGAGAAGGACACCGGACAGGTGCCGTTCGACGCGCCGCGGCCGCTGCTGGAAGCGATCGCCAAGGGCGATTTCGCGGGCACCGCCGACCCGGCGCTGGGCACGCAGACGGTCAACTTCCTGACCAACCTGGACACCACCGGCGGCAACTCCGGCTCGCCGGTGCTCAACGCCAAGGGCGA
>CAZBDE010000491.1:0-1383 GCA_964490415.1 uncultured Pseudoxanthomonas sp. | reverse complement strand
GTGCTGCGCGCCGGCCTGACCGTGGTCAACGTCAACCCGCTCTACACCGCGCGCGAGCTCAAGCACCAGCTGGTGGACTCGGGCGCGGCCGCGATCGTGGTCGTCGACAACTTCGGCCATACCGTGCAGGAAGTGCTGGCCGAGACCCCGCTCAAGCAGGTCATCGCCACCGGCCTGGGCGATCTGGTCGGCTTCCCCAAGGGCGCCATCGTCAACTTCGTGCTCAAGTACGTGAAGAAGATGGTGCCGGACTACAACATCCCCGGCGCGGTGCGCTTCCGCGACGCGCTGGCCGCCGGCAAGCGCCACGTCCTGCCCCAGGTCGACATCGACCCGGGCGACATCGCCTTCCTGCAGTACACCGGCGGCACCACCGGCGTGGCCAAGGGCGCGATGCTCACCCACCGCAACCTGGTCGCGAACATGCAGCAGTCCTCGGCCTGGCTCAGCGCCAACGCGCTGGAGCCGGGCAAGGAAGTGATCGTCACCGCGCTGCCGCTGTACCACATCTTCGCGTTGACGGCGAACTGCCTGGTGTTCATGGAACTGGGCGGGCTCAACCACCTGATCACCAACCCGCGCGACATGCCGGGCTTCGTCAAGGAGCTCAAGGGCTCGGGCTTCACCGCCATCACCGGCGTCAACACCCTGTTCAACGGCCTGCTCAACACGCCGGGTTTCGACGCGGTCGACTTCTCCACGCTCAAGTTCACCCTCGGCGGCGGCATGGCCGTGCAGCGTGCGGTGGCGGAGCGGTGGAAAAAGGTCACCGGCGTGACCCTGGTCGAGGCCTACGGCCTCACCGAGACCTCGCCCGCCGCATGCATCAACCCGCTCGACATCGCCGAGTTCAACGGCTCGATCGGCCTGCCGATCCCCTCCACCACCGTCTGCGTCAAGGACGACGACGGCAGGGAACTGGGCACCGGCGAAGTCGGCGAGCTGTGCGTGAAGGGCCCGCAGGTGATGAAGGGCTACTGGCAGAAGCCCGAGGAGACGGCCAAGGTGATCGATGCCGACGGCTGGCTGCATACCGGCGACATGGCCCGTATCGACGCGCAGGGCTTCGTCTACATCGTCGACCGCAAGAAGGACATGATCCTGGTCTCCGGCTTCAACGTGTACCCGAACGAGATCGAGGACGTGGTCGCGGCGATGCCCGGCGTGCTCGAAGTGGCCGCGATCGGCGTGCCGGACGAGCGTTCCGGCGAGGCGGTGAAGCTGTTCGTGGTGAAGAAGGACCCGGCGCTGACCGCAGAGCAGATCAAGGCCTATTGCCGCGAGGCGCTGACCGGCTACAAGCAGCCGCGCCAGATCGAGTTCCGCACCGAGCTGCCGAAGACCAACGTCGGCAAGATCCTGCGCAAGGAACTGCGCGACGCC
>CAZBDE010000490.1:0-1390 GCA_964490415.1 uncultured Pseudoxanthomonas sp. | reverse complement strand
CATGAAGGTCGCCGTGCTGATGGGTTCGGCATCGGACCAGGACAAGATGGCGCCGGCCGCCGCCACGCTGGAGAAGTTCGGCATCGAGGCCGACGTCCGGGTCCTGTCGGCCCACCGCAACCCCGCCCAGGTCGTCGAGCTCGTCTCGACCGCCCGCGAGAACGGCTACGTGGCGTTCATCTGCGGCGCGGGCATGGCCGCGCACCTCGCTGGCGTGTGCGCCGCCCACACGACCCTCCCGGTGGTTGGCGTGCCCTTGTCGGGTGGCGCGCTCAACGGCGTGGACGCGCTGTACTCCACCGTCCAGATGCCCAAGGGCATCCCCGTCGCCACCGTCGCCGTCGACGGCTCCATGAACGCGGCGCTGCTCGTGGTCGAGATGCTCGCCATCACCGACGGTGACCTGCAAGCCAAGCTCGCCGACCACCGCAACGAGATCGCGGGTTAGCTGGCTGGGTCAGCTGACGGGACGCAGCTCGATGAAGCGGTGAGTCAGCTTCAGAACGGGACCCGGGTGCCGGACTGGGGGTCGTCGGCCCAGGCGAAGGGGTTCTCCTCGGCGTCGGGCACGAGCACGGGTGCCGGGTCCGGCGCGGTGATGTCGATCTCGACCTCGATGGGGGCCGGAGCCGCCTTCTGGGCCTTGCGGGCGCGCTTGCGCTCCTTCTCCATCCGGCGGATCTCCCGACGCGAGATGTTGGTCTTGACCCCGGCGTTGGCCCGCACGCCCGAGGCCCCGAGGGCGCACGAGATGCAGTACGGGGGCTTGTTCGCGCCGAACGAGTACACCAGGCACTCCGCGCAGAAGTGCAGCCCGCACTGGCGACACGAGTCCTGGGAGGCCTCGAACCCGTGCTTGTAGCATTGCCCTTCCATGCCGTTCATCAGGCCCTCACCTCGTGTCGCGGCTGCTCTGCACGCTCCGTGGCTGGTTCCGTGGCCGTGAGGTGCCGGGTGCGTCGTCCCGTCGGCGGTGGGTTCCCTGCCCGGAGGCAGTTCTTTGATCGACCGGTTCCCTACCGTGCTTGACCGCTGCGGGTGGTCAGAGGCCCGATTTGAGCCGCGCGACCTAGATCCAGCACCCCTCCGTGACCATGGCGTCTCGACAGGTGGGACGCCGGTCCTCGAGCCGGCCCGGTCCGGCCCCGCGGCGCTGACCCACCCTTCGTGTCCGTCCTCGTCTCCGTCTCCGTCCTCGACCCCGGGAGCCCCCGCGTGAAGCCGACCATCCCCAACGTCCTCGCTGGCCGCTACGCCAGCGCCGAGATGGCCGAGATCTGGTCGCCGGCCCACAAGATCGTGCTCGAGCGTCGCCTGTGGATCGCGGTGCTCGAGGCGCAGCGCGACCTCGGGCTCCCCGTGGGCGACGACGTGATCGACGCCTACCGCA
>CAZBDE010000489.1:0-1399 GCA_964490415.1 uncultured Pseudoxanthomonas sp. | reverse complement strand
AGAACATCATCAGCATCTACCTGGCGCAGCTGGCGGTGACCATCTCGGTCTCGCTACTGGCCTCGTGGCTGGTGGCGGTGAGCCTGATCCCGATGCTCTCGGCGCGGATGAAGACCCCGCCGGCGGTGAAGTCGCCGATGATCACCCAGCTGCAGGACCGCTACGCCCGCGTGCTGCGCTGGACCCTGCTGCACCGCGGCTGGAGCGTGGCCGGCATCCTGCTGATCTCGGCGGCGAGCGTGTGGCCGATGATGCACACCCAGGGCGGTGGCGACGACAGCGATCCCAGCGAGATCAACATCTTCTACCAGTGGCGCGGCGCCTACTCCAAGGAGGAGATGGGCAAGGAGGTCGCGCGGGTGGAGGACTTCGTCAACGCGCACCGCAAGGAGTTCCGCATCGATCGCGTCTACAGCCGCTACAGCGAGCAGGGCTGGGCCCTGACCCGCCTGTTCCTCGACGTGGAGGACCGCGAAGTCAGCAAGAAGATCGAGGAGGAGGTGCGCAAGGGCCTGCCGAAGTCGGCCCGCGCCAGGATCGGCATCGGCTGGCCCGGCAGCATGGGCAGCGACGGCCAGGGCATCCGCTTCAGCCTGATCGGCGACTCCACCGAAACCCTGAAGGAACTGGCCGACGCCGTCGTGCCCTTGCTGGGGAACAACCCCAAGCTGCGCGACGTGCGCGTGGACACCGGCGACGCCAACACCGAACTGTCGGTGCAGGTGGACCGCGAGCGCGCCGCGGCCTACGGCTTCAGCGCCACGCAGGTGGCCCAGTTCGTCGGCATGGCCCTGCGCGGGTCCTCGCTGCGCGACTTCCATCGCGACGACGTGGAGATCCCGGTCAACGTGCGCTTCGCCGGTTCGGAGGACTACGGCATCGAGGACCTGTCCACCTTCATGGTGCGCACCGCCGACGGCACCGAGGTGCCGCTGCTGGCGATGGTCCGCGTGGGCGTGAACCCGGCGGCCACCTCGATCCAGCGCCTGAACCGGCAGACGATGCTGCGGGTGGAAGCCGGCGTCGCGCCCGACGTGCCGGTCGACCAGGCGCGCAAGGCGATCGAGGACGCATTGAACGGGATGCAGTTCCCGCCAGGCTACAGCTACACCTTCGCCGGCGGCGGCTTCAACATCAACTTCGACGGCATGGGCCAGATGGTGGCGAGCATCATGATCGCCCTGGTGCTGATGTTCGTGATCATGGCGGCGGTGTTCGAATCGCTGCTGTTCCCCGGTGCGATCATGTCCTGCGTGCTGTTCTCGATCTTCGGCGTGTACTGGCTGTTCTGGATCACCGGCACCGAGATGAACATCATGGCCGTGATCGGCATCCTGGTGTTGATGGGCGTGGTGGTGAACAACGGCATCGTCATGATCGAGCACATCAACAACCTGCG
>CAZBDE010000488.1:0-1408 GCA_964490415.1 uncultured Pseudoxanthomonas sp. | reverse complement strand
GCGGATCTATCCGCGCATGCTCGTCGGATGCTTCGTCGGCGGTCTCATCATCGGTCTCGGCAGCTTCGTGCTCGGGCTCGAGGACGGCATCACGACGCAGGCCTTCGTGTTCACGTCTCTGCTGACGATCCCGGCATTCAACCCGATCGGGCTCTATGCGATCGCGATCGCCGCAGCGTTCGTCACGTCGATGCTCCTGGTGATGTGGTCGAACTTCCGCACCCCCGAGCAGCAGGCCGAGTTCGAGGCGGCGCGTGACGCCGCAGAGGCGGCCGCAGCGGCCGCGCATGTGGCGCCGGCAGCGGTCGAGGCCGCCGAAGCTCGCACGATCGATGCTTCGGATGCCGCGCCCGCCGCGGCTGCGGCAGCGACGGTTGCGACGGCTACCGCGGTCGCCGAACTCGTCGTGATCGACATCGCCTCGCCGCTCGCGGGGCGTGTCGTGCCGCTTTCGGAGGTGCCCGATCCGGTGTTCGCGGGCGGTGTCATGGGCCCGGGTGCGGCGATCGAGCCGACCGGCGACACAGTGTACTCGCCGGGCGCCGGAACCGTTGCGGCGGCCCAGCCGACGGGACACGCGTTCGGTCTCATCCTGGACGGCGGCGTCGAAGTGCTGATCCACGTCGGCATCGACACGGTCAACCTCAAGGGCGAAGGCTTCGACGTCAAGGTCAAGAACGGCGACCGGGTCGAGCTCGGCACGCCGCTCGTGACCTTCGACCGCGCGATCATCGAGAAGGCGGGCTACCCGCTCGTGACGCCCGTCATCGTGCTCAACGCCGACGACTTCGGCGAGGTCGTGCCCGTGACCGAAGGCACGGTCGAACCGGGTTCGTCGCTCATCACGGTCGAGCCCAAGGGGGAGTAACGGCATTCGGGTCGGGCGTGTCGCGCTGGTTCAGGTGGCGCGCTCGGCGGGGTCGGGGCTGGTGTTGCGGCGTGTTGTGCCACCTGAATGTGGGGGTCGGGCGTGTCGCGCTGGTCCAGGTGGCGCGCTTTGCGGGGTCGGGGCTGGTGTTGCGGCGTGTCGTGCCACCTGAATGTGGGACGCGAGACGCTCAGCGCCGGTGCGCCGTGTAGTACTCGAGCAGGGCGCGAGTCGAAGCATCCTGCGCGGCGAGGGCTGCGGCATCCCCTTCCAGTGCCGGTGCGATCTGCAGCGCGAGCTGCTTTCCGAGCTCGACGCCCCACTGGTCGAACGAATTGATACCCCAGACGGCGCCCTGCGTGAAGGTGATGTGCTCGTACAGCGCGACGAGCTCACCGAGCACGCGCGGCGTGAGCGCCTCGGCGAAGATCGACGTCGTCGGCCGGTTCCCCGCGAACGTGCGGGCTGCGACGAGCGGGCCGGTCGTTCCCTCGGCCTCGACCTCGGCAGCGGTCTTGCCGAACGCGAGCGCCTTCGTCT
>CAZBDE010000487.1:0-1412 GCA_964490415.1 uncultured Pseudoxanthomonas sp. | reverse complement strand
CCGTGCCAGCCTGGGGCTGGGCGGCGCTAGAATGCCCGCATGCCCGTGCCGCACGACAACCTGGCCAACCAGCTGCTGATCGCGCTGCCGGCGCTGTCCGACCCCAACTTTTCCCGCACCGTGGCCCTGATCTGCCAGCACGACGAGCAGGGTGCGATGGGCGTGGTGGTGAACCGCGCTTCCGAGTACACGCTGGGCCAGGTGCTGTCGCAGATGGGCATCGGCAGCGACGACGAAGCGCTGTGCGCACGCACCGTGCTGCATGGCGGACCGGTGCACCAGGAACGCGGCTTCGTCCTCCACGACGGCGCGCGGGAATGGGATTCGAGCCTGCAGGTGGCCGAAGGCCTGTACCTGACCACCTCGCGCGACATCCTCGAGGCGATGGCGACCGGCGAAGGCCCGGAGCACGCCATCGTCGCCCTGGGCTGCGCCGGCTGGGGCGCCGGCCAGCTGGAGTTCGAGCTGGGCGAGAACACCTGGCTCACCGCACCGATGGACGCGCAGGTGCTGTTCGACCTGCCGCTGGACCGCCGCTGGCAGACCGCGGCCGGGAGCATCGGCGTGGACGACCTGTTCCGCCTGGCCGACTACAGCGGGCATGCCTGAAGCCGCCGCGCCGACGCCCGCGCTGCCGCCGGCCGACGCGATCGTGCTGGGCTTCGACGTCGGCGCGCGACGGATCGGCGTGGCCGTGGGCAGTGCCCTGGGCGGTGCGCGCGGGGTGGCGGTGGTGGATGTGCACGAGGGCGGCCCGGACTGGAAGGCGGTCGAACGCCTGTACGGCGAGTGGCGCCCGCGCGGCCTGGTGGTCGGCGACCCGATGACCCTGGAGGGCGGCGACCAGCCGATCCGCAAGCGCGCGCGCGCGTTCGCCCAGGAACTGAAGACGCGTTTCGGCGTGCCGGTCGCGATGGTCGACGAACGCTCCAGTTCGGTCGAAGCCGCGCAGCGCTTCGCCCGCGACCGCGCCGCCGGCACCCGTCGCCGCCGCGATGCCGCCGCGCTCGACGCGGTGGCCGCCGCGGTGATCCTCGAGCGCTGGCTCGAATCCCCCGCCGACGCCACCCCCCTGTAGGAGCGGCTTCAGCCGCGATCGCCCGTCCCCATGCGCATCCAGCCCCGCCCATCCTCTCCTCCAGCGCCGCCACGAGCGGCGCCGCACGTGTCGCCGGCCGAAGCCGGCTCCTACAGAGAAGCCCGAGCCACGCCATGACGCCCCAACTCGACATCGACGGCCGCCTGCGCCACCTGCTGACCCTGGAAGGCCTGCCGCGCAGCACGATGCTGCAGCTGCTCGACCGCGCCGGGCAGATCCGCGACGCGGCGGTCGGCCGGGTCGGCAAGCGCACCGTGCTGGCCGGCACCGCGGTGTGCACGCTGTTCTTCGAACCGTCCACGCGCACCCGCAG
>CAZBDE010000486.1:1079-1415 GCA_964490415.1 uncultured Pseudoxanthomonas sp. | reverse complement strand
ACGAGGAGCGCCGCCGCATCTCGCTGGGCATGAAGCAGCTCGCCGCCAACCCGTGGGAGACCTTCGCCGCGATCCACAAGAAGAACGACAAGGTGTCCGGCCAGATCAAGTCGATCACCGACTTCGGCATCTTCATCGGCCTGGACGGCGGTATCGACGGCCTGGTCCACCTGTCCGACATCAGCTGGAACACCACCGGCGAGGACATCCTGCGCAACTACAAGAAGGGCGACACGCTTGACGCGGTCGTGCTCGCGGTCGATCCGGAGCGCGAGCGCATCAGCCTGGGCCTGAAGCAGATGGAGCAGGATCCGTTCGGCCATGTACTGGCCGAAC
>CAZBDE010000486.1:0-1069 GCA_964490415.1 uncultured Pseudoxanthomonas sp. | reverse complement strand
GCCTGCAGCTGTCGATCAAGGCCAAGGACGAAGCGGAAACCGCCGAGGCGCTGGCCGAGTACAACAAGACCGCCGCCGAAGCCGCCGCCGGCACCACCAGCCTGGGCGCGCTGCTGCGCGCGCAGCTGGGCGGCAAGTCCGAGTAAGGCAGTACGCAGTATCCGTGGCGGCCCGGCATTCCCGGGCCGCCACGGCCTGTATCCGCACATCCAGCCGGGCCTGAGATGACCAAATCCGAACTGATCGAGATCCTGGCCCGTCGCCAGTCGCACCTGAAGGCCGAGGACGTGGACCTCGCCGTCAAGTCGCTGCTGGAGATGATGGGCGGCGCGCTCGCCTCCGGCGACCGCATCGAGATCCGTGGCTTCGGCAGTTTTTCCCTGCACTACCGGCCGCCCCGGCTGGGCCGCAACCCCAAGACCGGTGATTCGGTCGCGCTGCCCGGCAAGCACGTGCCGCACTTCAAGCCCGGCAAGGAGCTGCGCGAGAAGGTCAGCGGCGTACTGCCCGCGCCGGCTTCCGCCGACGAAGGCGCCTGACCTGCTCGTCGACCGCGCCGCGGTCCGTTAAGCTTTCCCCGATATCCGCAGGAGTCGGGACATGACCATTCTTCGTCTGCTGGCGCTGGTCGCCTTCCTGGCCGCCGGCCTGGTGGTCGGTTCGCTCAACCCGCAGCGCATCGTGCTCGACTTCGGCCTCGTCGAGGTCGTGACCACGACCGGCGTGGCGGTGATGGTCGCGCTGCTGGCCGGCGTGCTGCTGGGCGGCGGCATCGTCATGGCCACCACCGTGCTGCCCCTCCAGGCGCGCCTGCGCCGCGCCGGCAAGGCCGCCGCTCCCGCCACCGCAACACCGCCGCCGGAAGGCCCGCGCCCCCCCTATCAAGGCACCTGAGCCATGGAATTCCTCAACGAGTGGTTCTGGTTCTTCCTGTTCCTGCCACTGGCCGCGCTGACCGGCTGGGTGGTCGGCCGGCGCGGTGGCCAGCGCCACGGCGACAGCCAGGTCAGCCGCCTGTCCAGCACCTATTTCCGCGGCCTGAACTACCTGCTCAACGAGCAGCCGGACA
>CAZBDE010000485.1:0-1419 GCA_964490415.1 uncultured Pseudoxanthomonas sp. | reverse complement strand
GGGGTTGCTGGCTTTGCCGGCGGCGTCGGGTCGCCCCTGAAGGGAGCTCCTACAATGCGCAACAGCGTCGCGTTCCGCTTTTTGTAGGAGCTCCCTTCAGGGGCGACCCGACGCCATCCGCAGCCCCGACGCCCCACCCCCACTTGCGGCCCCGCAGGCGCGCCACTAGCCTTCGGGCACTGCTCTTCCTCCGGGGAACCTCCGTGAACCACCGCCACCTGCTGCTGCCGCTCGCCATCGTCGCCGGCCTGCTGTCGCTGTCCGCCTGCAAGAAGGAAGCCACCCCCGACGGCGCCGCGCCGGGCACCGCCACCCCGGCCCACGACGGCGAAACCGCCGACCAGTTCGTCGCCCGGGTCAACGCCGAGATCAAGGCGTCCTATCCGGAGCAGACCTCCTCGCAGTGGCTGTCCTCGACCTTCATCAACGACGACAGCCAGCGCGTGGCGGCCAAGTCCAACGAGCGCTCGCTGGCCCAGCTCAACCAGTGGATCGAACAGGCCAAGGCCTTCGAGGGCGCGCCGATGTCCGACGACAGCCGGCGCGCGCTGACCCTGCTCAAGCTGATGACCTCGATGCCGGCGCCGCGCGACCCGGCGCGCCTGGCCGAACTGACCACCATCGCCGCGCGCATGGAAGGCATGTACGGCGCCGGTACCTGGTGCAGCGGCGAAGGCGAGGCGAAGCAGTGCCGCCAGCTCGGCGAACTGGAGGACGTGCTGCGCTCCAGCCGCGACTACGACGAACAGCTGCAGGCCTGGGAAGGCTGGCACACCATCTCCAAGCCGATGCGCCCGGACTACGTCCGCTTCGTGGAGCTGGTCAACGAGGGCGCGCGCGAGATGGGCTTCGCCGACACCGGCGCGATGTGGCGCAGCGGCTACGACATGCCGCCGGACGCCTTCGCCGCCGAGACCGACCGGCTGTGGGACCAGGTCAGGCCGCTGTACGAACAGCTGCACTGCTACACCCGCGACAAGCTGGCGCACAGCTACGGCGCGGAGCGCGGGCAGGTCGCCGGCGGCCTGCTGCCGGCGCACCTGATGGGCAACATGTGGCAGCAGGACTGGGGCAACCTCTGGGACATCCTGGAGCCGTACAAGGGCGCGGGCAGCCTGGACATCAGCGCCACCCTGCAGAAGCAGTTCCAGCAGGACCTGGGCGCGGCGCTGTACCGGCGCGGGACCGGCGCGAACGTGCAACAGCGCTTCGAGGCCGAGCGCGAGGCGCAACTGCAGGTCGCCAGACAGATGACCGAGCGCGCGCAGGATTTCTACACCTCGCTGGACATGCCCAGGCTGCCGGAGGGCTACTGGGCGCGCACCCAGTTCATCAAGCCGCTGGACCGCGACGTGGTCTGCCACGCCAGCGCCTGGGACATGAACATGGGCGGCGAGGACGGCAAGTCGGCGGACGTGC
>CAZBDE010000484.1:0-1421 GCA_964490415.1 uncultured Pseudoxanthomonas sp. | reverse complement strand
ACCTTAGATTTACCACGTTGTACAAAAGAAAGAAATGGGAAACGAGGGAATTGATAAATTTACAAAAGGTTAAGACAGGATTGGGTGACCTATCTTCTCCGAATAAGCTAAAGGCTTATCTCTCTATTAAGGCCCCTTTCCTGCCTGAACTTAGGCCCATATAAGAATTCATTCTCGCCCTGATAAGGTTGTCAGGTTATGGTTCAGTTCTTAACCTTCTGTACTTTTTGTTCAATACAAATTTAGTAGAAATCATGAATTACACGTTTTATTTAGGAATTGATGTGAGTAAAGACACCCTTGACTTGTGTTTGCTAAGCCCTGAAGGAGAGCTGTTTTTGGGGCAAGGTGAAAATAATATGGAGTTTGTCAAGAAAACGCTGCTGCCCTTTTTGAAAGAAAACCAGGTGGAAAGCAGGGACTCTTTATTAATCTGTGCCGAAAATACCGGATACTACAACAATCTGATTAACAAGCAATTGATACTGGAAGGTTTTCACTATTGGCTGGCAGATCCTTCTGATATTCATTTGTCTGGGGGATTGAAAAGAGGGAAAAGTGACTCGCTTGACGCAGAACGAATTGCCGTTTATGCCAAACGTTTTGCCGATAAAGCCAGATTGCTACAGGCCGGTAAGGAAACCTACCAGAAGCTGGCTTATCTGAGCAGAGAGCGGGAGCTGCTGGTGACAGATCGGGCCAAATACCGGGCTCAGTTAGTTGATGAGAAAGACTTTTTCAGTAGCACTATGTACAAAGAAAAAAAGAAGAGATATGACATACTAATCAGTAACTTATCCAATATGATTGATAAAATAGAAGCACAGATAGATCAGGTTATTGATTTGGATGACGCCTTGAAAGAGCAGTTTGAAATCTGTACCTCAGTGGTAGGAATCGGCAAGCAAACAGCCATAGAAACGATTGTCAAAACAGAAGGTTTTAGCAAAATAACCGATGGCAAAAAGTTCGCCTGCCATGCCGGATGTGCTCCCTTTAGCTATCATTCAGGAACTAGTGTACGTTCAGCAAACCGGGTCTCCAAACGAGCAGATAAAAAGCTCAAAAAAATGTTTCACATGGCGGCCTTGTCTGCCATTAGATCGCCGGGAGAATTCCAGGCCTACTTTGTAAGAAAAGTAGCCGAGGGGAAAAACAAAATGACGGTAATCAATGCGATTAGAAACAAACTCATCCTTCGCATATTTGCCCTGATACGAGACAATCGAAAATATGAAAAAAACTATATCCCTACCTTTTGAATTACCATAAGAATAGAGAGGGGAGTAGACCAGCTTTGTTTGCCAATATTCCCACTCCACTGTCCGGCCGTTTCGTATTCCAGTTTGTAGGAAAACAGATCTCCTTCTGAGGTATTGGGAGCTACATTGTTGTTGACATCCAGATTTATTCCCTGTAAA
>CAZBDE010000483.1:374-1423 GCA_964490415.1 uncultured Pseudoxanthomonas sp. | reverse complement strand
GACGTGCAGGTCTTCACCCGCGACGGCATCGAGAAGGACAAGCGCGCCAAGCAGATCGAAGAGAGCGAGATCAAGCGCGTCAAGAAGGACTTCGACGACCAGTTCCGGATCCTGGAAGCGGCGATCTACGCGCGCCTGCGTTCGCAGATCGTGGGCAAGGTCGCCAACGGCGGCCCGGGCCTGAAGAAGGGCGACACGCTCAACGACGCCTACCTGGACGGCCTGAAGAAGGCCGACTGGTTCCTGCTGCGGATGAAGGACGAGGACGCCTCCGAGGCCATCGAGCGCGCGCAGAAGCAGATCGCCGCGCACGAGAAGGAGTTCGAGCGCCGCTTCGACGACAAGCGCGGCAAGATCACCCAGGGCGACGACCTCGCCCCGGGGGTGCTGAAGATGGTCAAGGTGTTCCTGGCCGTGAAGCGCCGCATCCAGCCGGGCGACAAGATGGCCGGCCGCCACGGCAACAAGGGCGTCGTGTCGAACGTGGTCCCGGTCGAGGACATGCCGTACATGGCCTCGGGCGAGTCGGTGGACATCGTGCTGAACCCGCTGGGCGTGCCTTCGCGCATGAACATCGGCCAGATCCTGGAAGTGCACCTGGGCTGGGCGGCCAAGGGCCTGGGTCGCAAGATCCAGCGCATGCTGGAAGCCCAGAGCGCGGTCAAGGACCTGCGCAAGTTCCTCGAGGACATCTACAACCACGACCGCACCACGGTCGGCGAGCGTGTGGACCTGTCCCAGTTCAGCGACGAGGAGCTGCTGGGCATGGCCAGGAACCTGACCACCGGCGTGCCGATGGCCACCCCGGTGTTCGACGGCGCGAGCGAGGCCGAGATCAAGCGCATGCTGGAGCTTGCCGAGCTGCCGAGCAGCGGCCAGACCGTGCTGCACGACGGCCGCACCGGCGAGGCGTTCGAGCGCCCGGTCACCGTCGGCTACATGCACTACCTGAAGCTGAACCACCTGGTCGACGACAAGATGCACGCCCGTTCGACCGGCCCGTACTCGCTCGTCACCCAGCAGCCGCTGGGCGGCAAGGCGCAGTTCGG
>CAZBDE010000482.1:0-1457 GCA_964490415.1 uncultured Pseudoxanthomonas sp. | reverse complement strand
AGACCGCGAAGGAGATCATCACCAAGGTCAAGCGTGGACGGGCCAAACTCGACCACGTCACCAAATCCGCGACGGACCACTAGTGGTCCGTCGCTCAAATAGTGGCGGGGGTTAGGCTTGAGGGTATGCCTGTCCAGACTGCTCCTCGGTTGAACGTGTCGCGCAGAGAACGCAAGGCGTTGAAGCGGATGGCGTGTTCGATGTTGTTGCCTCATCGGACGGTGGTGCAGGCCAAGGCGTTGGTTCTGGCTGCCGATGGTGTCGCGAACGAGGTGATCGCTCGGGAGTGTTCGACGACCCCGAACGCGGTGCGGCGGTGGCGGCGCAGGTACGAAGAAGGTGGGATCGACGCTGTGGGGTCGATCGGAGCGGGTCGGGGCCGCAAGCCGACGATCGCCCAGGACACGGTCGAGGCGATCGTTCACGACACGTTGCACACGGTGCCTGATGACGGGTCGACCGCGTGGTCGACGCGCTCGATGGCCGAGCGTCATGGGGTGGGCAAGGACACCGTGGCGCGGATCTGGCAGGCCCGGAAACTGCGGCCGTGGCGGGTAGAGACGTTCAAGCTGTCCAACGACCCTGACTTCGAAGCGAAGTTGATCGACGTGGTCGGCCTCTACCTCAACCCGCCCGAGCGGGCGGTGGTGTTCAGCTTTGACGAGAAGACCCAGGTCCAGGCACTGGACCGGACTCAGCCGTCGCTGCCGATGAAGAAGGGTCGCGGCCGCACCATGACCCATGACTACAAGCGCAACGGCACCACCGACTTGTTCGCGGCGTTGAACGTCGGCACCGGCGAGGTGCTGCACCAGACCCGGAAGACCCACACCAGCAAGGACGTGTTGGCCTTCTTCCGCTGGATCGATATCCACACGCCTCGTGACCTCGACATCCATGTCGTGTTGGACAACCTGTCAGCCCACAAGTCCGCCGAGGTCAAGGAATGGCTCGCGAAGCCCCGCCAGAAGCGATGGCACCTGCACTTCACCCCGACGAGTTCGTCGTGGTTGAACCTGGTCGAGGGCTGGTTCGCTCAGCTCACGAACAAGCGCCTCAAGAACTCGGTGTTCACCTCGGTCGACGAGCTCACCGAAGCGCTCGACCTGTGGGTTTCACACTGGAACGACGACCCCCAGCCCTTCGTGTGGACCAAGACCGCGAAGGAGATCATCACCAAGGTCAAGCGTGGACGGGCCAAACTCGACCAAGTCACCAAATCCGCGACGGACCACTAGCGATCCGAGCGAAGGTCGTGATCATCGACACGGCTGCTGATCCGGCCGACGCTGCGGTGCGGGTGCTCAGCTCACATCACTTGGTGGTGATGGCGCGGTGGCGGGTGCGGGTGAGGAGGGCGTCGAGGTGGTCGAGGAGGGCGCGTTGGTCGTCGTCGGTGAGTTCGGCGGCTTCGGGGATGCGGGTTTCGAGGAGGTTGGTGGGGGCGTCGAGGGGTC
>CAZBDE010000481.1:0-1462 GCA_964490415.1 uncultured Pseudoxanthomonas sp. | reverse complement strand
ATGTCCCTGGATGCGCCTGCGTTCAACGTGGCGCCTTTCGGCGGGATCGGGTCGCCCCTGAAGGGGGCTCCTACAGAAAGAGCCTTTCTTAATGCCGTGCGCACACCCCCTGGGCTACGCTTGCACCCAGTCCAGCCACGCAGGCGACCCGTCATGTGGATCCGCGAGGAAAGCCCCGACGACATCGATGCCATCCACGACCTGGTGCTGGCCGCCTTCGCCGGCATCGGCGTGCCGGGCGGCGGCGCGCTCGAGGCGCGCACCGTCGACACCCTGCGCGCCGACCACGCGCTGGCGGTCTCGCTGGTGGCCGACATCGACGGCCGCATCGCCGGCCACGTCGCCTTCTCGCCGGCGCGGCCCTCGCGCGACGGCGACGGCTGGTACGTGCTCGGCCCGGTCGCGGTGGACCCGGCCGACCAGGGCCATGGCGTGGGCGGCGCGCTGATCCGCGCCGGCCTGCGCATGCTCCAGGAACGCGAAGCCAACGGCTGCGTGGTGCTGGGCGACCCGGCCTACTACGGCCGCTTCGGTTTCCGTGCCGATCCCTTGCTGACCCTGCCCGATGCACCGGAAGGCGCGTTCCAGGCGCTGCGCTTCACCAGCGCGGCCTCGGCCGGCGAGGTCGTGCTGCACGTGGGC
This sequence comes from uncultured Pseudoxanthomonas sp., assembly GCA_964490415.1. Taxonomy (GTDB): domain Bacteria; phylum Pseudomonadota; class Gammaproteobacteria; order Xanthomonadales; family Xanthomonadaceae; genus Pseudoxanthomonas. The sequence goes on along the minus strand of CAZBDE010000481.1, from coordinate 820 downwards.
TTCGGCCATCACGAGAACGACTGGATGGCGGAGCCGTAAGGCCGCCACCCCGCGCAGGCGGGGATGACGGCTGCAGGGGCACGAACGCACGCAGGTGGGGGCCTCGCCAACGGCACGCTAGAATCGCGATCCCCCTCTCCCTCGGTCGACGCAATGTCCAAAGTCCTGGTGATCGGTTCCGGCGGCCGCGAGCACGCGCTGGCCTGGAAGCTGGCGCGGTCGCCGCGCGTGTCCGAGGTGGTCGTCGCCCCGGGCAATGCCGGCACGGCCACCGAGCCCGGCTGCCGCAATGCCCCGGTCAAGGTCACCGACATCGACGGACTGCTGGAACTGGCCCGGGACGAAGGCGTGGCCCTGACCGTGGTCGGCCCCGAAGTGCCGCTGGTGGCCGGCGTGGTCGACCGCTTCCGCGACGCCGGCCTGCGCATCTTCGGCCCCACCGCCGCCGCCGCGCAGCTGGAAGGCAGCAAGGCTTTCGCCAAGGACTTCCTCGCCCGCCACCGCATCCCGACCGCGTTCTATGCGGTGCATACCGAAATCGAGGCAGCGCTTGCGTACATCCGCGAGAAGGGCGCGCCGATCGTGGTCAAGGCCGACGGCCTGGCCGCCGGCAAGGGCGTGATCGTGGCGATGACGCTGCAGGAAGCCGAGGCCGCGGTGCGCGACATGCTCTCCGGCAACGCTTTCGGCGACGCCGGCGCACGCGTGGTGATCGAAGAGTTCCTCGAAGGCGAGGAAGCCAGCTTCATCTCCATGGTCGACGGCCGCACCGCGCTGCCGATGGCCACCAGCCAGGACCACAAGCGCGTGGGCGACGGCG
>CAZBDE010000480.1:0-1475 GCA_964490415.1 uncultured Pseudoxanthomonas sp. | reverse complement strand
GCTGGTGACGCCGATCGCGATCACCCTGTTCTTCTGGATCCTGCTGATGAACCTGATGAAGATGGTTCCGGCCGATTTCATCGCCAAGCCGCTGGAATGGGTGGGCATCCACTACTGGAAGCCGGTCCCGACCGCCGACGTGAACGCCACGCTGGGCATGTCGATCAGCGTGTTCTTCCTGATGCTGTTCTTCGGCCTGCGGGCCAAGGGCCTGGGCCACTTCACCCTGGAGTTCCTGACCCAGCCGTTCGGCAAGTGGATGCTGCCGTTCAACCTGATCCTCAACGTTGTCGAGTGGGTGAGCAAGCCGATCTCGCTGGCGATGCGACTGTTCGGCAACATGTTCGGCGGCGAGATCGTGTTCCTGCTGATCTGGGTGCTCGGCGGCGCCGGCCTGCTCGGCATGCTGGGCGGTGCCACCTTCGCCTGCAGCGGGATCACCAGCTGCAGGCGTTCATCTTCATGATGCTGTCGATCGTGTACCTGAGCCTGTCCGAAGACAGCCACTGATACGTTCCACCCTTCCGTTTCAACCCAGCTCTTCACCCTTCACCCTTCACCCTTCGCTCCAACCTCAAAGCAATCGCTCCGGAGAAAACCATGGAAACCGCACTGACCGCCCTCGCTTCCGTCCAGGCTTCGACCGTTCTGGCCATCGGCATCATGATCGGCCTGGCCGCGCTGGGCGCCGGCCTGGGTCTGGCCATCATGGCCGGCAAGTTCCTGGAGTCGGCCGCCCGCCAGCCGGAGCTGATCCCGGTCCTGCAGGTGCGCATGTTCATCACCGCCGGTCTGATCGACGCCGCGTTCATCATCTCGGTCGCCGTCGGCCTGCTGTTCGCCTTCGCCAGCCCGTTCCTGGTCGGCGGCCTGGCCCCGTAATCGGCCGGTCCCCGGACCGACATTCGGACCTGCCGCCGATCCGCAGCGCGGACGGCGGCAGCCAGTGGGCAGCCTGACGACCCCACGGTCGCGGGCGCCCCGAGTACAGGCAGAGCGCACCCATGAGCATCAATCTGACCCTTATCGCCCAGGCGCTGGCCTTCGCCGCGCTGATCTGGCTGATCGCCACCTACATCTGGCCGCCGCTGCTCAAGGCCATCGAGGAGCGCCAGCAGAAGATCGCCGAGGGCCTGGCCGCGGCCGACCGCAGCCAGAAGGACCTGGCGCAGGCGCAGGACAAGGTCAACGACCTGCTGAAGGAAGCGCGCGGCAAGGCCAACGAGATCATCGACCAGGCCCACACCCGCGCCAACCAGATCGTCGACGCCGCGCGCGAGGAAGCCGTCGCCGAGGCCGGCCGCCAGAAGGCGATCGCCCTGGCCGAGATCGACGCCTCCGCCAACCGCGCCCGCGAGGACCTGCGCAAGCAGGTGTCCGCGCTGGCGGTGAGCGGCGCCGAGAAGCTGCTGCATCGCGAGATCGACGCCAACGCCCACAAGGCGTTGCTGGACGAGCTGGCGGCCGAGATCTGA
>CAZBDE010000479.1:0-1477 GCA_964490415.1 uncultured Pseudoxanthomonas sp. | reverse complement strand
GCGACTGCCTCACCGTCACCGGCAAGACGGTGGCCGAGAACCTGGCAGCCATCGATCCGCCCAAGCCCGACGGCGACGTCGTGCACCGCCTGACCGACCCCCTGAACGAGGTCGGCGGCATCGCCGTGCTCACCGGTTCGCTGGCCCCCAAGGGCTCGGTGGTCAAGGTGGCGGGCATCGACTTCGACACCTTCGAGGGCAACGCCCGGGTGTTCGATGGCGAGGCCGCCGCCATGGAGGAGATCCTGGCCGGCAAGATCCAGCCTGGCGATGTCGTGGTCATCCGCTACGAGGGCCCCAAGGGCGGGCCCGGCATGCGCGAGATGCTGGCGGTCACCGGGGCCATGAAGGGGGCCGGCCGGGGCGGCGACGCCGCGCTCGTCACCGACGGCCGGTTCTCGGGCGGCACCCACGGCTTCTGCATCGGCCACGTGGCCCCCGAGGCCGTCGACGGTGGCCCCATCGCCTTCGTCGCCGACGGCGACCGCATCGTGATCGACACCGTCAACCACACCATCGACCTGCTCGTCGAGCCGGCCGAGCTCGAGGCCCGCAAGGCCGACTGGAAGCTGCCCGAGCCCCGCTACCCCCGCGGCGTGCTGGCCAAGTACGCCAAGCTCGCCCAAGGGGCCGAGAAGGGCGCCATCACCGAGGCGTGAGCGACTGGTGGGCGGCGAGGTGGACGTGGCCGGGGACTGGTCTCGCGGCAGCGCCATCCAGGCTCATGGCTGTGGCCGACGTCCATCGCTCCTCCACCCGGGAGCTCCTGGCGGTCGGCGGTCGTTCCCGACGAGTCGAGCTCCTGCACCGCCGGTCGTGCCAGGATGCGGCTCGTGAGCTGGGGGGGAGCGTGCGATCAAGGTCGGGTCGGTGCTGGCTGCCTTGGCCGCGGCCGGTGTCGCCGGATGCGCGGCGGCGCCTGACCGCCCGTCTACCATTAGCTCCATGGCCATGGCCGACGTTCACCGCTTCACCACGGATGAGTTCCTGGCCATCGATGCCCTTCCCCGACGAGTCGAACTTCTGGACGGAGTCATCTACGACCTGTCACCGGAGGGCCCTGCTCATGCTCGCGCGCAGCGCGATGTGCTCGTCGCGCTGACCGCGGCGCTGCCGGACCTCGATGTGTTGCCCGGCGGATCGGTCCGGATCTCCGACACGTCCTGTCCGATCCCCGATGTCGGGGTGTACCGCCGGACCGCGGGCGAAGGGCAAAAGGCGTTCGAAGGTCGGGACGCGGTGTTGCTGGTGGAGATCGGCGTGTCGACGGTGTGGACCGATCGGCGCCGGAAGCTGCCCGCCTACGCGGCGGGTGGGATCGCCGAGGTCTGGCTCGTGGCGCCCGAGGCCCACACCCTCACCTGCTTCCGCACGCCGCTCGACGGTCGCTACGCCGACGAGCAGGAACTTCGCTGGCCGGACGGACTCGCGGTGGCCGTGCGAGCCATCGCGGCCCGCCTCGCGTCGTAGCCGACGG
>CAZBDE010000478.1:0-1495 GCA_964490415.1 uncultured Pseudoxanthomonas sp. | reverse complement strand
GTGGTGATGATGCTGGCCAACGACATCGTCCGGGTCGCGCTGGCCACCACCCACCTGCCGCTGCGCGAGGTCGCCGACGCGATCGATGCGCCGTTGCTGCGCCAGGTACTGCGGATCACGCATGCGGCGCTGCGCGACGACTTCGGCATCGCCGCGCCGGTGATCGCGGTGCTGGGCCTGAATCCGCACGCGGGGGAGAGCGGGCACCTGGGCAGCGAGGAGATCGACACGATCATCCCGGTGCTGGAGGAACTGCGCGGGGAGGGGATGGATCTGGTCGGCCCGTTGCCGGCCGACACGGCGTTCCTGCCGGGCAAGCTGCGCGGTTTCGATGCGGTGCTGGCGATGTACCACGACCAGGGCCTGCCGGTGCTCAAGTACAGCGGGTTCGAGCGGGCGGTGAACCTGACCCTGGGGCTGCCCTACCCGCGGGTGGCGGTGGACCATGGCACGGCGCTGGACCTGGCCGGGCGCGGGCTGGCCGATCCGTCGAGCCTGGAGGCGGCCGTGGCGACCTGCGCGCGGCTGGCGGCGCGGCGCCGCTTGCCCGGCCTCCTGTAGGAGCCCCCTTCAGGGGCGACACGATCCCGTCGGAAGACGTCGCGTTCAACGCGTGGTCTCCGGATGGGTCGCCTTGAACGCGGCTGCGCCCGATCACCTCGGGTCGCCCCTGAAGGGAGCTCCTACAAAAAAGCAAGGAGCCAGGCGCGGCTAGAACAGGTCGCCGGCTTCGCGGGGCGCGGGGGCCTTCAGGCCGAGGTGGCGGTAGGCCTTGGAGGTGGCCATGCGGCCGCGGGCGGTGCGGACCAGGAAGCCCTGCTGGATCAGGTAGGGCTCGATCACGTCCTCGAGGGTGCCGCGCTCCTCCGAGAGGGAGGCCGCCAGCGACTCCACGCCCACCGGGCCGCCGTCGAAGTGCTCGACGATGGTGCGCAGCAGCCGCCGGTCCAGCTCGTCGAAGCCTTCCGGGTCGACCTTGAGCATGGCCATCGCCGCCTGGGCCACGCCCGCGTCGATATGGCCGGCGGCGCGGACCTGGGCGTAGTCGCGCACGCGGCGCAGCAGGCGGTTGGCGATGCGCGGGGTGCCGCGCGAGCGTCGGGCGATCTCGCCGGCGCCTTCGGCTTCGCAGTCGATGCCGAGGATCGCGGCCGAGCGGCGCACGATCCGGGTCAGTTCCCCGGGGCTGTAGAACTCAAGGCGCTGGACGATGCCGAAGCGGTCGCGCAGCGGCGCGGTCAGCAGGCCGGCGCGGGTGGTGGCGCCGATCAGGGTGAACGGCGGCAGGTCGATCTTGATCGAGCGCGCGGCCGGGCCCTCGCCGATCATGATGTCGAGCTGGAAATCCTCCATCGCCGGGTACAGCACTTCCTCGACCACGGGCGAGAGGCGGTGGATCTCGTCGATGAACAGCACGTCGTGCGGCTGCAGGTTGGTCAGCAGCGCGGCGAGGTCGCCGGCCTTCTCGATCACCGGGCCGGAGGTCACGCGCAGG
>CAZBDE010000477.1:0-1502 GCA_964490415.1 uncultured Pseudoxanthomonas sp. | reverse complement strand
CAAGACCTTACCATGCTCCGGTTTGATACGTGATGGCAGTGGCATCCGGAAGCCGCAGGATATAACGATCAGGTTGTTTTGAGTAACATTAAAATTATAAAGTAAGTCAATACAGTATAAAACATTCACTGCTTACTTTCGGTGTACCGGAACAGGCACAAGCTAACAACATGCTCAGACACTACTTTACTACAGCTCTCCGGGCCTTCTATAAACGCAAGGGTGGCAAAGGGGCAGGAGTCCTGTTTACCTATATCAATATCTTCGGCCTTACCATAGGATTAGCAGCCTTTCTGGTTATTGTTCATATCGTTCACTATGAGCTGAGCTTCGACAGGTTTTTTGAAAACAGCCAGGATACCTACCGCATAGCCGTGAAGAAAACAGAGAATGGCAGCGTGGTGATGGAAAGTGCGCGAAGCTACCCCGCTTTACTTGCAGGGTTTAGTATATAAAAACCCCTTTATGTTTACCGGGAATACTTTTAAATAATATTTATGCCCAAGTTTTACAAGTTTATTCTCTATTCGTTTTATAAATTTTTTATTGGGATAGGAAAAAAGGATATTCCTGAAGGTAAAGCAATTTTAATTTTTTCTTTATGGATTGCATTCTACTCTCTTCTTCTGTATCCGGTGGTAAGGTATTATATGCCTGATTTTTATATTCCTAAATGGATAGTAGGTTCTTTCTACGTGGTTATAACTTTGTTGCATTTCATTGTTTTACTTAGAGATAATAATTATCTAAAAATATACCGTGAGTTTGAGAAAGACAGGGAATATAGAGAAAAGCATAAGCTATTGGTTCCAGTGTTTTTACTTTTCCCGTTTCTGGTAATTATACTCTATGTTTTTACGATCTGGCGATAGTTGGCGGACATGACGGCACCGATGAAGATTACCCGAAACTGTTTGTGAACATCCTGCTCTTCGATAAAGACCACAACTTCGTGGATGCTGCCTGGCAGCAGATTGAAGGCGGGGAACAAATAGGCGCAAGCCCCAAAGCCGCGCATGATTACATGATGCAGGAAGTGACGGTAAAAGAAGAAGGCTATGCGTACATCTATGTAAGCAATGAAAACCCGACACTGGTAGAGTTTTATGTAGATGATGTAACCGTAACCCACACGCCCAGCAACGTAATACAATACAATGAATACTATCCCTTCGGTTTGCAGACAGCAAACTCATGGACACGGGAAAACACAACGAACAACAACTTCCTTTATAATGCAGGGAGCGAAAAGAACAGTGCCACAGGAAACTATGAGATGCTGTTCAGGGAATATGACCCCATGCTTGGCAGAATGAACGCGGTCGACCCGATGGCAGGCAAATACACCGGATTGACCCCTTACAACTACAGTTTTAATAACCCGGTAATCTTTAATGACCCCAGCGGTGCCGACCCCATAGATGATATGCACGAACGGATGGGCATCCCCCGCAGGGGCTATTCACATTTATATTCAAGCTTTGAATATGAAATGCAACTTG
>CAZBDE010000476.1:0-1513 GCA_964490415.1 uncultured Pseudoxanthomonas sp. | reverse complement strand
GCGCGCAGGTTGAACGCCGCGCCCAGCGCGCCGAGGTCGTGGTGCTGGTTCACGCCGCGCAGCGGGATGTGCTCGCCGTTGACGACCACGCCCCGGTCCGGGTCCCAGCGCACCTCGCGGATACCGAAGCGGGTTTCGTAGCGGTCGACCGTGCGGCCGTCCTTCGCCAGCGTGGTGACGGCGGCGTAGCGATGCGGCTGCTGGGTCGGCGGCGGACCCCACAGGCGCGGGTGGGCGATGCGTGCCGAAGACTGCAGGCGTGCGCTGGCGCCGGCGGCGACCTCCAGCGGTTGCGGCGCGATGCGGGCCACCGGCGTGCCGGTGATGGCGCCGGCCGCATCCAGGGTGAATATCTCGGTGGCGACCTGGAGCTGCGCCGGTCCGTCGCCGGCGTTGTCCACGTCCACGCGCAGGTTCACCGTCGCCGACGCCGGCGACACGTCGGTGGTGGTGACATACGTGCCCCACTGGCCCACGTGCACCGGATCGGTGACGGTCAGCCACACGTCGCGGTACAGGCCGCCGCCGGGATACCAGCGCGCCGACTCGGGCGGGTTGTCCAGGCGGATGGCGAGCCGGTTGCTGCCGCCGAACTGCACGTAGGGCGTCAGGTCCACGCGCCAGCCGTTGTAGCCATAGGGCCAGCCGCCGACCAGGTGGCCGTTGAGCCAGACCGTGGCATAGGACATCGCACCGCCGACGTCGAGGAACACCCGGCGGCCGGCCGCGCTGGCGGGGATGTCCAGCGCGCGCCGGTACCAGCCCACGCCCCAGCTCGGCAGGCGGCCCATGCCGCCGTACGGCCCTTCCCCGATGAACGGCCCGGCGATGGCCCAGTCGTGCGGCAGGGTCACCGCCTCCCAGTCGCTGTCGTCGAAGCCGGGCTGGAGGAAGGCGACGTCGCTGCCCGGTGGCGTGCCCGCGGGCGGCACGTGCCGTTTCGCCGGGTCGGCGATCAGCGGATTGGCGGTGGGCAGGATCCACGGCTTGAGCACCGGTCGCGACGCCTCGGTCTTCACCGCCGCGTCCGGTCGCGCGTCGGCGACCTTGCCGTCTGCGCTCTGCTCCACTTCCGGCCGCACGTCGTAGTCGAGCCGCCCCTCCACGCCCGGCGGATCGCCGCGGTGGAAGCGCCAGCCGCTGTCGAGGCGGACCTGTTCGCGCGGTGGGGGTTGGGCCGCGGTCGCCGCTGCCGGCGCCGCCAGCGTTGCCAGGCCCAACAGCAAGGCGATGCCTTGCCAGGCGACGACGTTCACAGCCGGTAGGCCCGCTTGGGCAGGTGGTAGGCCAGGTCGATGGCCACGTCGGTGGCCTCGTCCTCGTCGATCCGGTGCTCGGCGACGAGCTTGGCCAGCACCGCGCAATCGATGCGCCGGGCCACGTCGTGCCGCGCCGGGATCGACAGGAACGCGCGGGTGTCGTCGTTGAAGCCGATGGTGTTGTAGAAGCCCGCGGTGGCCAGGGTCTGCTCGCGGAAGCGCCACATGCCCTCGGGCGCGTCGTGGAACCACCA
>CAZBDE010000475.1:0-1516 GCA_964490415.1 uncultured Pseudoxanthomonas sp. | reverse complement strand
ATCGCCGGCCACGTGATCATCTCGCGGGTGCCGGTGATCCTGCACACGCCGCTGATGTCGGGGTCGAACTTCATCCACGGCATCGTCCTGATCGGGGCGATGGTCGTGCTCGGCCACGCCGACACCACCCTGGAGAAGGCGATCGGCTTCATCGCCGTGGTCCTGGGCGCGGGCAACGCCGCCGGCGGCTACGTGGTCACCGAACGCATGCTGGAGATGTTCAAGTCGTCGAAGAAGCCGGAGAAGAAGGCATGAGCGGCGGCGAATTCGACTTCCGTACCTGGCTGGTCGGCCTCAGCTACCTCGTCGCGGCGACCCTGTTCCTGCTCGGCCTGCAGCGCATGGCCTCGCCGGCCACCGCGCGCAGCGGCATCCACTGGGCGGGCGTCGGCATGCTGATCGCCACCGGCGCGACCTTCCTGCTGCCGGGCCTGCACAACATGCCGCTGATCGTGACCGCGCTGGTGCTGGGCACGGTCACCGCGTGGATCTCCGGCAAGAAGGTGGCCATCACCGACATGCCGCAGATGGTCGCGCTGTACAACGGCATGGGCGGCGGTTCGGCCGCCGCGATCGGCGCGGTGGAACTGCTGCGCTTCTCCTCGCTGGCGCATGGCGAGGTGCTGCTGCAGGACGGTGCGAGCACGCACCCGGGCGCGGTGGTGCTGACCCTGGCGGTGCTGGGTTCGGCGATCGGCGCGGTGGCGCTGTCCGGTTCGATCATCGCCTGGGCCAAGCTCGACGGGCGCCTGGACCGGCGCGTGGTGTTCCCCGGCCAGCAGGCCTTCAACCTGCTGGTGGCGGTGGCCATGGCGGTGCTGGGCGTGTGGGCCGGCGTGACCCTGGAGGTGTGGGCGATCGCCGCCTTCTTCGTCGTCGCCCTGGCGCTGGGCGTGCTGATGACCCTGCCGATCGGCGGTGCCGACATGCCGGTGGTGATCTCGCTGTACAACGCCTTCACCGGCCTGGCGGTGGCGTTCGAGGGCTACGTGCTGGGCAACGAGGCGCTGATCATCGCCGGCATGATGGTCGGCGCGGCCGGCATCCTGCTCACGCGGCTGATGGCCAAGGCGATGAACCGGAAGATCAGCGGCGTGCTGTTCGGCAGCTTCGGCGGCGGCGGCCAGCAGCAGGAGATCAGCGGCGCGCAGAAGCCGATCGAGGCCGGCGACGTGGCGGCGATGATGGCCTACGCCGAGCGCGTGGTGATCGTGCCCGGCTACGGCCTGGCCGTGGCCCAGGCCCAGCACAAGATCTGGGAACTGGCGCAGCGGCTGATCGAGCGCGGGGTGAAGGTCAAGTTCGCGATCCACCCGGTCGCAGGGCGCATGCCCGGGCACATGAACGTGCTGCTGGCCGAGGCCGGCGTGCCCTACGACCTGATCGCCGACATGGACGACATCAACCCCGAGTTCCCAAACACCGACGTGTCGCTGGTGATCGGCGCCAACGACGTGGTCAACCCGGTGGCCAAGACCGACCCGGCCAGCCCGATCTACGGCATGCCGATCCTGGA
>CAZBDE010000474.1:0-1517 GCA_964490415.1 uncultured Pseudoxanthomonas sp. | reverse complement strand
TCCCGCCGTTTGGGTTCAGCACGAAGTTCGAGGATGTGGAGACGGGGCTGCTGTATTACGGCTACCGGTATTATTCGCCTGAAACAGGGCGGTGGCCATCCAGAGACCCTATTGGTGAACGTGGGGGGCTGAACCTGTATGGCATGGTTGGGAATGCCCCGGTGAATCGGGTGGATTATCTCGGTCTTCGAGGGCCTACAGGAAAACCTAGTTCACCAAGAAGTCCTCTCGATATTTATCTTGATTTAAATGACGAAGGAGCGGAATACGCGAGAAGCCTCATGAGGCACTATGTGACCGGAAATGGAACACCGTATAATGAGGATTGGTCTTCCTTCATGATGGATAGACCCGAACTTAAGCAATGGTTCAAAGCTTACTGGGAAAAGAGATTTGACGAACTCTTGCGGGATAATGCAGGCAAGCCATCTGGAACAAAAGGGCGAATTAACGAAAAAGTCGGCGAAGGTGGATCGCCTTATGGTCATGCTAGACTTTACATGTTGGAGTCGATGAGGCTTACTTTGCATGGTTCTCAGGGAATAAGAATCAAAGCCGACTGGGAGTACAGGTGCGGTTACTCTAGTGCATCTTGCAAAGGGGGGGAGATAAAAGTAACAAATACAGTCTACCATTGGATTGATACGGGAGATCTCCACGGGTCAGGTAATGGTGATTTGTCTACGGAGTTGGATAATGGCGAATTGATTTCGGATCAGAGCTTTCTCGATGCAGGGTTGGGACGGCAATTTCCGATAAAAATTCTTATCAACTCGCAGTCAATAGGGCCATGGTTATTGCGATCATGCTCAAGAGAAGCTGGTGACAAGATTCAATGGGTGCTGGGGTGGCCTGGCCGCGGATAATTTGAAAATTAGCTAATTCAAATGAAAACAATAATGCTCTTTCTTGTATTGTTGCTTCCGTCCTGTGGCAAGAAGGATGAAAACCAATTGCGTCAATTAAGCGCTGCCAAGGTTATTTTTCAGGATGAGTACTTGAATATAAAAAATTTTGTGGAATGGGAGCGTACTGAGAAACTAATGACAGGTATATTTGCTTGCGTTTTAAAGTTCGAAGAAGGCGAAATTCTGGATTCGGTAATTGAAATGCGCAATAGAGATTTGGAATTTGCGTCCCCGGAGAACGAAGATATGTTAAGTGTAATGGCGGCTCATTTTCCAGAGGAATCTACTTGGGGTGAAGTAAAAAAAGCGCCCTCTAAAAATGTAAAAAAAGGAACTCGTATTACCATCTTGCCAAGTGGCGCAAAGTGGCAAATAATCGTATATCAAGCACATGCAAAAGCGGATGGAATTTTGACGCTTTATGCATTGCAGATCGAAGAGCGGGTGCAATAAATGAAAAATGAACCCACGAGCCAACCAATGGCATTGGCTGTGCCAACCCATTTGAAAGAATTTGCAATCCGTGCAGGTTGATTCGGGCTGGCCCCATCCAGCCCTCACCCCTGCGGGGCTGGCCTGCGGCCAGTCGCAACCGCCTCCAATCCTTCG
>CAZBDE010000473.1:0-1523 GCA_964490415.1 uncultured Pseudoxanthomonas sp. | reverse complement strand
ATGATAACCCACGGGGCACGTCAGCGCCCTCGCTGCCTTCTCATCTATTCTTGTTCTGCATCGTGTTTTTTGACGTCGGCAGGAGTCCGGAAAAAGTCGCGATTCTCGATGACGTTTCCAACATCTCGGTAGGCGCGCTCTGTCCATCGGCGATTGGGAAGCCAAGCTCCATCAGTGATGAACAACGGTAGAACATACTCCTCGTTGCCGAGGCGGTAATCAAGCCGTGCTGCCTTCCAATTGTCGTCTTCAATGACTATCGCCTGAACATCAAGAAACCTGACGCCGTCTGGAACCTTCCCCTCAAGCAAATGTTCCAAGAGCCCACTCGTGGATGAGAGGTAATCGAGGCGACCCTTCGTGTCTTCGGAAATAGGATCTTTCTTGAAATTCCAACGCTCAACAACGCTCCATTCTCGTCCGGAAAGGGCCAATGAGAATCGGTCATAAGCGGTGGGTGCGTCTGAAGCTCCGCTAAGCAGGAAATGGAGTAGTAACCTCTCGAGGCCCCAATCTAAAATGCCAACACGCAAACCGGGATCGTGTGGTGGATAAACGAATCCCAAGCTCGTTCCAATGTCATCAAATCCCCATTCTGGATCCTCTGGGTATAAGAATGAACCGCGGCATCGCCTCACTTCGCCAATCTTGAGGATCAACGCCCTCTGGTCAGAAAGAACTCCCCCGAGGACGTGTTGAAGTCCATGTTCAGAACAGGACGCAGTCATAACGTCGTGAGCTGTTCGCACGAGACGAGTTCGCTTCTCAAGCGCGGGTTGATCGGGGCGCAACTGAACCAGAGCTGAGATCTTCGCCCATTCTGCTGGCAGTTCCTTTTGGTGTGCATCTTCCAACAAGGATAATGACTGAGTGTAATCCGAAATATTTGACGCAAGCTTGACACTCCTGGCTCGCAACGATTCTAGCGCTTTCTTCTTGGATACGTCTTCCTTCAGAACATCGCTCACAACCAGCATCTGGATGTCTCGACAAATATCCTCCATGAGATTAGCACGCCTGTTGGACTGATCTACTGCGATGTAATACGCTTCCTCAGCGGGTGCTTTGGGGTCGTCGATGCAATCAATCTTGGTGACCGTGCCTCCACTGACCAACTTCATATTCGAGCCTTCGTGGCAAAGTTCGAAGTGCTTCGCTATCGTGAGGAAATCGGCAGCTACCTTATCGTCCTCAACTGAGACAAGGTGGTCTTCGAATCGTGGCGATTCAGAGTGGCCGCGTTGCCAAATCATTTCCCGAAGCGGTCTGCTGTATCCGGTGGCCGAAATCGAAACCTTGCCTTTCTCTATCCCCATTTTGCACGAGAACAAGATGGAGCTTGGAGCGTCGTTCTGCACGAGACGAATGCCAAACGTCGCCCCTTCAGCGGAAGCCGCAATTGCGAGGATCACGACGAGCGCTCGTGCCATAAACGTCTGTGCTGTGATTCTCATTTTCTGCCGAACGTTAGAGTGGTGGCACCGGCGGAGGGAAGCCTGAATTCAGATTGAGACGTTGTCGCC
>CAZBDE010000472.1:1100-1524 GCA_964490415.1 uncultured Pseudoxanthomonas sp. | reverse complement strand
CTTGTAGATCTTTTCGAGCCGCGTGGTCATTGCTTCATTCCTCAGGCGTCGAGCGCCTCACCACTGGAGCGGAACACACGCAGTTTGCGTCCATCCTCCAGGACCTTGAAACCGATGCGCTCGCCCTTGCCGGTGGCGGGGTTGAGCGGCATGACGTTGGAAATGTGGATCGAGGCTTCGCGCTCGACCACGCCGCCGGCGATGCCCGCCTGCGGGTTCGGCTTGGTGTGCCGCTTGACCAGGTTGATGTTGGAGACGACCACGCGGTCGCCCTCAACACGCACAACCTCGCCCTGCTTGCCCTTGTCCTTGCCGGCGGTGACGACGATCTGGTCGCCCTTCTTGATACGGTTTGCCATGTCTGCTTCCTCCGCTCAGAGCACTTCAGGCGCGAGCGAGACGATCTTCATGAACCTCTCGGAAC
>CAZBDE010000472.1:0-1090 GCA_964490415.1 uncultured Pseudoxanthomonas sp. | reverse complement strand
ACTTCTCGGAACGCAGCTCACGGGTCACCGGTCCGAAGATACGGGTACCGATCGGTTCCTGCTTGTTGTTCAGCAGGACGGCGGCGTTGCCATCGAAGCGGATCAGCGAACCGTCGGCACGACGGACGCCCTTGCGGGTGCGGACCACGACGGCGTCGTAGATCTCGCCCTTCTTGACCTTGCCACGCGGGATCGCGTCCTTGACGGTCACCTTGATGATGTCGCCGATGCCGGCGTAGCGGCGCTTGGAGCCGCCCAGCACCTTGATGCACATCATTTCCTTGGCGCCGGAGTTGTCGGCGGCTTCGAGGTAGCTTTGCACCTGGATCATGTCTCAGCCCTCTTATTCAGCCGCGCGGGTGATGACTTCCACCACGCGCCAGTTCTTGGTCTTGGACAGCGGCGCGATCTCGGTCACGCGCACCACGTCGCCCTCGTTGCAGCTGTTGTCAGCATCGTGGGCGTGGAGCTTGGTCGAGCGCTTGATGTACTTGCCGTACAGCGCGTGCTTGACCTGGCGCTCGACAAGGACGGTCACCGTCTTGTCCATCTTGTTGCTGACGACGCGGCCTTCGACCGTGCGCAGCGTCTTTTCGTTGTTGTCGCTCATCGCTGCGATCCCTTACTGGTTGCTGCCGAGCAGGGTCTTCACGCGAGCGATCTCGCGGCGCACCTGGCGGGTTTCGTGGGTCTTCGACTGCTGACCGGTCGCCCGCTGCATGCGCAGGGAGAACTGTTCCTTGCGCAGGTCCAGGAGGTGGGCCTTCAGCTGGTCGGCCGACTTTTCGCGGAGTTCGTTGATCGTAGCCATTAGCGCACCGTACGGGTCACGAAGGTGGTGGTGACCGAGAGCTTGGCGGCCGCCAGGCGGAACGCCTCGCGCGCCTGTTCCTCGGGCACGCCCTCGATTTCATAGATCATGCGGCCGGGCTGGATCTGGGCGACCCAGTACTCGACGCTGCCCTTGCCCGAGCCCATGCGGACTTCGATCGGCTTCTGGGTGATCGGCTTGTCCGGGAACACGCGGATCCACATCTTGCCGCCGCGCTTGACGTAGCGGCTGATCGTGCGGCGGGCCGCCTCGATCTGG
>CAZBDE010000471.1:0-1532 GCA_964490415.1 uncultured Pseudoxanthomonas sp. | reverse complement strand
AATCATGCGGTGATGACGATAAGCCGAAAACCGAGATTGAAAAACTGCCGCCTGCCACGCAGGAAGGCAAAAACACCTTTGGCTGCCTCGTGGACGGCAAGGCCTGGGTAACAAGAAGCTCGATTGATGCTGATGCATATTACCAGGAAGGAAGACTTTCTATTACTGCTTCTTTAAAAAGAAATGGTATAGACCAAACAATACGAATTAGCTTATCCGAACCCAATCTACAGGAAGATGAGTATTCTTTGACAGAGTACCCGGATGATTTTGGAAGGCTAAGGGATATGAAAATTAATTGTGAATATGTAACCTCAACAGAATACACGGGAAAATTGACAATCACTCATCTTGATCAAACCAAGTTCATTATAGCGGGTATTTTTGAATTTGAGGCATACTCGGATGCCTGTGATAAAGTAGTAACCGTAACCCACGGTCGTTTTGACCTGAACTATGCACCTTAATATTTAACAACCATAAAACCCAACCTTCTTTATGAAAAGAATTTATTTTTTTCTGCTTGCTCTATGCAGGTACAGGCTCAGATTTCAGATGCCTGGAAAAATGAAATCGAAGGCATCTTCCAGCACGTTAACCGCACACCCGTGACAACGGGACTGCTTACCGACTACGGCATTTATTTTACCAACATCGACAAGTTCAACGGCATTCCGAGTGATACAAGCGGCAACATCTATTTTTACACATACAAATATTTAACCACGACATCATGAAAAAACCCAGTTACATCGTGTCTGTATTGGCTATTCTCTCCACTGTTTTCTTCTTGGCGGGCTGCGACCTGTTTGAAAAAGACAGCAAGCCCAAAACCGAGCTTGAAAAACTGCCGCCTGCCACGCAGGAAGGCAAAAACACCTTTGGCTGCCTCGTGGACGGCAAAGCCTGGGTAACAAGAAGTTCGATTGATGCTGATGCATTTTATCAAGAAGGAGTATTATTTATATCAGCCCTTTTAATTAATAAGGATTTTAATCAAGGTATATCAATGACTCTATTTGAAGAGAACTTAAGCATAGGAGAATATATTTTATCAGATCCTTTAAGCTACGGCAGAGCAGATGACTTTAGAAAAAACTGTAAATACTTTACATCCATAAATTATATAGGTAAACTGACCATTACTCATTTCGATCAAACGAAATTTATCATCTCGGGAATATTTGAATTTGAAGCCTATTCCGATGATTGTAACGAAACTATAAGTCTTGCTCATGGTCGTTTTGATTTGAATTACGCACCCTAATTATAAGCCCCCAGTAACATTTCTCTAACCCTTAAAGTAAAAACGTTATGAAAAAACTGTACATCATCCTGTTTGCCTTTAGTTTTTCAGCAGCGCATGCACAAATTTCTGATGCGTGGAAAAATGAAATCGAGGGCATCTTCCAGCACGTTAACCGCACACCCGTAACCACCGGCCTGCTTACCGACTACGGCATTTATTTTACCAACACCCCCCGAACTGGCGCAAGTCTTCCGGTTAGTGTGAGGGCAAGTGCGAGACTTGT
>CAZBDE010000470.1:0-1541 GCA_964490415.1 uncultured Pseudoxanthomonas sp. | reverse complement strand
GGCCCGCACCGACGCCTACGCCTGCGGCGTGGCCGGCGCGCCGGTCAGCGACTGGGCCCTGTACGACACCCACTACACCGAGCGCTACATGGACCTGCCCGAAGCCAACCCGGACGGCTACCGCGACGCGCGCGTGCTCCAGCACATCGACGGCCTGGCCGGCGAGGACGCGCCGAAGCTGCTGCTGGTCCACGGCATGGCCGACGACAACGTGCTGTTCGCCAACTCCACCGCGGTGATGAGTGCGCTGCAGCAGCGCGGCCAGCCGTTCGAACTGATGGCCTATCCCGGCGCCAAGCACGGCTTGTCCGGCAAGGACGCTCTGCACCGCTACCGCGTGACCGCCGACTTCCTGAACCGCTGCCTGCGCCCCTTGCCTTTGTAGGAGCCCCCTTCAGGGGCGACCCGACGCCGTCCGAAAGGCCCGGCAATCAACGCGCCGCCCGGCAGCCCCGCAGCCATGCCGGACGGCAGCTGCGGGGCACCCGGATGCTGGCGCCGGCGAGGGAGGGGCGGTCAGGGTTGGGGGCGGGGAAAACCGGGGCTTCGGAAGGGACGCGTTCAGACGCGAATGTCTTCCGGCGGCCTCGGGTCGCCCCTGAAGGGGGCTCCTACAAGGGGTTCGGGGTGGGGTTGGGGGCGGGCATCGGGGGCATGGTCGGCACTGCCTCCGGCGGCACCCAGATCGCCACGCCCATGGCCTTCCGCTGCTGGGTGGGGATGCCGACCCCGACCCCGCCGTAGGAGCTGCTGCCCCAGCTGCCGCCGCCCACCGACACCCCGCCGCCGGACGAACCGGATGAGCCCACACCCATCAGCACCACGCCGTTGGCGCCCAGCGCGGCGGCTTCGGCCTTCAGCCGGGCCACGGCCGCATCGGTCTGGCCCTGGGTGCCGAAGCCGATCGCGCTGCTGGATTCGATCTGGGCGATCTCCTGCGAGCCCGGCGGCACCGAGGTATAGATGCGGACCTGGGACGGATCGATCGGCGGCCGGGCCTGGCCGACCAGGACCTTGGACGAGCCGGCGCAGCCGGAAAGCAGGAGTACAGCGGTCAGGGCGGCGATCTGCAGGCGCATGGCGATCCTCCGGAGTGGCGATGGTCTGGACCACATCATCCGCCTCCGGGCGTGAATCGACCGCCAATCCGGCCGGCCGGTCCCGGCGCGGGCATGAACCGGACAGGTGGGCCGGCGCCGCGGCGTATCATGGCCGCCGGTTTTCCCCGGAGCCGCCGATGAGCTTTCCCCAGGTCCGCCTGCGGCGCATGCGCCGCGACGATTTTTCCCGCCGGCTCATGCGCGAGCACGTGCTGACCGCGAACGACCTGATCTATCCGGTGTTCGTGCACGAGCAGAAGGGCCGCGCGCCGGTGCCGTCGATGCCGGGCGTGGAGCGGCTGTCGATCGACGAGCTGCTGCGCGTGGGCGAACAGGCGCTGGAACTGGGCGTGCCGGTGCTGGACCTGTTCGGGGTGCCGGACCCCGGCGCCAAGACCGCCGACGGCCGCATCGCCTGGGACGAGGACGGGATCATCCCGC
>CAZBDE010000469.1:0-1544 GCA_964490415.1 uncultured Pseudoxanthomonas sp. | reverse complement strand
TTGTAGGAGCTCCCTTCAGGGGCGACCCGACGCCGCCGGCAAAGCCAGCAACCCCCGCTCCAGCAGCCACTGCCGCGCATCCTCCGCATCCCGCTCGAACCACGCCCGCGTCGACCCCAGCCGGTACGTGTACCCCCACGCGTCCATGTCCGCCATCAGCCGCGCGCTGCCCACGCCGGGCAGGGCGCCGGCGAGCACGATCTGCAGGTAGCAGGTGGCATCCTCCTCGGCGACCGAATCGGTGGCGTCGGTGTGCACCGCCGCGCGCCGCTCCGGCGGCAGCACGATCAGGTGGCAGGCCTCGTGCAGCATCGAGTGCACCGGCGTGTCGCCGCGCACGTACACGGTGCCGCCGATGATCCCGGCCTCCGGTTCGCCCCAGTAGCTGCCGGGGATCGGTGCGTCGTCCGCCACCTGCACCAGCGCCAGGCCGTGGCGCGCGAGCAGAGACTCGGCATCGGCAAGGGCGATGTCGCGCAGGCAGAGAATGTCGGCGGCGGCGGAGTCCATGGCGGCAAGATGCGGTGCGTCGGGCGCGCGGGCGAGGAATTGCAGTGTCCTGCTTTTGCAGGAGCGGGCATGGCTGCGACCCGACGTCGTCGGCACGGGCGACGGCGTCGTGGTTCCGGCGCTCATGTCGCGGTCATGCCCGCTCCTACAGGAAGCGGGCACCGCCACGGGGCAGAAAGTCGTCGCCGGGGAACGGACTCAGGCGTTGCCTTCCGGCAACGCCACCGAGATGTCGAGCACGTCGTGGTCGCCGTCCTTGATCACGTCGACCTTGACCGCGTCGACGTCGACGTTGACGTACTTCCTGATCACCTCCAGCAGCTCCCGCCGCAGCAGCGGCAGGTAGTCCGGCGCGCCGCGGCTGCTGCGCTCCTGGGCGATGATGATCTGCAGGCGGTTCTTGGCCGTCTCGGCGGTGTTCTTCTTGGCCTTGAGGAAGTCGAACAGTCCCATGCTCAACCTCCGAACAGCTTGCTGAAGAAACCCTTCTTCTCCAGCGTGGTGAAGCGCAGCGGCCGCTCCTCGCCGAGCAGGCGTCCCACCGCGTCGTCGTAGGCCTGGCCGGCTTCCGATTCGCCTTCCAGGATCACCGGCTCGCCCTTGTTGGAGGCGTTGAGCACGTCGGTCGACTCGGGGATCACGCCCAGCGCCTTCAGGCCCAGCACCTCCTCCACGTCGGCGATGCTCAGCATCTCGCCAGTGGCCACGCGCGCGGGGCTGTAGCGGGTCAGCAGCAGGTGCGAGGGCACCGCCTCGCCGTTCTCGGCGCGGCGGGTCTTGGAATCCAGCAGGCCGATGATGCGGTCGGAGTCGCGCACCGAGGACACTTCCGGGTTGACCACCACCACCGCCTTGTCGGCGAAGTACATGGCCAGGAACGCGCCCTTCTCGATGCCGGCCGGCGAGTCGCACACGATGTAGTCGAAGCCGTCGGCGGCCAGGTCCTTGAGCACCTTCTCCACGCCTTCCTTGGTCAGCGCGTCCTTGTCGCGGGTCTGCGAGGCGGCCAGCACGAACAGGTTGTCGAAGCGCTT
>CAZBDE010000468.1:0-1552 GCA_964490415.1 uncultured Pseudoxanthomonas sp. | reverse complement strand
TACGAGAAATGTCCTACGTTAATGAAATTCTCCGCGTACAGTTAAGTTTTTGTCCGCGGTTATAAAATTTTTTCATTATCCCAATTTTTCTAAATTTCATTTGTCCAAATGCAAAAAAAATTCGCGCTTCGCGCGATACGATAATGTCGGAGGGGCGGGGTCTTTTAATTTTTTTGTCTTTCGTTATTTGATAACGAGTTTTTGTAAATCAAAGCCGTCATGTTTTTGGTGTCCGACCGCCTTACCTACAACGTTTGGCTATTTGCAGTGGCTGGCTTTTGAAAACGTATCTGTCCACCGTGACCAAACGTAATAGCGAAGATAAAACTTTATACTTACACTTCACCCAGCCATTGCAAATAGCTGCTGTTGTGGGCTGATGCGCTACTCGGGTCTTTTATTAATACTTGTCTTAATCAGTTCTCCGTTCTCGTCAAACACCTTAAATTCTCCTGTCGGTTTACTGTTAATAAAAAGTCCGACTTGCTTAAGCTGTCCATTTGGATGATAAAACCTTTCATATCCCTCAAGTTTTCCTTCTTTATAATTCTGTTCGTAATAAATTAATCCATTGTCATGATAGCCAATTGATTTTCCGTCAAGCTGTCCATTTTTATAATATTGAACTCTTCTTGGTTTGTCTATAGAATGATAAGCGTAATATATAAATTCTCCTTCTCTAATGCCTTGTGTGTAACTATGAATTTCCTTAATTCTGTTCTTGAATAATTCGAGGTCGGGAATTGAGTCTATTGGAATTACCTTGTCGTAATGAAGTCTAGTTATGATTCCTTTAGGGTCTAAATAGATAATCCATTTACCGTGTTCTTTTCCATTTAAATAAGAGCCAGCCATCTCAACAAATCCGTTTGAATAGAAATATTTCCAATGTCCTACTGGTAGGTTGTTTTCCATTTTACCTGTAGCAATTGTAACTCCAAGTTCATTTCTCCATTCCGTTGTAGATGGATTAGATTTAAAATATCTAAGAGATTGTAAGTCAGAAGCGGAAGTCCTCTCTTTTTTTGAACTTTTTGTACATAAGTTAGTCGAGATAACACTGTCTTGCAGATACGCCCACATTATCCATTCTTCATTTTCTTTAACAAGAAGTCCGCAGGATGCGTCACTAAATGATGTATATATTTTTATTACTCTTCCAGGAAAATATCCTTTGAATACTTCATCAATTTCAAAATCAATTTGCCGCTGTTTGTCTACAGTTTCATTCTTGTCTATGGTAACCTTTTTTGCTTTGCCTGAAATTATAAATTGGTTTGCGTTGTAGTCTTTAATTGTTACTGGTCCACCAAAGTCGTTACATGAACAAGCAAATGTCCATGTCGGTATCACAAAAATTGAAGTAAGAATTATTAATCTAATCATTTTATATCTGGTCGTACCTTTCTTGGCGCATTTGCCCACAACGTTTTGCTATGAGGCGTTGGCCTTACCTTAATTTAAAAATAAACAAAAAAGGCCAATGCCTTATAGCTTGTGTGCTTGTTGCACAACTACTTTATAAATATAGTTATTGATTTTATCTTTGGCT
>CAZBDE010000467.1:0-1557 GCA_964490415.1 uncultured Pseudoxanthomonas sp. | reverse complement strand
CGGTGCGTGTCAAGCTTTTTGAGACATCTTCGTTCTATTTGTTCTGTATGAGTGCTTCTCGGGATGGGTCGTTGATCCAGGCGGCGGTGGGCAGCTTGGGTGGCGATGGTCGCCTGCCGCGGAACCGGCCGGGGTTGGCGGCGAAGGCGGCATCGAGGGTCTTGGCGCGCTCGGCGCGGATGGCGGTCGCGGTGCCGTAGTGGACCGAGGCGGGGGTGTGGAGCCCGATCCCGGAGTGGCGGTGTTCGTGGTTGTAGTAGTCGAAGAATGCCTTGCAGAACGTCCGGGCGTCCTCGATCGACCCGAACGTGGTCGGGAACGATGGGCAGTACTTGAGGGTCCGGAACGCGGCTTCGCTGTAGGGGTTGTCGTTGCTGACGTGGGGGCGGCTGTGGCTGCGCTCGACGCCGAGGTCGATGAGGAGCTGCGACACGGGCTTGGAGGTCATCGACGTTCCCCGGTCGGCGTGGAGGGTGAGCTCACCCTCGCCGATGCCTTGCTCGAGGTAGACGCCTTCGATGAAGTCGCGGGCGAGTTCGCCGGTCTCGGCAGCGGCGACGGTCCAGCCGACGACGTAGCGGGAGAAGATGTCGATGATGACGTAGAGCTCGTAGTACTTGCCTCGGGTGGGGCTACGCAGCTTCGTGATGTCCCAGGACCAGATCTGGTTCGCTCCGCTCGCGAGGAGTTCGGGCTTCTTGTTGGCCGGGTGGGTGCGCTGGCGGCGCCGTTCGCGGCTCTCGCCCGAAGCGGCCAAGAGCCGGTACATCGTGGACAACGAGCACAGGTACACGCCGTCATCGAGGAGACGGGCCCACACCTGGGCGGGCGCGAGATCGCAGTACTCCTCCGAGCGGAGCAGCGCGAGGACCTGCTGGCGTTCGGGTTCGGACAACGCGTTGGGCGGCGCCGGTCGTGGTGTGGGCGGGCCCAGCACCGGGAGCTGACCCTGGCGGTAGTGCGTGGCACGGGCCCGGCCCAACAACCGGCACGCCTGGGTGGTCGAGGTCACCGCGGCGAGCTCGGAGTGGTACTCGTCGATCACGGCGTCTACTTCTTGTCGGAGGCCGCGCTCTCGGAGAGCATCTCCAAGAGCGCGTGCGCTTTTCCCGTGATCTCCAACGCCAGCTTCGTGCGGGCCAGCTCGGCCTCGAGCTTGTCGATACGGGCGGCCGCCCGTGCGAGGTCCTTGTCCGCCTGGGACTTCTTCGTGCCCGGCTTCGCCGGTTCGAGCGCGGCCGACGCCGCCCGGGCGGCCTGGTTGCGCCACTCCGCGAGATGCGACGTGTACAGGGCTTCGCGTCGCAGAAGCGAACCTCGGGCGGTGCTGTGCGCCGGCAAGGCGTCGTACTCAGCCAAGATCCGCGCCTTGTATCCCGCGTCGAACCTTCGCCGCTTCGGCCGGGGCGCGGGATCGTCGTCGTCAGCCACGTCCCCATCATGGGCGCGCGCGTTCAGAAATGCTGTGGTCATCGTCATCGGCTTAGGTGCTCCAGGCTCAGTCTGTAGGGATGATTCGCTACACGAGGTGTCTCATCTGAGCCTGACAGAAGGGGC
>CAZBDE010000466.1:0-1573 GCA_964490415.1 uncultured Pseudoxanthomonas sp. | reverse complement strand
CCTGTTCCGCAACTTCTTCGATCCCTACGAGCGCGAGTGGCGCGGCGGCAACTCGCGCTGGGACCTGCTCGACGTGCTGCGCCTGGCCCATGCGCTGCGCCCGGACGGGATCGCCTGGCCGAAGCGCGAGGACGGCGCCACCTCGTTCAAGCTCGAACACCTGGCCGTGGCCAACGGCGTGCGCCAGGGCGATGCGCACGAGGCGCTGTCGGACGTCTACGCCACCCTGGGCATGGCCCGGCTGCTCAAGCAGGCGCAGCCGCGGCTGTGGGACTACGCGCTGAAGCTGCGCGACAAACGCTACGCCGCCGGCCTGCTCGATCCCTTCGCCATGCAGCCGGTGCTGCACGTCTCCCAGCGCTATCCGGCCAGCCGCCTGTGCGCGGCACTGGTGCTGCCGCTGGCCGCGCATCCGTCGATCTCCAACCGGGTACTCGTGTTCGACCTGGATGGCGACGAGACCGCGCTGCTGGAACAGGATGCCGGCGGCATCGCCGACCGCCTGTACACGCCGGTGGCCGACCTGCCGCCCGGTGTGGCCCGCGTGCCGTTGAAGGAAGTGCACCTGAACCGCTCGCCGATGCTGGTGCCGTGGGCCCACCTGCGCGCCGGGGATTTCCAGCGCCTGGGACTGGACGCCGATGCGCTGCAGGCCAAGGCCGCGCGCCTGCGCGCGCACGGGCCGGCGCTGGCCGAGAAGGCGCGCCAGGTCTTCGCCACGCCGCGCGACCTGGCCGAAGGCGATGTCGACAGCTCGATCTACGCCGGCTTCATGGGCGACGGCGACCGCCGCCTGTGCGCGCAGGTGCGCGTCACGGCACCGGCCGAGCTGGGCACCCGCGCCTTCGATTTCCGCGACGCGCGCCTGCCCGAGCTGCTGTTCCGTTACCGCGCCCGCAACTGGCCGGACACGCTTTCGGGCGCCGAACGCGAACGCTGGGACGACTACCGCCGGCGCCGCCTGGCCGACGACAGCGGCCTGTCCGAATACGGCTTCGGCAGCTACGCCGCCGAGATCGCCGCGCTGCGCGCCAGCCACGCCGGCGACGGCGGCAGACTGGCCCTGCTCGACCAGCTCGAGCAGTGGGGCCGGGACCTGCAGGACACGCTATGAGCCGCTATTTCAGCCCGGCCAGCCTGAAGTTCCTGCGTGGCCTGGCCCTGCACAACGACAAGGCCTGGTTCGAGGCCCACCGCCAGGACTATGAAGCGCACGTGCGCCAACCGTTCCTGCGCCTGGTCACCGACCTGCAGCCGGCGCTGGCCACGATCAGCCCGCATTTCCGCGCCGATCCGCGCACGGTCGGCGGCTCGCTGTTCCGCATCTACCGCGACGCCCGCTATTCCAGGGACAAGTCGCCGTACAAGTCCTGGCAGGGCGCGCGGCTGTTCCACGAGCGCCGCCGTGAAGTGCCGTCGCCGGCGTTCTATCTGCATTTGCAGCCGGGCGGCAGCTTCGTCGGTGCAGGTGTGTGGCAGCCCGAGCACGAGGTGCAGAAACGTATCCGTCAGTTCATCTTCGACAATCCCGCCGGCTGGGAAGCGGCCGCGCATGCGCCCGCGCTGCGCAAGC
>CAZBDE010000465.1:0-1577 GCA_964490415.1 uncultured Pseudoxanthomonas sp. | reverse complement strand
TCGGTTCGCGACCGGCCTACATTCCCGCACCGGCCACGCCGCCCGATCCACAGGCAACCAGCAAGCGCTATTACATCGAGTGGGGAACGCTCAATAATCTGGTCGCGGAAAACTGGGACGATAGTTTCGCGGTTTCATCGACGACCTACTTCTTCGCCAGGGCCACGTTGCGGACCACTGACTCGCTGCTCGTCACGGGATGGGAGATCGTCACCGGAGCGTCTTACGACGCGCACAAGACTCCTGATTGGTCGATTGGCGCGGCCCGTCCTGATCGTGTTGTGGTTTTGCTCGGCACGGTAATCGTGACCGCTGGCGTCCACACCATTTCGCAGGCAGGCGGCGGGTCACTGGTCGTGAGCGAGCACATCACTTCGATTACGTCTGGATATGGCGCGGGCGAAATCAACATCGGCAAGGAACTCACCTATCACCGCCTGGCATATTGAAAACATGAACTTTACCTCCGACGACCTGAGACCCGGCAAACCGTTCTCTTACATCAAGGGAGCCTTGTTCCGCTTGCCGCTCACACCGTTTTTCACCAATCCGGCAAGCAGCGCCAATGCGCGGACTCGTGGCTTCCACGGTGATGACTTCTTGCTCCAGTTCAAGAACACCCGCGAATTCAAGGAGAACGGCACGCTGGTTGACGATCCGATCTGTGGGTTTGCGGCCTACCGGAAATTCACTTCGGTGGATTTCGACGAAGATTCAAGCGCTCCGTGGAACGGCACCCGGACCATGTCCTATGTGTTCGATGTGGAGTCCAATCAGGTGCGGCGGGTGACGGTGGAAGAAGGTCGCCCTGCCATCGGACTGCACCACACCCGCACGATCAATACCGCCAAACGCGGAGATCCGTTTGACGATCCACCAACCCACGCGGAAATCACGCTCTCCGAACCGGTGGACAAATCCTGGCTGGCTGGTGAACTCCAGCGATGGATGGGCCAGTCGGATAATTTCCGCAATGCGACGGGTGGCGGACTCGGCACCTATTCCTTCATCGGCCAAGGGGCGACCCGCAGCGAAAGCGACGGCTGGCTCGGCATCATCGGCGGCGGTGATGTGGTGGCTCTCGGCCCGTGGTTCTCGGGCGCGCCGTATGGCATGGTCGGTGACGCCGGGGAAAAGTGGAACGGACGGTTTTCCACCTGGGTTAATCTGGTGCGGAGGAAAAATGGGCCGGTCATTCATTTGGAAAGCTCAACTCATGATGGCTACCTGCAATCAGGCGGATCGAACGTGGCGACCGGCAATTCCATCTATCGGGACGGATACACGGAAATGGAGCTGCTCGATCCGATAGGAGATCTGTGGCTGGACGATTACGGCATGTTCCAGCAGTCCGCCGCACTCGACCCGTTCCCCATGTCGGCGGCATCCAGCCATGATTTTTACCGCCTCGTCTTCCACACCGGCGATGGCGCGGCGAACGAGCTGATCCTGGTAAGCCGCACTGGAAAACGCTACCGGGTCACGATTCAGAGGGGCAGGAACGAGTATCGCGAGGACGGCTCCGAGTGGGTGACGAGTCAGAGCCATATCCTGACGACCGGCGCGTCCACGCTCAA
>CAZBDE010000464.1:0-1590 GCA_964490415.1 uncultured Pseudoxanthomonas sp. | reverse complement strand
CCTTTGCGGAGAAGCTGCGCGAGCGCGGCGTCGAGGCCGAAGCCACGCGGCAGGCCGCCCGCGGTGCGACGCGCAACCATCCGGACCTGTGGCGCGTGAAGGCGGCCGGGGACGGGCGACTGCTGAAGCCACGCAGCAACCACCGCCGCGGTGCGGCCGTGAGTGCCAGCCGTGCCGAGGCCCGGCGCGCCTGGCAGGCGATCGCTGCCGCGTTGGCACAGTCGCGCGACGCCGGCGACCGCAGGCTGGCCGAGGCCATCGATCGCTTCAGCCGCGACACCGTGCCGTCCAGAGAGCGCTCGTATGCAAATCAGCCGCAGGGCCAATCGCCAGAGCCGGTGCCAGGCGATAGATCGATGTGACCCAAGCTGGCCGCCGCCCGGCCGTAGCCGATATGAACGCCTTTTCGCCATAGGTCGTGGCGAAAAGTCACGGGGAGGCCGCTTTGCTTCAGCTGATGCGGGAATCGACCGCAGGGGTGAGATGAGGCAGCTCCTTGAAGCCCGCAGCACGCTGATAGCATCGAAGCGCGCTAGCAATAGCCCCGCGCCGGCGCCATTGACGCAGACAAAAAACATAGAAGACCACGGATCACGCAGTGTCCACGCCCGAGCAGCGCTCCAGAAAAGAGATCGACCGCCTGCTCGCCGCTGCCGATTGGGCTGTGCAGGACTTTAGAGTTGCCGACTTGCACGCCGCGCGTGGAGTAGCGCTTCGCGAGTTCGAGCTGAATCCTGGCCACGGCACCGCCGACTACCTGCTGTACGTCGACGCCAAGGCCTGCGGCGTGATCGAAGCCAAGAAGCAGGGCGCCACGCTCACTGGCGTGGAGACCCAGTCCGCCCGCTACGCCTTGGGCCTGCCGCCATCGCTGCCAGCGTGGCGCCGGCCGCTGCCCTTCGTCTACGAGAGCACCGGCATCGAGACCCACTTCACCCAGGGGCTGGACCCGGTGCCGCGGGCGCGTGCCGTATTCGCCTTCCACCGGCCAGAGACGCTGGCCGACTGGCTGGCCCAGGCCAGCGCCGACCCGCCGGGCGCACCGGCCACGGTGCTGACCACCGATGGCCAGCCGCCTCCGGCCGAGGCGCAGCGGCCAACCGGCGGCACGATGCTGGCCCGCCTGCAGGCCATGCCACCGCTGGTCACCGAATGGGGCGACTTCAAGCTCTGGCCGGCGCAGATCGTCGCCATCCGCAACCTGGAAAAGAGCCTGGCCGCCAACAAGCCGCGCGCCCTGATCCAGATGGCCACCGGCAGCGGCAAGACCTTCACCGCCATCAGCTTCATCTACCGGCTGATCAAGTTTGGCGGCGCGCGGCGCGTGCTGTTTCTGGTGGACCGCGGCAACCTGGGCCGGCAGACGAAGAAGGAGTTCGACCAGTACGTCAGCCCGGTGAACAACTACAAGTTCGGCGAGGAGTTCATCGTCCAGCACCTCACCAGCAACCAGCTGGACAGATCAGCGCGCGTGTGCATCAGCACCATCCAGCGCATGTTCAGCATGCTCAAGGGCCGCGAGCTGCCGGAAGAGGCGGACGAAGAATCGACCGAGCACGTGGAAAGCCTGTTCGAGAGCAAGGAACCGGA
>CAZBDE010000463.1:0-1592 GCA_964490415.1 uncultured Pseudoxanthomonas sp. | reverse complement strand
TGAAGGGAGCTCCTACAGGGAGCAGGGCCGCAAACGCCTCAGTGGCGGAAGTGGCGTACGCCGGTGAAGACCATGGCGATGCCGTGCTCGTCGGCGGCGGCCACCACCTCGGCGTCGCGCATCGAGCCGCCCGGCTGGATCACCGCCTTGATCCCGGCCGCGGCGGCGGCGTCGATGCCGTCGCGGAACGGGAAGAACGCGTCGGAAGCCATCACCGAACCCTCGACCACCAGGCCGGCGTCGGCCGCCTTGATCCCGGCGATGCGCGCCGAATACACCCGGCTCATCTGCCCGGCGCCGACCCCGATCGTGCGGTGGTCCTTCGCATAGACGATCGCGTTGGACTTGACGAACTTGGCCACCTTCCAGGCGAACAGCAGGTCGGCGAACTGGGCTTCGGTCGGTGCCAGCTTCGTCGCCACCTTCAGCTCGTCGCGGCCGACCACGCGGTCGTCCGCGGTCTGCATCAGCAGGCCCGAGCCGACCCGCCTGGTGTCGATGAAGCCGGTCGACGCCGGTGCCAGCGGAATGCGCAGCACGCGCACGTTGGCCTTCTTCGTCGCGTATTCCAGCGCACCGGCCTCGTAGTCCGGCGCGATCAGCACCTCGACGAACTGGCGGTCGAGGATGATCTTCGCGGTCGCCGCGTCGAGCGGCCGGTTGAAGGCGATGATCCCGCCGAAGGCCGAGGTCGGATCGGTGGCGTAGGCCTGTCCGTAGGTGTCGGCGCAGGACGCGCCCACCGCCACGCCGCAGGGGTTGGCGTGCTTGACGATCACGCAGGCCGGCGCGTCGAACTGGCGCACGCATTCCCAGGCCGCGTCGCTGTCGGCGATGTTGTTGTAGCTCAGCTCCTTGCCCTGCAGCTGCTCGAAGGTGGCCAGCGAACCGGGTGCCGGATGCAGGTCGCGGTAGAACGCGGCCTGCTGGTGCGGGTTCTCGCCGTAGCGCAGGTCCATCACCTTGACGAAGGTGGAATTCATCTGCGCCGGGAAGGTCTGGCGCGCCGGCACCGTGGTGGCGGTGTCGGTGACCGAGGAGAGGTAGTTGCCGATCGCCGCGTCGTACTGGGCCACGCGGTTGAACGCGGCCACCGACAGGGCGAAGCGGGTCGCCGCCGACAGCCGGCCGTCGTGGGCCTCGAGCTCGGCGATGACGCCGGCGTACTGGTCCGGCGCGGTCGCCACCGCCACGCGGGCGAAGTTCTTCGCCGCCGAGCGCAGCATCGCCGGGCCGCCGATGTCGATGTTCTCCACCGCCTCGGCCAGGGTGCAGCCGGCCTTGGCCGTCACCGTCTCGAACGGATACAGGTTCAGCACCAGCAGGTCGATCGCGCCGATGCCGTGCTGCGCCATCACCGCGTCGTCGACGCCGGCGCGGCCGAGCAGGCCGCCGTGGACCAGCGGGTGCAGGGTCTTGACCCGGCCATCCATCATTTCCGGGAAGCCGGTGACTTCGGACACGTCCTTCACCGCCAACCCCGCATCGCGCAGCGCCCTGGCGGTGCCGCCGGTGGAAAGCAGTTCGACGCCGCGCGCGGCCAGCGCGCGGGCCAGCTCGAGCAGGCCGGTCTTGTCGGAAACGGACAGCAG
>CAZBDE010000462.1:0-1592 GCA_964490415.1 uncultured Pseudoxanthomonas sp. | reverse complement strand
AGCAGGCGCGCCAGCCGCGCTATTCGGTGCCGTTCTTCCTGCACCCGAACCCGGACTTCCTGATCGACGTGCTGCCGTCGACGGTCACCGCCGACAACCCGAGCCGCTACCCGGAGCCGATCACCGCGCAGGGCTACCTCGAGGAGCGGCTGCGCGAGATCAAGCTCAAGTAGGCGGCGCGCGGTATCCTGTTCCGCAATACCGGACATGGGGGTGGGGCATGCGTCGCAGGATCGTCGCGGGCAACTGGAAGCTGCATGGCACGCGTGCCTTCGCCACCGGGCTGGTGGGCGAACTGGCCGGCGCCGCGCCGGTACCGGGGGTGGAGCTGGTGGTGCTGCCGCCGCTGCCCTACCTGGGCGACCTGATCGAAGACTTCGAGGGCACCGCGCTGGCGTTCGGCGCCCAGGACGTCAGCAGCAACGAGCAGGGCGCCTACACCGGCGAGGTCTCGGCCTCGATGCTGGTCGACGTCGGCGCCCGCTACGGCCTGTGCGGGCATTCCGAGCGGCGCCAGTACCACAGCGAGAGCAGCGAACTGGTCGCCCGCAAGTTCCGGGCCGCGCTCAACGCCGGCCTGCGCCCGATCCTGTGCGTGGGCGAGCGCCTGGAGCAGCGCGACGCCGGCCAGGCCGAGGAGGTCATCGCCGCCCAGCTGCGGCCGGTCCTGGACCTGGTCGGGGTGGAGGGCTTCGCCGATGCCGTGGTGGCCTACGAGCCGGTCTGGGCGATCGGTACCGGCCGCACCGCCAGCCCCGAGCAGGCCCAGGCCATGCACGCCTTCATCCGTCGCCAGATCGCCGGGCACGATGCTAGAATTGCCGATTCCCTGCCGATCCTGTACGGCGGCAGCGTGAAGCCCGACAACGCCGGCGCGCTGTTTTCGCAGCCCGACGTGGATGGCGGGCTGATAGGCGGCGCCTCGCTGGTGGCCGCGGATTTCCTGGCCATTGCCCGGGCGGCCCCTGCGGAACGACCGGCGTAGAGAGCAAGTCGAGAAGACAACAAGATGCTGATGCTGATCCTCAACGTGGTGTACGTGCTGGTGGCGATCGCGATGATCGCGCTGATCCTGCTGCAGCGCGGCGCGGGCGCGGCCGCCGGTTCCGGCTTCGGCGCCGGCGCCTCGGGCACCGTGTTCGGCGCGCGCGGCGCGTCCAACTTCCTGTCCAAGAGCACCAAGTGGCTGGCCGTGGTGTTCTTCGGCATCAGCCTGTTCATGGCCTGGTACGCCAGCCACAGCGCCCGCCCGACCACCCAGGTCGCGCCGAGCCTGATGGCCGAGCCGGCCGCCCCGGCCCCGGGCGGTGTCCTGGCGCCGGGCGAGATGCCGGCGCTGCCGGCCGCCCCGGCGACGTCCGAAGTGCCCGCGCTCACCCCGGCCGCCCCGGCCGCGGCCCCGGCTGCGGCTGCCCCGGCGGACAGCGACACCGTCCCCGCGCCGCAGCAGGAACAGCCGCAGCCGAACGAGGCTGCGCCGCCCGCGCAGTAAGGCGTACAATGCGCGGCCGCGCGCGGCCGCCGCACGCGATCCATTGCCCAGGTGGCGGAATTGGTAGACGCACTACCTTGAGGTGGTAGCGACGAGAGTC
>CAZBDE010000461.1:0-1610 GCA_964490415.1 uncultured Pseudoxanthomonas sp. | reverse complement strand
CTTCTACGAAGGGTGGCGTCTCCACATTCGCGGGTCTGGTGCCCGGCAAGTACAAGGTGGTCTACGACGGCAACTCAAAGTACTTGGGCAAGACGGTTGACACCGTGACCGTCAAGGCCGGAAAGACCACGACCATCACCAACTCCCCCAAGAAGGCCTCCGCCATTACTGGTAAGACGACGACGTCTAAGGGCAAGGCGATCAAGGGCGTCAAGGTGTATGCCACAGGCAAGACTGGGTACGCCGAGGCCACCACGAATGCCAAGGGCAAGTACACGCTAGCGGGCCTGCCCGCCGGTACGTACAAGGTCACATTCGGCTGGCCCGGTGATACCCACGCGGCTGGCAAGTACGGGTCCAAGACCATCACGGTCAAGGGAGTCAAGGCCGGCAAGAGCAAGTCAGCCGGAACGACCAAGCTCGCTGTGGGTGCGACCGTCAGTGGCTCTGTGGCATATGCCGGATCTACAGCGAAGGTGATCGCAGTTAACAGCAAGGGCGGCGTCGTTGCTACCGCAGAGCTCTCGAAGAAGAAGAAGTCCTACAAGTTGCAGGGCCTACCCAAGGGCAAGTACAAGATTTACGTGGCAGAGAGCGGAGTCAAGAAGCCCAAGTACGGAGTCATCTCGGTGACGCTGAAGGCCGGCAAGACGACCAAGTCCAAGAAGATCTCTGCCAAGAAGGCAACGCTCACGCTGTCGGGCAAGATCACGGGACCTGGCGCCTCGAAGGCCCAAGTCTATGTCAGCGGCGGTGTCTGGGGCGATACGGTGGCCAACTCATCGGGTGCCTATAAGGTGACCGGGCTTGTTCCCGGCACGTACTACGTGTCTGCGTACGCTGGTAGCGGTGGCGGAGACGCGAGCGCCACCGTGAAGATATCTAAGAGCACCAAGAAGAACTTCAAGATGCCCGCCGTCACGAGCGTCGCGTTCACCTATGGTGGCAAGGCGATTGTGAACGCGAGAATCGGACCCTTTTACGCTGACACCGGCGCCAAGGGCGTGGCGAAGCTGGGATGGGTGTCGGGGCACAAGGGCCAGAAGCCCACAGTAGGGGCAGAAAGCATCCTCGGATACAAGACGCCGTACTACTTCTCGCTCAACAAGTCGAAGCTCAACTCCAAGGCAGACGTCAAGGCGCTGAAGGTCACGGGTATCGGCGGTAAGTAGTCAAGTCTGAGCAGGTCCGGTGTGGGTGCGTCGCGATAGCGGCGCACCCACATTTGCGTCCAAGGCAAGCGAGGCTGGGCTGCGGGTGCATCGCCTTGGGCGCGTGGTCATTGATGAGCGTGAGTTGCCCCCATGTTTTGGGACCAGTCGTGGTGAGAGTTGTCCCCGCCTCCGCGTGAGTGGGGTCGTGGGTCGGAACAGTTGAACACCTTCGTTCCCGTTCTTGCTCCCGCCAAAGTGGCGACTATCTGGCCGCTGGGTAGCAGAACTGTGCGGGATCCCAACGATGACCATTCGGATCGTTGCCATTTTGGCGGCTCCCAAGGGTCGCCCACCCTCAACGAGACTCGACTCCAGACTGATTTCAGCAATGGAGCAACTCGTCAGTACACCCTCCTGTACGCTGGCGACAATTCAATGGGTCATAATTTTCCAACG
>CAZBDE010000460.1:0-1610 GCA_964490415.1 uncultured Pseudoxanthomonas sp. | reverse complement strand
CCGTGCAGGCCTCAGCCTCGCGGTCACCCTCCACTGGGTCACCAGCGGCTTTTAGACGATATGGGGGTGTGACCGCCAATTGAGACTGGGGCCCCGATTCGCGTAAACGTGGGTTGCCAGCCGGTTGGCTGGCCTATCCGACAGGCGAATGTGGAGGCCCCAGTTGATAGTTCAGCGTACGAGTGTCGGGCTTGATGTGCACGCGCGCAGTATCGTCGCGTGCGCGATCGATGAGCGGACCGGCGAGTTGGTTCACCGCCGGTTCGGATACGACCCTGGCGAGGCGATCATGTGGGTGAAGGCGCAGCCGGGCCCGCAGGACGTGGTCTACGAGGCTGGTCCGACGGGCTTCGAGCTCGCACGTCAGTTCCTCGCTTCCGGTGTGCATTGCGTGGTGGCTGCACCCTCGAAGCTGCAGCGTCCCTCCGGGGACCGGGTGAAGACCGATGCGCGAGACGCTGAGCATCTGGCGCGGCTGCTTCGCCTCGGCGAGGTCACCGCCGTGCGCATCCCGACCAGGGAGCAGGAAGCCGCTCGTGATCTCGTGCGCGCCCGCGAGGATGTCCGCACCGATCTGATGGCGGCCCGACATCGGCTGTCCAAACTGTTGCTGCGCCGCGGACTCGTGTTCGACGGCAAGACCACCTGGTCACACGAGCATGACGCGTGGATACGTCGGCACCGACCCGATCTGCCCGGCGCCGCGGCAGCGTTCGACGCCGCCTATGAGACGGTCGCCCAGATCGCGGCACGCAAGCGACACCTGGACACGCTGATCGCAGAGGCCGCCGTCTCCGACGACGAGTTCGCCCCGGTGGCCGCTCGCCTAGGATGCCTGCGCGGGATCTCCGCTCACACCGCCTACGCCCTGGCAGTAGAGATCGGCGACTGGCACCGCTTCACCGGAAACACCATCGGCGCCTACCTCGGACTCGTGCCGACCGAGCACTCCTCGGGCGCATCCAGGATGCAAGGCGCGATCACCAAGACCGGCAACGCGCACGCCCGCAGGCTCGTGGTCGAGTCGGCCTGGCATCACAAGAAGGACTACCGGCCCGGCGCAGTCATGCAAGCCCGATGGGCCGCGGCGCCCACCGACGCGGTGCTCCGCGGCCAGGCCGGTAACCGCCGCCTCCACCGCAAATGGCAGCAGTTCACCCTCCGGAAGAAGCGCTCCACGATCGCCGTCGTCGCGGTCGCCCGCGAGCTGGCCGGCTGGTGCTGGTCGCTCGCCGTCATGGACGGCTGAACCACACAGACCGGGACCGATAGTCCTCACGGCGACGACGGCATCACGAGGAGCGACCCGCGAGGTTGCTATGAGCAGCCCACCCGCTCGGGCAGGCGACGCTCGACCTTAGACACGCGATACCCGCTCCCCATCGAACAGCCCGTCCTGCGGTATCCAACCCGCGCATTTCAGCCTGACCGTGCGTCGACACCGACACGCTGTCATCGCCGAACACCGATCACCGGTCCCACGAAGGAGCGTCCGAGGCTCGATCACCTCGGGCGCTCCTTCACCCTGCCCATTGACACGAACCCACCCCATATCAGCAACACGCCCTAGTCCCGCTTGACGAGAATGATCGCGTGGTGGGGTGGGCAGC
>CAZBDE010000459.1:0-1618 GCA_964490415.1 uncultured Pseudoxanthomonas sp. | reverse complement strand
TACTTATTTCCAAAGTAAAAAGTGATTGCATACTATTAATATTTGAAGGTTCTAGAGCTAATTGGTATCCTCAGAAAACACCAGTTAGATCATATGGAATTTATAATTAGTAAAATTGAATGAGGAAAAGCTATTATCAAATTTTAGGAGTAGGGCAATCAGCTACTCTTATCGAAATTAAATCAGCATATCGAAAGCTAGCCTTAAAATTTCACCCTGATAAGAACCAAAATGATAAGTACTTTGAAGACAGGTTTAAAGAGATTCAAGAAGCATATTATGTGTTGTCTAACCCGACAAAGCGGAAGGACTATGATATAAAATTTGGAAAGAAAACAGAGCAATCTGCTCAACCAAAGAGTACTGAAACAAAAAGAGAACAAGGGGCAACACCTGAATCCTTGGCAACCGGTGTTGAAGCCGCATATCGAAAATTAAAATGGGCTGAAGCAGAGCAAATAAATTACTCTGAATTAATCAAGTACATAGACTCAGTTATTAATGACAATATCGTAACCCAACTACTAAAAATTGGTGATATACGAAGCAATGAAAGGATTGTAGATTCAATATCAGGTCTGTTTAAGTTTCTTAGAAAGAATGATATTCAGAAATACATGTCTTTACTTGTAAAGTTAAGCGGTTCAAATAATGAATTAATCTCAAAACTTCACAGATTTGAAAGGGAAGAAAATAGGGAAAAAGATGCTAGGAAAATTTTCACCGCATTAAAATGGACTGCTGGAATTGCCTTTGTTGGCTGGATTATCTACTTGGTAAATACTAACGAAAACTCAAGTTCATCCTCAAAATATGCTTACAACTCCAACGAGATTGTTGACACTGCACCTGAAATGGCAGAAAGAGTAAGTAAGTATCTTGGTAACAAATTGAAAACTGGTGATTCACCTTATAATAATTACTTCGGAAAAGGGATTTATATTAAGGAGTACTTAAATAAATTAGAAGTTAAAAACGGACAGAGTCTTGACGTTATTGTTTGTCTTACCGAATACTATGGCAGCAAAAGAACCATTAGAAATGAGTACATCCGTGCAGGTGAGTCTTTTATTATGACAAACATTCCAAATGGGACGTACTATTTGAAGAGCTTTTATGGGAGGGACTGGAATCCTGATACGCTACTTTACAATGGTCGATTAAAGGGCATTTTCGATACAAGCTCTGGGTTCTCTGTTTCAGACGACTTTGACGACCTAATAAAAATGGAACAAAATGAGCAAGCTTATTCAATCTATTCCGTAACTCTATACCCTGTTGTTGGTGGCAACATGGAATCTAGAAATATAACAATGTCAGATTTTTTCAAGTAATAGTTTTTAAACCATGACTGAAAGACTGATAAAAATTGTTTAAGTGTTTTACTCCCCGATAGAGACATTTAAAATGTAATTCCAAAGCTGAGTGCATTGAGCTTAGGTTCCCTTGCCGGCATATTCATATCGTAATTGATGAAAGAAGTCGGCTGAACAGATTCAATACATGACAACTCCTGATTTTTGCGGGCGTTATCCGAGTATAAATCCCTGATAATTATCCGGGGTTATCACTTCTGAAATATCCGGGTTGTAGGTGTCGGTAAATGTTTTTGGGAATT
>CAZBDE010000458.1:0-1624 GCA_964490415.1 uncultured Pseudoxanthomonas sp. | reverse complement strand
TCCGGGTTCGGGTGCAGGAAGAACGGCACCGAATAGCGCGGCTGGCGCGCCTGCTCGCCCGGCGGGTTGGTGACCCGGTGGGTGGTCGACGGATACACGTGGTTGGTCAGGCGCTGCAGCATGTCGCCGATGTTGACCACGATGGTGTCCGCGTCGGAGGTGAACGGCACCCACTCGCCCTGTTTCGACAGCACCTCCAGGCCAGCGGCACTGGCGCCGACCAGCAGGGTGATCAGGTTGATGTCCTCGTGCGCGCCGGCGCGCACGTTGGGCACGTCGTCGACGGTGATCGGCGGGTAGTGGATCGGGCGCAGGATCGAGTTGCCCGAATCGGTCTTGTCGGCGAAGTAGTCCTCAGGCAGGCCGATGTGCAGGGCCAGCGCGGCCAGCACCTGCGAACCGAGCCGGTCCAGCGCCCGGTACAGGCCATAGCCGTGCTCGCGGAAGCCTTCGACCTCGTCCGGCCACAGGTTCGGCGGCATCACCTCGCGGTACTTCGAGTCGTCCGGGATCTCGCGGCCGATGTGCCAGAACTCCTTCAGGTCGAAGTGCCTGGCGCCCTTGGCGGTCTCCACCCCGAACGGGGTGTAGCCGCGCGCGCCGCCGCCGCCGGGCACGTGGTACTTCTTCTTGGTCTCCTCCGGCAACGCGTAGAAGCGCTTGAACACGTCGTAGGCCGCGTCGATGCCGGCCTGCGGGATGCCGTGGTTGCGGATGCCGGCGAAGCCCCATTCGCGGTAGGCCGCGCCCAGCTCGGCGACGAAGGCGTCGCGGTCGGCGCTGCTCGCCGGCGCGGTGAAGCGGGTGATGTCGAGGGTCGGGATCTGGGCGGCCATGGGGATGCTCCGGGAACGCATTCTTGGTTGGACGGGCGACGGGAATTGGACCGCGCCGCGCGTCGATGGTTCTCGATCGCGGTCAGGCCGCGGCGGCCTGGCGCACCGCGCCGGCCAGGCCATCGAGGGTGTCCTGCATCAGCCCGGCTTCGTCGGCCTCGACCGTGACCCGCACCACCGGCTCGGTGCCGGACGGACGCAGGAAAGCCCGCCCCCTGCCCTGCACCGAGGACTGGGCGGCCTGCAGCGCCGCACGCACGCCGTCGGACTCGACGATGGCCCTGGCCGAGGCGCCGGCCAGGCGGACATTGATGGTCTTCTGCGGCACCACCGACAGGCCGGCCAGCGCCTGGCGCAGGCTCTGCCCGGACTGGCGCAGTACATCCAGCACCTGCAGCGCGCTGACGATGGCGTCGCCGGTGGTGGCCCGGTCCAGGCACAGCAGGTGGCCGGAGGCCTCGCCGCCGAGCACGCCGTCGCCTTCCACCAGCGCCTGGTGCACGTAGCGGTCGCCGACCCGGGCCCGCTGGAACGGGATGCCGGCCGCGGCCAGCGCCTTCTCCAGGCCGTAGTTGGTCATCAGTGTGCCGACCACCGGCCCGCGCAGGCGGCCGCTGGCCTGCCAGTCCAGCGCCAGCACGTACAGCAGGTCGTCGCCGTCGCGCACCGTGCCGTCGCTGTCGACGAACAGCAGGCGGTCGCCGTCGCCGTCGAAGGCGATGCCGAGCTCGGCGCCGGTCTCGCGCACGCGCGCAGCGAGGCCTTCGGGATGCATCGAACCGACGCCG
>CAZBDE010000457.1:0-1624 GCA_964490415.1 uncultured Pseudoxanthomonas sp. | reverse complement strand
GCACGGAATCGAGCACGGTAAACTGGTTGTACTGTTCTATTACCTGATTGGTCTTTGCTTTGAACTTTTCGTAGTCGGCTTTGGTCCACCAGTCGGTTACGTTGCCCGCCTGGTCATACTGCGCGCCCTGGTCATCGAACGAGTGCGTGATCTCGTGCCCGATCACCATGCCGATGCCGCCATAGTTGAGCGCATCATCGGCAGCCAGGTCAAAGTACGGTGATTGTAAAATACCGGCCGGGAAAACAATTTCGTTGCCCGGAGGGTTGTTGTAGGCGGTTACGGTTGGCGGAGTGGTGAACCACTCGGTACGGTCAACCGGCTTGCCGAGGCGCGATACGTTATAGTTGTAATCACTGCGGTTGGCCGCTAACCTGTTTTCAAAGTAGGCTTCGCGTTTCACATCAACGGCTGAGTAATCGCGCCACTTGTCAGGATAGCCGATTTTCTCGGTGAAGGCGGCCAGCTTTTCTTTTGCTTTTGCTTTGGTGGAGTCGCTCATCCAGTCGAGCCTGTTGATGCGCGCTTCGAATGCTGTCTTTAAATTATCCACCAGCATGCGCTTCTTCGCTTCTTCCGGGAAATATTTTTTCACATACAGTTGCGCCAGCGCATGGCCGAGCGAGCGGTCAACCGCCTGCGTCATCTCTTCCGACCGGGCCTTCTGAACAGCCTGGCCGGTCAGCGCTTGGGTATATTCAAACGAGGCATTCACAAACGGCTTGCTCAGGAAGTTGGCGTAGCTGGTGAGCGCGTTTGCTTTCAGGTATACTTTCCAGTCGCTGATGGAAACGGATTTCAGCATCGCGTTCAGCTTATCATAATAAGCCGGCTGGCCGATGTTTACCGAATCAACATTTGCCCCGAGGTCATTCAGCACCGCAGTCCAGTTCAGGTTAGGATGTTTTTTTACAAGCGCAGCAACCGCAAGCTTGTTGTAGTTTGCCTTTACATCCCGCAGCTCAGTGTTGATCCGGTGCGAAGATGCTAATTGTTTTTCGATGTCGTAGGTAATCTTCGCATGCTTCGCAGCAGCCGAGGCATCCGTTCCGGTCAGCTCAAACAATTTTGCTATGTAGTTTTTGTAAGCGTTCTGGATTTTGATCGTTGACGAATCCGTCTTGAAATAATAATCCCGCTCGGGCAGGCCGGTTCCGGTTTGATAAAACTGAGCAATGTTAACGGTGCTCTTCTTGTCGTCAGGCCCAACATAAAAGCCGAGGATGGAGGCATCGCCTGCTTTTTGCTCTTCGCAGACTACTTTCAATAATGAACTAATGTCTTTTATCGCATCGATGCGCTCCAGCACCGGCCTGATGGGTTCATAACCAAGGGTATTGATGGCAGCCGTGTCCATCCCGGAAGCATAAAAATCACCCACCTTCTGCTCGAGGCTTCCGGCTTCGTTGCTGCTTTGTGAAACACTGTCGAGGATTGCGCGAAGGCGCATGCGTTGCGGGAAGTTCAGAAATGAATACGAACCTACTCCGGTTTGACTCGCAGGTATCTGTGCGGTGTCGTACCAGATGCCGTTCACGTAGGTGAAGAAATCATCGCCCGGCCGTTTGGTCGAGTCGATGCCGGTGATCACTACGTGTGAAGTTGTTTTGTCGGTTTGATTACA
>CAZBDE010000456.1:0-1628 GCA_964490415.1 uncultured Pseudoxanthomonas sp. | reverse complement strand
GGGCGGGGCGCCGATGAAACCGGCGAGGTCGTCGAAGTCCAGCTTCTTCGACAGCAGCTGCGCGCGGAACATCGGCCGCGCGCCGGAGACGTCGACCTGCACGTCGCCGCCCAGGTCGCTGTCGCCGACCTTGCCGCTGAAGCCGTCGTAGCGCCACAGGTCGCCGTTGCGGCGCAGGCGTCCGTCCAGCGTGTACGGCGGCGAGGGCGGCAGGGCCAGGCCGAGCAGCGGGTACAGGTCTTCCAGGTCGCTTCCCGACAGCGCCATGCGCAGGTCGAAGGTCTGGAAGCGGAACGGGTTGGTCAGCGTGCCTTGCGCGCGGGCGCGGGTGGCGCCGGCACGGGCATCCAGGTCGATGCGGTAGGGCGTACCGGTCTCGGCCAGGGCCAGCGGCGAGGCGGCCCGGCCTTCGAGCCTGAACGCGGCGCCGCGCCAATGGCCCTTGCCGGCGATGGCGACCGGCGCGCCCGTGTCGCGCGCGGCGCCGTCGGCGGGCGCGACGCTGGCCAGGTCGATGTCGATGTCGGTCTTCTCCGCCGCATCGGTGAAGCGCAGGCGGCCGTCGTCCAGCCACAGCCGGTCCAGGCGCCAGCGCGGCTCCCCGTCGTCCTCCTTCGCGCTACCGTCGCCGAAGACCCAGTTGCCGCCCGGGCCTTCGGGCGCGGTCTGCAGCCACAGGTCCGGCTTCGTCGCGCGGACTTCCTTCATGTGCAGGCGCAGGGCCAGCAGCGGCCAGGGCGCCAGGTCGATCTCCACGCGCTCGGCGCTGCCCATCTGCGGACGCTTCGACCAGGCCGCGTCGCCCAGGCGCAGGCGGTCGGCGGAAACGGTGATGGTGCGGCCCAGGTCCACGTCCAGGTCGCCGTCGATGGCGAACTCGCGGCCTGTGGCCGAGGACACCGCGCGCTGCAGCGGACCCTTGAACCAGTTCCAGTCCCACAGCAGCCACAGGATGAGCAGCAGCGTGGCCAGTAGCGCCAGGACGATCCCGGCGCGGCGTGAAGGCCGCCAGCGCTCCAGCGCGAAGCGGGGGCGTGGCGAACCGGGCGCCGGAGGGTTGGAACTCATGCCGCCAGTATCGGCAGCGACCGTGCACGCCACGCGAACGCATGCCGCGTGCCTTCACGCCTTCTTTGCGCTGCCGGCGCGTCCGTTCAGCCGTGCTGCAGGCGCGGACCAAGCACCTGCGCGCTCACCGCGACGAAATGGCAGACGCTGCCGGCGATCACGAACAGGTGCCAGATCGCGTGCGAATAGGGGATCGATTCGCGGTGGTAGAAGTAGGTGCCCAGCGTGTAGAACACGCCGCCGGCCAGCAGCCAGCCCAGGGTCCAGGCATCGATCGAGTCGAGCATCGGCTTCAACGCCACCACCACCAGCCAGCCCATGGCGATGTACAGCGCGGTGGACAGGCGCGGGAAACGACCGGTGTAGAACAGCTTGAACACCACGCCGGCCAGGGCGATGGTCCAGATCGCCGCGAACAGCCCCCAGCCCCAGGGGCCGCGCAGGGCGATGAGGGTGAACGGGGTGTAGCTGCCGGCGATCAGCACGTAGATCGCGCAGTGGTCGAACACCTTGAGCCGGCCCTTCGCCACCGGGTGCTGGATCGCGTGGTACAGGGTGGA
>CAZBDE010000455.1:0-1664 GCA_964490415.1 uncultured Pseudoxanthomonas sp. | reverse complement strand
CCAAGCCGGTTTATCCCGGCGCTTTCATCGATTTCGTTCATTTTGTTTCATGTTAATCCGAGAGGACTACCCCAATCAGATTTTCAGCCTTTCAGCTTTTACCCAGTGATATCCGCTGGGACAGGTCCCTACCGGACCGAGGCCCTACCCCGTCCTGATATCCGCCCTCGGAACCCAGAATAAATGCAAAAAAATATGTAATATCAATCAAACGCACTGCCAATCTGAGCTTGTGTGGAAAATT
The DNA here is from genome assembly GCA_964490415.1 of uncultured Pseudoxanthomonas sp. Lineage (GTDB taxonomy): Bacteria > Pseudomonadota > Gammaproteobacteria > Xanthomonadales > Xanthomonadaceae > Pseudoxanthomonas. The sequence goes on along the minus strand of CAZBDE010000455.1, from coordinate 1,420 downwards.
CTACTTTCTTTCTCGAATCCAAATCCGTTTTTGATGCTGCTTTTTGGCCTTCTTGGTATTTAGCCTTGAGTAAGGAAACTAGCGACTTAAAGCGTTCGCTATCGATGGAATTCATGGCATCAAAAAACGAAATCTGATTTCCTAAATCAGTCCGAGTCAAATCAATTTCGTGCGCTAACGACCTTATCGCGATATACCTGATGGATTCTTTTTTGCTAAAAACCCTCATCCAGGCAATCTCACGCTCCTTTTCATTTTTTGGAGTAAGAGATTTTGCCCATGATTCCAAACGAATAGCGGGAATCAGCATCTCATCACATTTGACCATGATCCCACGTTCCTCCACGCCCGGAAATTCTGGAATACCAATCTCTAGTTCATTATATGATTTTTGGAAGCGATCAAAACGATCTATTGGTAATTCATCCGCGAGAGTTGCTGCATTCCAGCAGATCCCCGCCATTATTCCAATGTGAAATCGAAGCGCCATATCTGTGAAATTATTTGGAATTAATCAACAGGGTCAGTCCTAGATTTTCCATATTTTCTCATACTTTTTCAAGGTCTTCTGCTCTTTTTTGTCCCGGCGGATCCGGATGACAAGGCTGCTCACGTAGGAACCGTGACCCATCGCCAGGCGTTCGGCAAGCCAGTCGTTGCCAACCGCGGTATGGCTTCTGGCGATTGCGGCGCAGATCACTTTGCGGCGGTCTCCCTTTCTCAGCAACATCAGCTCATCCCGCGCGGTGGACATGCCGAGACCCGCGCCCACGGCCTGGATGATCCGCTCCGCCTCGCTCTCATCATGCGCCCGGACGGCTCCTCCCGCATCGCTGTTCTTTTTGCGGACCTTCGATTTCACCTGGTCCATCAGCCCCAACAGCTTGTCCCTGAAACGATCCTCTCCCAGATACCAACCGCGGCGCAGGGCCGCCATCGATTCCTCGTCAATCCTGCCGCCATCGCTGGCAGCTCGTTTTTCCAACCATGTCACGTAAGCGCTTCGGCCCCGGCGGTCGTGACTGAGCTTGAAGGCATCCAGCACGCGGGTGAGAGCCAGCCATGCGGGCGGTTCGCCTTTGGTGTAATGCCGCAGGCTGCTCCACGGATAGGTTGCCAGTTTCCCTGCGGCACCTCCGGCCAGTCCCGCACGGGCCGGATTGAGATGAATGTAATCCGCCACGGCCTTGAAATAATGCGCGTCGGCTGCCCGCCCGCCCGCCACCGGAACCGACTTGTAACGCCCTTGGAAAACATGTCCCCGGCGCTGATGGCGGTTGTTCCAGGCCTGGCTGAAAGTCCCCATCAGCACCCGCATTCCGGAGGACAAGTTGGCTTCCGGCGTTTCCAACAGCAGGTGGAAATGATTGCCCATCAACACCCATGCATGCACCCGCCAGCCATGGCTGCCACAAACCTG
>CAZBDE010000454.1:0-1668 GCA_964490415.1 uncultured Pseudoxanthomonas sp. | reverse complement strand
GCACCTTCTTCCTGCCGCAGCAGCTGGTGCCCAGCGAGGACACGCAATCGGTGGTGGTGCGCGGCCGACTGCGCACATTGGTCAATGGCCTGGAAACCGCCAACGACCTGAAGGCCTACCAGGTCGAGTTCGGCTACGGCGGCGGGCGCATGCACCTCAGGACCTTCAAGGAGATGGCGCATGTGGCTCCGTAGAGGTATTGCAGGTCGCGCGGTGTGCATCGCCCTGGTGTCCGCCCCGGCCCTGCCGGCCCTGGCGCTGCAGGTGCTCGACGCCCGCGACGGCGTGGCGATCGAGGCGATCCTGTCGATCAAGGAGCCGACGCGCATCCGCATCGAGGGCGCGCCGATCACCGACGTATTCGGCAACATCCATTCGAGCAGCTGCGGTGCTGGCGGAGCCGCCGGCACGACCGCCGGCATCGTCTCCCCGGCCGCAAACCCCGGCGGAGAGGTCGTGCTCGAGTGCGACCGCGACAAGGGCGAGATCTACATCCGCCCGGTCGGCGACTCGCCGAAGCCGGTGAACCTGTTCGTCTCGTCTGCGCACGCCACCTACACGCTGGTGCTGCGCCGCGCGGACACACCGGCCGACACCATCGTCATCCGCGACCGGTCGCAGCGCACCCCGCCGGCGAGCCTCGCCACAAGTCCCCAAGGCGGGTTCGGTCCGCCGGGCCCGTCCGCCCACCACATCCGCACGATGAAGGCCCTGCTGGTGGCGATGGCCTCGGACCGTGTGCCTCCGGACATCCGCGTCGATGAGGTGCATCAGCCGATGCAGCTCTGGGCCGAGACCCGCTTCGCGCTGCTGGGACGCTACGAGGGACGCGGCCTGGTGGGCGAGAAGTACCTGTTGAAGAACATCGGGCAGGCGGTGATGGTGCTGTCGGAACAGGAGTTCGACCGCCCCGACAGCAAGGAAGGCGGCCAGGTGCTCGGCGTGGCGGTCGAGAACCACAACCTGCGGCCCGGCGAGACCACCCAGGTGTTCGTCATCCGGCGCGGAGGCCAGCCGTGAGCGGATCATTCGGCAATCCTTCCGCCAAGCTCAGGGGCCTGGGAGAGCGCCTGTCGCCGCGGCAGCGCCAGTACGCACTGTTGTTGGCCATCCTGGCGGGCGGCGTCGGCCTGCTGTGGATGATCTTCGCCTCCACGGACAACGCCAAGCCGGCCGCCGCCGCCAAGGCATCGGCGTCCACGCCGGCATCGGTGACCCACATCGGCGTCATGCCGCCGGGCCAGCAGGTCAACCCGGTGGACCAGTGGGTCGGCACGGCCGGCAACAAACTGGCCCAGTACGAAAGCGAGCGCGAGGAGCAAGGCCGGCTGAACAAGGACCGTCAGGCCTTCGAGGCGCAGACGATGAAGCGCTTTGCCGAGCTGGAGCAACGCCTGAGTTCCGCAGCGCAAGCAGCGCCGGCCGCTGCACCAGCACCGGCTGCCGCCGCGCCAGCATTTGTTGCCGCACCGCCCGCAACCAACTTGCCACCGCCACCGCTGCCAACCTCAGGCCGCCCTGCGGCGACGGGTATGCCGCCGGGCCAGCCGCCGATGCCGATGGCGCCGCAGTCCATGCCGCCGGTGCCGGTGCTGAGCCGCGTCACCCTGGCAGACCGATCTGCTCCTTCCGCTGCCAGCGGTGCGGCGCCAAACGCCGCCAGTCCGG
>CAZBDE010000453.1:0-1669 GCA_964490415.1 uncultured Pseudoxanthomonas sp. | reverse complement strand
TGTTCGTCACCCCGCGCGAGAAGGGCATGCTGCGCGCGATCGAGCGCGCCACCCGGCAGCCGATCGAGGAGATGCGCCTGCCCAGCGTGGAGGCGGTGAACGACCGCCGCGTGGCGAAGTTCTTCGAGAAGATCTCCGGCGCGCTGGAAGCCGGCGGGCTGGATCCGTACCGCGAGCTGGTCGAGCGCTACGCCGGCGAGCACGACGTCACCACCACCGAGGTCGCCACCGCGCTGGCGCGGCTGCTGCAGGGCGATACGCCGCTGTTGCTGGAGGCCAGGGATCCGCCGCCGCGCACGCCGCGCTTCGAGCGCGAGCCGCGCGAGGACGGCCGTGGCGAGCGCGCGCCGCGCGCCGCGCGCGAGGGGTTCGCCGCGCAGGGCCAGGACAGGGGCGCTGCGCCGCGTGCGTTCGAGGGGGCGCAGGGCGACGGGCCGGGCGCGCGTGCGCCGCGCGGCCACGACGCCGAGTATGCCGCGCGCCCGCCGCGCAGCCATGAAGCCGAGTACGCCGCGCGCCCGCCGCGTGCACCCAAGCCGCCGCGCGCCGCGCCGGACCCGGGCATGGAAACGTATCGGGTCGAGGTCGGCCACGCGCACGGGGTGAAGCCGGGGAACATCGTCGGCGCCATCGCCAACGAGGCCGGGCTGGAAAGCCGCTACATCGGCCGTATCGACATCCACGACGACCATTCGATCCTGGACCTGCCCGAGGGCATGCCGCCGGAGATCATGTCGCACCTGCAGAAGGCCTGGGTGGTCGGCCAGCAGCTGCGGATCAGCCGCTGGGACGGCAGCCATGCGCCGTCGGAGCACGCGCCCAGGAAGGGCCCGTTCCGCAGCCAGGGCGACCGTCCGCACGGCGCGCACCCGCGCAAGTCCGGCAAGCCGCCGGCCAGGCCGCACCGCAAGGGCCCGCCGAAGCCCCACGCCTGACCCGTCCGGCCGCCTCTGTAGGAGCCCCTTTCAGGGGCGACCCGATCCCGCCGGAAAGCGCGACCTCCAACGCACCGTGTCCAGGCGTCCCCGGGTCGCCATGCCGGGGTGTCCCACGGGCCGGGCCGGGTCGCGGATAATCGCGCCATGACCGAGCCCGTCCGCCTCAACAAGCACATCGCCGAAACCGGCTTCTGTTCGCGCCGCGAGGCCGACCGCCTGATTGCGGGAAAGCGCGTCACCGTCAACGGCCAGCCGGCCGGCATGGGCGCGGTGGTGGGCGAGGGCGACATGGTGCTGGTCGACGGCCAGCCGCTGAAGCTGCGCGTGGCCAGGGCCGGCAAGCGCCGCCACGTCTACATCGCGTTGAACAAGCCGGTCGGGATCACCTGCACCACCGAGTCGTCGGTGAAGGACAACATCGTCGACTTCGTCGGCCACGAGCAGCGCATCTTCCCGATCGGCCGGCTGGACAAGGATTCGGAAGGGCTGATCCTGCTGACCAGCAACGGCGACATCGTCAACCAGGTCCTGCGCGCGGAGAACCGCCACCAGAAGGAATACCTGGTGGCGGTGAACAAGCCGGTCACCGACGAGTTCCTGCGCGGCATGGCGCGCGGGGTGCGCATCCACGGGCAGATGACGCTGCCGTGCCGGACCGCGCGGATCGGCAAGTTCGGTTTCCGCATCGTGCTGGAGCAGGGCCTGAACCGGCAGATCCGGCTGATGGCCGC
>CAZBDE010000452.1:0-1670 GCA_964490415.1 uncultured Pseudoxanthomonas sp. | reverse complement strand
AGGCCGAGGAAGATGCCGCCGATCACCGCCGAGCGGGTGTAGGGCAGGACGATGTCCCAGCTCACCTCCCACTTGGTGGAGCCCAGCGCATAGGCCGATTCCTTCAGCCGCGTGGGCACGGTCAGGAACACCTCGCGCATCACCGAGGAGATGAACGGAATGACCATGATCGCCAGCACGAAGCCGGCGGTGAGCATGCCGATGCCCAGCGGCGGGCCCTGGAACAGCGGCCCGATCAGCGGCAGCGTGCCCAGGTGGTCGTTGAGCCAGGGGGTGACGTGCGTGGTCATCACCGGCACCAGCACGAACAGGCCCCACATGCCATAGATGATCGAGGGGATGCCGGCGAGCAGCTCGATCGCGGTGCCGACCGGCCCGCGCAGCCAGCGCGGCGCGACCTCGGTCAGGAAGAAGGCGATGCCGAAGCTCACCGGCACCGCGATCAGCATCGCGATCAGCGCGGTGACCAGGGTGCCGTAGATCGGCGCCAGCGCGCCGAACTTGTTCTCCACCGGGTTCCATTCGGCCGAATAGAAGAAGCTCAGGCCCTGCACCTGCAGGGCCTCGCGCCCGCCCCACAGCATCGACAGCGCCGCGCCGGCCAGGGCGACCAGCACGAAGGCCACGCAGGCGACCAGCGCCCAGCGGAACAGCCGGTCTGCGCGGGCGTCGCGCAGGTCGCGGCCGGCAGGGGCGGGGAGGGCTTGGAGGGTGGTGGTGTTCATCGCGTCGTGGGTTGGCCTGGTGCGCGGAAAGGTGGAGCCGGCGGCCCTGGGAGGGGGGCAGGTCGCCGGCTCCGGTGAACCGCTTCCGTTACTGGAATTCCTGCGCCCAGTAGGCCTCGATCTGCCGCACCAGCTCCGGCGGCAGCGGCACGTAGTGCAGCGCCTCCGCCTGCGGCTGGCCCTGCTCGAAGGCCCACTTGAAGAACTCGCGCGTGGCCTGGCTGCGCGCCGGATCCTTCGGCTGCTTGTGCATCAGCATGAAATTGGTCGCGGTGATCGGCCAGGCCTGCTCGCCCGGCGCATCGGTGATCACCAGGTTGAAGTCCTGCGCATTGGCCCAGTCGGCGCTGGCCGCGGCGGCGGCGAAGCTCTCCGCGTTCGGCTGCACCCACTGGCCGGCCGCGTTCTGCAGCGAGGCGTAGGGCATCGCGTTCTGCAGCGCGTAGGCCAGCTCGACGTAGCCGATGCCGCCCTTGATCTGCTTCACGTACGCGGCGACGCCTTCGTTGCCCTTGCCGCCGACGCCGCCCGGCCACTGCAGCGAGGTGCCTTCGCCGACCCTGGCCTTCCAGTCGGGGCTGACCTTGGACAGGTAGTTGCTGAAGTTGAAGGTGGTGCCCGAGCCGTCGGAGCGGTGGACGATGGTGATCTTCTCGTCGGGCAGCGCCACGCCCGGGTTCGCCGCGGCGATCGCCGGATCGTTCCACCTGGCGATCTTGCCCTGGAAGATATCGGCCAGCAGCGGGCCGGTCAGGCGCAGCGCGCCCGGCTGCACGCCGTCCAGGTTGAACACCGGCACCACCCCGCCGATGGCCGAGGGGAACTGGCCCAGGCCCGCGGCGGCCAGTTCGTCGCTGGGCAGCGGCTTGTCGGTGGAGCCGAAGTCGACCGTGCCGGCCTTGATCTGGGCGATGCCGCCGCCGGAGCCGATCGACTGGTAGTTGA
>CAZBDE010000451.1:0-1683 GCA_964490415.1 uncultured Pseudoxanthomonas sp. | reverse complement strand
TTGCGGCGGATGACGTCGAGCATGCGCTGGAACGCGATCTGCTCGCGCGGCAGCAGCTCCATGACGCCGGGCGGGGTGCGGGGCCTGATCAAGCGGAAAACTCCTGCGGTACGCGGCAAGGGGGCAATTCTACCTTGCCGCGCCACGGCCCCGGCAGCGCGCCGTGACGCCCGTCGCGCTCCGCCCCGGTATCATGTGCGCATCGAAAAAACCCGGCGCGACGCATGTCCTGGCCCCCGTTCGACAGCCCCTGCCTGACCCCGCCGCCGGAGGACGCCGGCCCGATCGGGCCGTGCCTGCACTGCCAGGTCCGCCACCTGGCGGTCTGCTCGGCGCTCTCGACCGAGGAGACGCACGCCCTGGAGGCGGCCGCCAGCGTGCAGGTACTGGCGCCGGGCGCCGTGCTCGCCCGCCAGGGAGAGCCGCGCAGGCACGTCTTCACCGTCACCCGCGGCGCCCTGCGCCTGGTGCGCTTCTCCGCCGACGGCCGCCGCCAGGTCGCGGGCTTCGCCATGACCGGCGACTTCGTCGGGCTGAGCGGCGCGGCCGTCCACCAGCACGACATCGAGGCCCTGGCCGATACCGAACTGTGCCGCTTCCGCGTGGACGCCATGCAGCGCCTGGGCGCGCGCTACCCGCACCTGCAGGGCAAGCTGCTCGAGCGCGCCTGCGTCGAACTGGATTCGGCCCGCGAGCAGATGATGTCGCTGGCACGGATGACCCCGACCGAACGCGTGGCCGACTTCCTGCTCAAGCTCGCCTCCCGGCAGGCCCGCGCCGGCGCACCCGGCCCCACCTGCGCCCTGCCGATGCCGCGCGCCGACATCGCCGACCACCTGGGCCTGACCGTGGAAACGGTCAGCCGCTGCCTCACCGCGCTGCGCACGCGCGGCCTGATCGCCCTGCCCGGCACCTATCGCGTCGAGATCCTCGACCCGGCCGGCCTCAGGACGCTCGAAGCCGCCTGACAAAAAAAAGAGCGGGCCGAAGCCCGCTCTTTCTGTGGCGCGGCGATGCGGGCGCGGATTACTCCGTCACGCCCTCGCCTTCTTCCACGGCCTTGATCGACAGGCGGATGCGGCCCTGCTTGTCGACTTCCAGCACCTTGACCTTGACCAGGTCGCCTTCCTTCAGCGCATCGCCGACCTTCTCGACGCGGTCGTTGGAGATCTGCGACACGTGCACCAGGCCGTCCTTGCCCGGCAGGATGGTGACGAACGCACCGAAGTCCATGATCTTGGCGACCTTGCCCTCGTAGATGCGGCCCGGCTCGACGTCGGACGTGATCTGCTCGATGCGCGCCTTGGCGGCCTGGCCGGCGACGCCGTTGACCGAAGCGATCGTGATCGTGCCGTCGTCCTGGATGTCGATCTGGGTGCCGGTTTCCTTGGTGATGGCCTGGATCACCGAGCCGCCCTTGCCGATCACTTCGCGGATCTTGTCGGGGTGGATCTTGATGGTGATCAGGCGCGGCGCGAACTCGCTAAGCTCCTGGCGCGGCGAGCTCATCGCCTGGGCCATCTCGCCCAGGATGTGCAGCCGGCCGGCCTTCGCCTGCGACAGCGCCTGCTTCATGATCTCTTCGGTGATGCCTTCGATCTTGATGTCCATCTGCAGCGCGGACACGCCGTTCTCGGTACCGGCCACCTTGAAGTCCATGTCGCCCAGGTGGTCTTCGTCACC
>CAZBDE010000450.1:0-1687 GCA_964490415.1 uncultured Pseudoxanthomonas sp. | reverse complement strand
TGGGCTGCGTGAACAGCGCCGTGCCCCAGCCCTGCACATTCACGATGGCGTCTTCTATCGGCGCGCCCCGGTTCTCGGGCGTGCGGCTCCAGCTGCCGTCGCCCATCCAGAAGTCGATGAAGCGCTCGGCCGCCGCGCCGCGGTCGCCGCGCGCCAGGTGGGCTGCGGCGTCGGCCACGGTCCGGCGGATGCCCTCGGCCTCGTTCGGCGGTGGCGCCTCTGCGTCCAGCAGCGCGAACAAGGTGGGCTCGTACAGCACCAGCGCGCGCGGTGGGCGCTGCAGTGCAGCCAGCAGCGCCACCGCGCCGCCGTATGAATGGCCGACCAGCGCCTGCGGCTCGCCGGCACGCGAGCGCAGCGGCTGCAGCAGCGCCACCTCGTCGGGCAGGCACAGCGTGCGCCCGGCGGGCCAGGCCGGCCCGCGACCGGCGCCGTGGCTGTCGCCGGCCAGCACGTGGAAGCGCGGTGCCAGCCGGTCCATCAGTCCGCGCCACTGCGCGCTGCTGCTGGCGTTGCAGTGCACGCAGACCACGCCCGGGCCGGCATCGATCTCGCGGAACCAGGTGTCGGTCATGTGCGCTCGATCACCACTTCGAGGTATTCGCTGGGCAGCACCAGCGTGGCATCGCCCGAGCGGTTGCGCGCCGCCATCAACGCCAGCAGGTCCTGGTGCAGCGCGGCCTGGCCGTTGGCGTCCAGCGCCGCGAAGGTCTTGTTCGTCGGCCCGTAATAGGTGCGGAAGACCTCGATCCAGTGCTCCGGCGAGCGGTAGCGGAACACGAATTCGCGGCTGTGGATGTGCAGCGCGCGCGCGCCGGCGCCGAACAGCTCCTGCAGGCGCGGCTGCGTGCCCCACAGCGCCGGCGACTTCAGCCCCGGTGCCGGCGGCACGTATTTGCCGATGGTCTTGAACAGCTGGCCGATGAAACTTTCCGGCGTCCAGTTGGCCAGGCCGATCTTGCCGCCGGGACGGCACACGCGCAGCATCTCCTTGGCCGCCTGCTCCTGGTCGGGCGTGAACATCACGCCGAAGGTGGACAGCACCGCGTCGAAGCCGGCGTCGGCAAAAGGCAGCTTCTCGGCATCGGCTTCCTGGAACGCGATCTCATGGCCCTCGGCTTGCGCACGCAGTTTCCCTGCTTCGAGCAGCGAAGGCACGTAGTCGGTGGAGGTCACCACGCAGCCGCGGCGCGCCGCGGCCAGCGTGGCGTTGCCGTTGCCGGCGGCGACGTCGAGCACACGCCAGCCCGCGCGCAGGTCCAGCGCTTCGCACAGCTGTTCGCCGACGATCTGCAAGGTGGTGCCGACGACCGCGTAGTTGCCGGTGGACCAGGCGGCCTGTTGGCGCGTCTTGACGGCGGCCAGGTCGGGCGTGGGGGTGGTGGTGGGGGACAGAACGGCAGACATGCTGGATCTCCTGAGGGGGTGGGGTGGTGAGGCCTCATTGAGCGCCGGATGTCCATCGAAGAGGGGTCGCCGAGTGGGACAAAAAGTGGGACAAGTTGCTAGAGTGGGCCGGTGCAGGACCGAACCCCTTCCTTCGGCTACTGGCTGCGCCGCCGGCGCAAGGCGCTGGACCTGACGCAGGAGGCGCTGGCGCAGCGCGTCAGCGTCTCGGTGTTCTCGATCCGCAAGATCGAGTCCGACGAGCGCCGGCCTTCGCGCCGCCTGGCCGAGCGGCTGGCCA
>CAZBDE010000449.1:0-1691 GCA_964490415.1 uncultured Pseudoxanthomonas sp. | reverse complement strand
CGCGCCGCCAGGGCGGTCGCAACGCGTACATGAACCAGACCTCGTTCCTGCCGCTCAAGCTCAACATGTCCGGCGTGATCCCCGCGATCTTCGCCTCCAGCATCCTCGCGTTCCCGGCCACGCTGAGCATGTGGTCCGGCCAGGCCACCTCGGCCACCTGGCTGCAGCGCTTCTCCAACGCGCTGGCCCCGGGCGAGCCGCTGCACATGATCGTGTTCGCCGGGCTGATCACCGGGTTCGCGTTCTTCTACACCGCGCTGGTGTTCAACTCGCAGGAAACCGCGGACAACCTGAAGAAGTCCGGCGCGCTGATCCCGGGCATCCGCCCCGGCAAGGCCACGGCCGACTACATCGACGGCGTGCTGACCCGGCTGACCGCCGCCGGCGCCGCCTACCTGGTGCTCGTCTGCCTGCTGCCGGAAGTGATGCGTACCCAGTTGCAGACGTCGTTCTACTTCGGCGGCACCTCGCTGCTGATCGTGGTGGTCGTGGTGATGGACTTCATCGCCCAGATCCAGGCCCACCTGATGTCGCACCAGTACGAGAGCCTGCTGAAGAAGGCCAACCTCAAGGGCGGTTCCCGCGGCGGCGGCCTGGCCCGGGGCTGATCCATGAATACCTCCGGCGGACCCATTCCGCCGAATCCGGCCAACGGCCGGGTAGACCAAAATGGGCGGCCCGTGCGACGTCTCGCGCGCGGGTGAGACGATGCGGTGCCGCGCTGGAGTAGCGCGGCCGGCCAACCGGGCAACCGGGGGGTCAGCAGAGTCCGGCGCCGGAGCATGGGCACACTCCCCATGCCGGGTCCACGGCCTTCGGGCCATGGGCTTCCAAGTAATCCGGGACATTGATAGAATTCGCAGTTCACTTTTGAACCATCCTGTCGGGCGCGCCCTGGGCACGTGCCGACCCTCAAGTTTGGAGATCGCGTCATGGCGCGTATTGCAGGCGTCAACCTGCCCACCCAGAAGCACGCCTGGGTCGGTTTGCAGAGCATTTTTGGCATCGGCCGCACCCGGTCGAAGAAGGTGTGCGAGGCCGCTGGCGTGGCTTCCACCACCAAGATCCGTGACCTGTCCGAGCCGGAAGTCGAGCGCCTGCGCGCCGAAATCGGCAAGTACGTGGTCGAAGGCGACCTGCGTCGCGAGGTCGGCATCGCCATCAAGCGGCTGATGGACCTGGGCTGCTACCGCGGCCTGCGTCATCGCCGTGGCCTGCCCCTGCGCGGCCAGCGCACCCGCACCAACGCCCGCACCCGCAAGGGTCCGCGCAAGGCGATCAGGAAGTAAGGGATACCGACATGGCTAAGCCGGCAGCATCCAAGACCAAGAAGAAGATCAAGCGCGTCGTCACCGACGGCATCGCGCATGTGCACGCTTCTTTCAACAACACCATCGTGACCATCACCGACCGCCAGGGCAACGCGCTGTCGTGGGCGACTTCCGGCGGCGCGGGTTTCCGCGGTTCGCGCAAGTCGACCCCGTTCGCCGCCCAGGTGGCCGCCGAGAAGGCCGGCAAGGCCGCGCTCGACTACGGTGTGAAGTCGCTTGAAGTCCGCATCAAGGGCCCGGGCCCGGGCCGCGAGTCGGCCGTCCGCTCGCTCAACAACGTGGGCTACAAGATCACCAACATCATCGACGTGACGCCGATCCCGCACAACGGGTGCCGTCCGCCGAAGAAGCGTCGCGTCT
>CAZBDE010000448.1:0-1698 GCA_964490415.1 uncultured Pseudoxanthomonas sp. | reverse complement strand
TGGGCATGACCATCGCCTCGGGCATGACCATCGGCACCGCGTTCACCCTGTTCGTCCTGCCGGCGGTGTACCTGTACCTGGCCCGCGACCACAGCCACGACCGCGCCGGTGCGATCGAGGCCGACGCGGAAGGCGCGCCGGAACCGCAGGCGGGCTGAGGCCCGCCGCCTCCGCCCGCCATGGCCTATGCCGGCCTGTTCCTGGCCGCCTTCCTGGCGGCCACCCTGCTGCCGGCACAGTCCGAGGCGGTGCTGGTCGGGCTGCTGCTGGCCGGCCACCCGCCGTGGTGGCTGCTGCTGGTGGCCAGCGCCGGCAACGTGCTCGGCGCGCTGCTGAACTGGTGGCTGGGCCGCGGCATCGTCCACTACCGCGACCGGCGCTGGTTCCCGGTGAAGCCCGAGGCGCTGGATCGCGCGCAGGACTGGTACCGGCGCTACGGCCGCTGGTCGCTGCTGCTGAGCTGGATGCCGGTGATCGGCGACCCGTTGACCCTCGCCGCGGGGATCATGCGCGAGCCGCTGCGCGTATTCCTGCCGCTGGTGGCGGTAGCCAAGACCGGGCGCTACCTGGTGCTGGTGCTGGCGACGCTGCATTACGCCGCGTAGAGCGGCGGTCGCGGCAACCGGAAGCGTTCCAGGACACGGTGCAGACCGGCGCGCCCCGGACTCGGGGACTGCTCGCGAAACCGGGCTGGCGCGCCGCCGGAAAGTAGCCGCTATCCGCGCGTTGCGCTCCATTCCGAAGCGATTCCTGCGTCTTTCCGCACGGCGTCCTCACGGTGCCGTAACCGTGGAGGGACCATCGTGCCACGGCTACGGTGCAACACCGTATCGGCCCCTCTGCCGCGCAACCCATCCCATTTCCCGCATTGAGTCCACGCCCGCCTCCCCGAGACGGGCTACGGCCTCGGCCACTTGCCCGATCCGCGAAGCGATCATCGGTCGCGATGCGATCCTGAAATGAGATAGGAATATGCCCATGGAAACCCAACGCAAAGATTCCGCACAGAACCCCTCCGTTCCGCAGCAGGACATCCTGTCCACCTTCACCCGGAAGGGCACCTTCAAGACCTTCTCCAGCGCCGTCGACAAGGCCGGGCTCACCGACATGTTCGCCGGCGCCGGCCCGCTGACGGTGTTCGCACCCACCGACGAAGCGTTCGACAGGCTCCCCGCCGGCAGGCTCGACCAGCTGTTCCAGCCCGGCAACAAGGAGGAACTGGCCGCGCTCGTCAACTACCACGTCGTGAAGGGCCGCCGGAATGCGATGGACGTCGGCAAGTGGGAGTCGGCACGCACGGTGAACGGGCAGAACGCCCCGATCCAGCTGTCGCGCGGCAACCTGAGCATCGATGGCGCCAACGTGACCACGCAGGACATCGAGTCCAGCAACGGCATCATCCACGGGATCGACAAGGTCAACATCCCGCAGGCCGGCAAGAAGAACTGATCGACCGAGTGCGAAACGGGCGGCGGGAAAGGATTCCCGCCGCCTTTCGTCGTGCCCGGCGGTCCTCGCCCCGCCAGCGGGCCGCGCCGCGTGGACCCGCCCCCGGGCCGGGTCCGCGCGGCGGCGACGCGGGCCGCGATGGCCGCGGCGGACCGGAGATGCGAAAATCCCGCATCCCCGGCCGCGCCTCCCCCGCGGCCACGACTCCCCGGACCCCCGTGAGAACACCCCCAGGCTTGCAGGCGCTGA
>CAZBDE010000447.1:0-1701 GCA_964490415.1 uncultured Pseudoxanthomonas sp. | reverse complement strand
CTTGCGGTTGACCTTCTGCGCGAAGCTGCGCGGCTTGGCCGCGAAGGTCACGCCGCCGCCGACGAAGATCGGGGCCGTCAGCGCGCCATGACGCGCGCCGCCGCCCTTCTGCTTCTTCGACTTCTTGGTGGTGCCGTTGACCTCGGCGCGGGTCTTCTGCGCCTTGGTGCCGGCGCGACCGGCGTTGCGGTAGGCGACCACGACCTGGTGGACCAGGTCCTCGCTGAAATCGCGGCCGAACACTTCGTCGGAAACCGACAGGGTGCTGGCGCTACCCGTAATGGTGAGTTCCATCGTGATTCTCCTTACGCCTTGCTCGCCGGGCGCACGACCACGTCGCCACCCGGGGCACCCGGGACGGCGCCGCGGACGGCGATCAGGCCGCGCTCGGCATCGACGCGCACCACTTCGAGGTTCTGCGCGCTCTGGACTTCGGCGCCCATGTGGCCGGACATCTTCTTGCCCGGGAACACGCGGCCCGGCGTCTGCCGCTGGCCGATCGAACCCGGCGAGCGATGCGACAGCGAGTTGCCGTGGGTGGCGTCGCCCATGGTGAAGTTGTGGCGCTTGATCGTGCCCTGGAAGCCCTTGCCCTTGGTCACGCCCTGGACGTCGACGATCTGGCCGACCTCGAAGATGTCGGCCTTGATCTCGCCACCGATGGCGAAGTCGCCGAGCTTGTCGTCGGCGACGCGGAACTCCCACAGGCCACGGCCGGCTTCGACCTTGGCCTTGGCGTAGTGCCCGGCCAGCGGCTTGTTGACCAGCGCGGCGCGGCGGGTTCCGGCGGCCACCTGGATGGCGCTGTAGCCATCGGTTTCGACGGTCTTGATCTGGGTGATGCGGTTCGGGGTGGCCTCGATCAGCGTCACCGGGATGGACTGGCCATCATCGGTGAACACGCGGCTCATGCCGGCCTTGCGGCCGACCAGACCCAACGAATACTTCTTCGTCATGTCGGCAGTCCTCAGGCGAGCTTGATCTGGACGTCGACGCCAGCCGCGAGCTCGAGCTTCATCAGCGCGTCCACGGTCTTGTCGTTGGGGTCGACGATGTCGAGCACGCGCTTGTGCGTGCGGGTCTCGTACTGGTCGCGCGCATCCTTGTCGGCATGCGGGGAGACGAGAACGGTGTAGCGTTCGATCTTGGTCGGCAGCGGGATCGGGCCACGCACCTGCGCGCCGGTCCTCTTGGCCGTTTCGACGATCTCGCTGGCCGAACGGTCGATCAAGCGATGATCGAACGCCTTGAGCCGAATCCGGATCTTTTGGTCCGCCATGACGGAGTTCCTTCGTTAAAAGAGCGACGGGCGCGGCCTCTGGGATGCCTGCCCCGGTTTCAGGGTTCCTTTCGCCCGCCAGGCGCCGCCTGCGGGCGGGAGCCGGCGCTGCCGACCCCCAAAAGCGCGGGCAGACCAGCAAGCCGGTCTGCCCAGACGGAAAAGTATAGAACGCGTAAAGATGCACGTCAACAGCCTTTTACGGCTGCCACGCGCGCAACGTCACGCGACCCTTCCCTGTCCGGCGAACACGAGGCACGTCCTGTGCCTCTTTTCGCATGGTGATCGCCGCCCGCCCAGGGGGCGGCGACCCAAGTTACTGAATTACTTGATGATCTTGGCGACGACGCCGGCGCCGACGGTGCGACCGCCTTCGCGGATCGCGAAGCGCAGGCCCTCGTCCATCGCCACCGGGTTGATCA
>CAZBDE010000446.1:0-1705 GCA_964490415.1 uncultured Pseudoxanthomonas sp. | reverse complement strand
CCGTCCCCTTTTTACCGCTTGATTTCCGCCGCCCGCGCAGGCATCTATCCCGGTGACCCCCACGATCCCGGCCCCTCCGATGCAAGACAACCCGCTGCTTGATTTCTCCGGCCTGCCGCGCTTCGAGGCGATCCGCCCCGAACACATCGGCCCGGCCATCGACACGCTGCTGGCGCAGGCCGAGGCGGCGGTGAAGGCGGCCGAGGCGGTGGCGCCGGTGGGCTGGGACAGTTTCGTCACCCCGCTGGAGGACGCCACCGAGCGGTTGTGGCGGGCCTGGGGCCAGGTCGGGCACCTGCAGGCGGTGGTGAACACGCCGGAGCTGCGCGAGGCCTACAACGCCAACCTGCCCAAGGTGACCCGCTTCGGCAGTGCGCTGGGCCAGAACCTGGCGCTGTTCGCGCAGTACAAGGCGCTGGCGCAATCGCCTGAGTACGCGGGCTACGACGCCACGCGGCGCAAGGTGGTGGAGAACGCGCTGCGCGATTTCCGCCTCGGCGGCGCGGAGCTGGACGACCAGGCCAAGGCGCGTTACTCGGCGGTGCAGGAGGAGCTGGCGGCGCTGTCGGCGAAGTTCTCGCAGAACGTGCTCGACGCGACCGATGCGTTTGCGCTGTACGTGGAGGACGAGGCGCGGCTGTCGGGATTGCCGGCCGACGTGGTGGCGGCCGCGCGCGCGGCCGCGGAGAAGGACGGCAAGGCCGGCTGGAAGCTGACCCTGCAGATGCCCAGCTACCTGCCGGTGCAGGCCTACGCCGACGACCGCGCGCTGCGCGAGGCGCTGTACCGGGCCAGCGGGCTGCGCGCGTCCGAAAGCGGTCCGGCCGAGTGGGACAACAGCGGCAACATCGACCGGATCCTCGCGCTGCGTGCCGAGCAGGCCACGTTGCTGGGCTTCGCCAGCTACGCCGAATACTCGCTGGCGACGAAGATGGCGCAGTCGCCGGACGAGGTCCTGGCTTTCCTCCGCGACCTGGCCGGCCGTGCGCTGCCGTTCGCGCGCCGCGACCGCGCCGAACTGGAAGCGTTCGCCCGCGACGAACTGGGCCTGGACGCGCTGCAGCCCTGGGACCTGGGCTACGCCAGCGAGAAGCTCAAGCAGGCCCGTTACAGCTATTCGGAGCAGGAAGTGAAGCGGTACTTCACCGAGCCGAAGGTGCTCGCAGGCCTGTTCGACGTGATCGAGTCGCTGTACCGGGTGAAGGTGAAGCCCGACAGCGCGCCGGTCTGGCACGGGGACGTGCGCTTCTTCCGGGTCGAGGACGCCGGCGGGCGCCTGCTCGGCCAGTTCTACCTGGACCTGTACGCACGCGAAGGCAAGCGTGGCGGCGCGTGGATGGACGATTGCCGCAACCGCCGCATCCATGGCGCCGGCACGCAGACGCCGCCGGCTGTCCAGACCCCGCTCGTATACCTGGTCTGCAACTTCGGCCAGGGCGTGGACGGCCGGCCGGCCACCTTCAGCCACAACGAGGTCACCACCCTGTTCCACGAGATGGGCCATGGCCTGCACCAGCTGCTCACCGCGATCGGCGAGCTGCCGGTGGCCGGGATCAACGGCGTGGAGTGGGACGCGGTGGAACTGCCCAGCCAGTTCATGGAGAACTTCTGCTGGGAGTGGGAGCGGGTGCAGGCGATGACCGCGCACGTGGACAGCGGCGAGCCGCTGCCGCGCGCGTTGTTCGCCAGCATCCTGTCGAACAAC
>CAZBDE010000445.1:0-1712 GCA_964490415.1 uncultured Pseudoxanthomonas sp. | reverse complement strand
ACCACACGATGAACGCCATGGGCCACGACGTGCCGACGATGATCGGCGTGGACCACCGCGGCGTGGCCAAGCAGATCACGAAGCTGATCCCCGACTACATGGTGATGGGCGAACGCGGCATGAAGGACATGACCGAGATGGAGATGCCGCTGCCCGACAACACCGCGCCGATGATGGCCGGCCAAGGCCCCTTCGGCGCGGTCGGCATGGGCGGCATGTTCAGCGTCGTCAAGGTGCGCAAGGACCAGCCGCGCGGTGACTACAGCGACCCCGGTTGGTACCAGCATCCACCCGGCGAGGTGGCCTACGAATGGACCGGCGCGCTGCCCGACCCGGCGCGCTTCAAGGCCGAAGGCACGGGCTCGATGCCGCCGCTGGCCCAACCCGCCATTCCCACGGAAGTCAAGGTGCGCAAGCCTGCGGGCGGGCACTCCGGTCATTGAGCTTCATCCACGCAACCAGAAAGGAAATGCCATGCAAGTCAGCAAACGAAGCCTGATCGTCGCCACCGCAGCCAGCCTGCTCACGTGCGCCGGCCGCGCGTTCGCGCACGGCGACGAGAAGCACCCCGCCAAGGGCGGCCCGGTGAAGAAGGAGCAGAAGGACTGGGGCATCGCCGGCGATGCCGGGCAGGCCAAGCGCAGCGTCGAGGTCGGCATGGCCGACACCATGCGCTTCACGCCCGAGCGCATCGCCGTCAAGCTGGGCGAAACGGTGCGCTTCGTGGCCAAGAACCACGGCAAGCAGATGCACGAGTTCGTCATCGGCACCCAGGCCGAAAACAAGAAGCACGCCGAACTGATGCTCAAGTTCCCCAACATGGAACACGACGAGCCCTACATGGCCCATGTGCCGCCGGGCAAGACCGGCCAGATCGTCTGGACCTTCAACAGGCCCGGCAGCTTCGAGTTCGCCTGCCTGATCGCCGGCCACTACCAGGCGGGCATGGTCGGCACGATCACGGTGAGCGCGTCATGAAGCCCGGCCGGCGTGAACTCTTCCTCACGACGCTGGCGGCGATTGCCGCGACCCTGCCGGCCGGCGTGGCGGCGGCACCGGTGGCCATGGAGGTCTGGAAGGCGCCGACCTGCGGTTGTTGCAAGGACTGGATCCGCTATCTGGAAGCCGACGGATTCCGGGTGAAGGTCCACGACGTAGGCAACACCGCTGCACGCTCGCGCCTGGGCATGCCGATGCGGCTGGGCTCGTGCCACACGGCGCAGGTCGAGGGCTATGCCATCGAGGGCCATGTGCCCGCGAGAGAGATCCGGCGGCTGCTGGCCGAGCGGCCCGACGCCGTCGGCCTGGCCGTGCCCGGCATGCCCATCGGCTCGCCCGGCATGGACGGCCCGGCGTACGGCACACGCAAGGACCCCTACGACGTGCTGCTGGTGCGCAAGGACGGCAGCACCACCTCTTTCCAACGCTACCCATGAAGGACATCGAGAACATGAACACGACCCCCAAGACCCTGATCGCCGCCCTGTGCATCGCGCTGCTGGCACCGCTGGGCGCACTGGCGGATGACGCTCACCACAAGCCTGCGGCGACGGCCGGCGCCAGCGACATGACCGACGGCGAGGTGCGCAAGGTCGATATCGATGCCGGCAAGCTGACGCTGAAGCACGCCGACATCAAGAGCCTGGACATGCCGGCAATGACGATGGTCTTCGTGGTCCAGGACAAGGCCATGCTCGGCAAGCTGAAGACCG
>CAZBDE010000444.1:0-1728 GCA_964490415.1 uncultured Pseudoxanthomonas sp. | reverse complement strand
CGCTGGATCTCCGAGGTGCCTTCGTAGATCTCGGTGATCTTCGCGTCGCGGAAGTAGCGCTCCAGCGGCATTTCCTTGGAATAGCCCATGCCGCCGTGGATCTGCACCGCCTGGTGGGTGATCCACATCGCCGCCTCGGATGCGGTCAGCTTGGCGATCGCCGCCTCGGCCGAGAACGGCCTGCCCTGCGACTTCAGCCACGCCGCCCGCAGCGTCAGCAGCAGCGACGCGTCCAGCTTGCACTTCATGTCCGCGATCTTGGCCTGGGTCATCTGGAACGTGCCGATCGCCGCGCCGAACGCCTTGCGCTCGCGCACGTACTCCAAGGTCTTCTCGTAGGCGGCGCGGGCGATACCGACCGCCTGCGAAGCGATGCCGATGCGGCCCGAGTCCAGCACCCCCATCGCGATCTTGAAGCCCTCGCCTTCCGCGCCCAGCACCTCGGCCGGCTGCGCCACGTAGTCGGCGAACTCGATCTCGCAGGTCGCCGAGGCGCGGATACCCAGCTTCGGCTCTGTCTTGCCGCGGTGGAAACCCGCTCGCTCTGTTTCTACAACGAACGCGGTTATCCCTCGCGCACCCTTCTCCGGTTCGCTGATCGCGAACAGCACGATGTACTTTGCCACCGGCCCGGAGGTGATCCAGCTCTTCTTGCCGTTGATCACGTAGCTGCCATCGGCCTGCTTCACCGCCCGGCAGCGCATCGCCGTGGCGTCGGAGCCGGACTGCGGCTCGGTCAGGGCGAAGGCGCCGATCTCGCGGCCTTCGGCGATGGCACGCACGTAGGTCTGCTTCTGCTCCTCGCTGCCGTGCTTGAGGATGCCCGCGCAGAACAGCGAGTTGTTGACCGACATGATGGTCGAATGCGCGGCGTCGCCGGCGGCGATCTCGATCATCGCCAGTGCGTAGCTCACCGGGTCCATGCCCGCGCCGCCGTACTGGTCCGGGACCTCGATGCCCATCAGGCCGTTCTCGCCGAGCAGCTTGATGTTGTCCAGCGGGAACTCGCCGCTGCGGTCGTAGTGCTCGGCCGTCGGCGCGATCACGTCCTGGGCGATGCGGCGCGCGACGTCCTGCAGCATCAGTTGTTCTTCGGTGAAGCTGAAATCCACGGGGACCCCTCCGGTCACGATTAATGGCGGCAATTGTAACCACCCCGCCATTCGCAAGCGTATGCAGCTTGACCGACGCGGCCGCGTGCCGCCACAATATCTCTATATCGCGATAGGAAGATATTTATGGATCTCGAGGACTGGTCGACCCGGCTGAAGGTCTTCGCCGATGCCACCCGCGTGCGCCTGCTGGCCCTGCTGGAACTGGAAGAGCTGACCGTGGCCGAGCTGTCGTCGATCACCCGGCTGGCGCAGCCGCGGGTGTCCACCCACCTGGCCAGGTTGAAGGAGGCCGGGCTGGTACGCGACCGCCGCGCCGGCGTGTCGGCCTACTACCGCTTCGACGACGCCGCGCTCGACCCCGCCCAGCGCGCCCTGTGGCAGGCGCTGAGCACCGGCAGCGACGATCCGCTGCTGCGCCAGGACGCCGAGCGCCTGCCGACCGTGCTGGCCGCGCGCGCCGCCGACCAGAACTGGGCCGACAGCGTCGCCGGCGACATGGAGCGCCACTATTCCCCCGGCCGCACCTGGGAAGCGCTGGCGCGCAGCGCGCTGCCGCTGCTGGAGACCGGCGACGTGCTCGACATCGCCTCCGGCGACGGCGTGCTGGCCGAGC
>CAZBDE010000443.1:0-1739 GCA_964490415.1 uncultured Pseudoxanthomonas sp. | reverse complement strand
GCCTCGCGGCTGACCACCCGCAGCGGGCTGTCCCAGTCCTGCAGCAGTTGCGCCTCGCGCGCCTTCGCCTGCTCCAGGTGCGCGTCCTTGACGTGGCCGTAGCCGCGGATGTGCTCGGGGATGCTGGCGATCTGCGCGGCCAGGTCGAGGTTGCCGGCGTCCAGCCCGGCCAGCAGCCGCTCGACGGTGGCGAAGTAGTCGACGATCAGCTGCCGCTCCGTGCGCCGCTCGGCGGTGCGGCCGAACACGTCGAAGGCGCCGCCGCGCAGGAACTTCAGCTTGGCCAGCCAGCGGAACGCGGTGAACACCCACGGCCCGTACTCGCGCTTGAGCAGGCGTCCCTGTGCGTCCTTCTTCGCCAGCAGCGGCGGGGCCAGGTGGAAGCGCAGGGTGTAGTCGCCCTCGAACTGCTGCTGCAGGCGGCGCTGGAACTCGCCGCTGGTGTACAGGCGCGCGACCTCGTACTCGTCCTTGTAGGCCATCAGCTTGAACGCGTAGCGCGCCACCGCTTCGGCCAGCGCGGTGGAGCCGGGCGCCTTCAGGTTCTCGGCGGTGCGCACCTTCGCCACCAGGTCCGTGTAGCGGCGCGCATAGGCGGCGTCCTGGTAGTCGGCCAGGAACTTCTCGCGGCGTGCGACCAGTTCGTCGAGGCTGCGCGACAGGCGCAGGTCGTCCAGCGGCAGCGCGACGATGCCGCCGGTGGCGGTGTCCAGCGGTGACGCGGTGCCGGCGGCGATGCCCTCGCTGTCGGGCAGGCCGCGCAGTTCGCGCTCGGCCCGCACCGGGCGCGGCGCGCTGGTGCTGCCCCATTCGCTGCCTTCCCAGTCGCCGGGCGGCAGCTGGCGCAGGCCGTCGGGCACGCGCTCGTCGGCGGTGGCCGGATTGGAGACCAGGCCGGCGGCGGCGGCCACCGCCAGCGGGTCGGCCGCGGCCAGCCGGCCCCAGGCGAAGGCCTTCTGGTTCATCTCGATCGCCGCGCCGTTGAGTTCGACCGCGCGCATCAGCGCCGCGAAGGAGATCGGCACCAGGCCCAGCTGCCAGGCGTAGCCGAGCATGAACAGGTTGCTGGCGATCGCGTCGCCCAGCAGCGCGGTGGCCAGCTGGGTGGCGTCGAGCAGGCGCGGCTCGCGCCCGCCCAGGGCCAGCTTCACCCCGGCGACGATGTCGGCAGCCGGGAAGTGCAGGTCCGGGCGCATGGTGAAGGTGCCCGGCATCGCCTCGTAGGTGTTGAGCACCACTTCCGAGCGCTCGGGCCGTACCTTCGACAGCGCCCAGTAGTCGTTGACCACGACCATGTCGCAGCCCAGCACCAGGTCGGCCTCGCCCGCGGCGATGCGCACGGCGTGGATGTCCTCCGGCGCGCGCGCGATGCGGATGTGGGTGGTGACGGCGCCGCCCTTCTGCGCCAGGCCGGTCTGGTCGAGCACGGTGGCGCCCTTGCCCTCCAGGTGCCCGGCCATGCCCAGCAGCGCGCCGATGGTGACCACGCCGGTGCCGCCGACGCCGGTGATCAGGATGTTCCAGGGCCGTTCCAGGCCGGTGCGGAACGCCGGCTCGGGCAGGTTCTCCAGCAGCGCCGCCGCGTCGGCCTTGCGGCCCTTGCGCGGCTTGCCGCCGTGTACGGTGACGAAGCTCGGGCAGAAGCCCTTCACGCAGGAGTAGTCCTTGTTGCAGTTGGACTGGTCGATCTCGCGCTTGCGCCCGAACTCGGTGTCCTTGGGCAGCACCGAGACGCAGAA
>CAZBDE010000442.1:0-1743 GCA_964490415.1 uncultured Pseudoxanthomonas sp. | reverse complement strand
GTGCTGCGGGCGACCCCCGACGGCTACGACCTGCAGTCGCTCGCGCCCTTGTAGGAGCTCCCTTCAGGGGCGACCCGGTGCCGGTGGAAGGCACAGCGTTCGACGCATAGCCTCCGGATGGGTCGCCCTTGGATATGGCTGCGTTCCAGCCACCTCGGGTCGCCCCTGAAGGGAGCTCCTACAAGAAGGGCGGGTCAGGCGTCCTGTTGCGCGGCTTCGACGTACTCCAGCGACGCCAGTTCGTCCTCGTCGAATCCGGCCAGCAGCCGCGCCTCGATGTTGAACGGCCCACGCAGGTAGCCGCCGGCGTACTCCTGCAGCAGTTCGCGGAAACGCGCGCGCGGCTCGACGCCGGCGCGCTCGCAATGCCAGCGGTACCAGCGCGAGCCGGCGGCCACGTGCGCCACCTCCTCGCGCAGGATCGTCTCCAGGATCTCCACCGTGCGCGTGTCGCCGAGCGCACGCAGGCGCTCGATCATCCCCGGCGTCACGTCCAGTCCGCGCGCCTCCAGCACCCGCGGCACCAGCGCCATCCGCGCCAGGCCGTCGTGCGCGGTCTTCTCGGTCATCTGCCACAGGCCGTTGTGCGCGTCGAAGTCGCCGTAGTCGTGGCCGAACTCCCGCAGCCGCGCGCGCAGCATCGTGAAATGCCGCGCCTCGTCGTCGGCCACCTGCACCCAGTCGCGATAGAAAGCATCCGGCAAGGCGCGGAAGCGGTACACCGCGTCCCAGGCCAGGTCGATCGCGTTGAGTTCGATGTGGGCGATCGCGTGCAGGAACGCGGCGCGCCCCTCTTCGCTGCCCAGCCCGCGCCGCGGCACGTCGCGCGGATGCACCAGCCGCGGCCGCGGCGGGCGGCCGGGCATGCGGATCGGCTCCGGCGGCGGCGCATCGGGGGGAACCTGCAGCTCTCCGCGCGCGAAGGCGATCGCGTGTCGATGGGTCAGCGCGACCTTCTCCGCCGGATCGGCGGCAGCCAGGCACTGCACAGCGGCTTCAAACAGGGAAATCATGGAATCGGTACCGCTACCGGATCTCAACTCGAAGCCTCGGGCGACCGCGCCGCCAACCCGGCATGGCACGCCGGGACCCGAACCACCCGCCACGCCGGAGCGTCGCGATGCGATGCCTGCCGACGGGAAGTAAAGGAGGAGGAACCGGCTTCACCGGTTCCGGGGGACATGAGCGGCGGCAGGCATCGCACCGCGGCGCCGCAGCGCCCCATCAGGACGCCACGCGTCGCCTCTTCTTCGCCTCATCCGAGCGCAGCTGCTGGATGCGCTCGAAGTAGCCCGGATCGATCCCGGTCACGTACCTGCCGTCGAAACACGAGGAATCGAAACGCGCCAGGTCCGGATTGCCCTCGCGCACCGCCGCCTCCAGGTCCTCGAGGTCCTGGTAGATCAGCCAGTCGCAGCCGAGCAGCTGCTCGATCTCCTCGATGCTGCGGCCGTGGGCGATCAGTTCGTCCGGCGAAGGCATGTCGATGCCGTAGATGTTCGGATGTCGCACCGGCGGCGCCGCGCTGGCCAGGTAGACCTTGCGCGCGCCGGCGTCGCGCGCCATCTGCACGATCTGCTGGCTGGTGGTGCCGCGCACGATCGAGTCGTCGACCAGCAGCACCACGCGGTTGCGGAACTCCAGGTTGATCGGGTTGAGCTTGCGCCGCACCGACTTCACCCGCTCGCCCTGCCCCGGCATGATGAAGGTGCGGCCGACGTAGCGGTTCTTGACGAAGCCCTC
>CAZBDE010000441.1:0-1751 GCA_964490415.1 uncultured Pseudoxanthomonas sp. | reverse complement strand
CGCTACTGGAACCCGAAGATGGCCCCGTACATCTTCGGCGCCCGCGGCAAGATCCACATCATCAACCTCGAGAAGACCGTTCCGCTGTTCTCGGACGCGATGAACTTCATCTCGGCCATCGCCCAGAAGCGCGGCACCATCCTGTTCGTCGGCACCAAGCGCAGCGCGCGCGAGGCGATCAAGGAAGAGGCCGAGCGTTGCGGCCAGCCGTACATGACCCAGCGCTGGCTGGGCGGCACCCTGACCAACTTCCGCACCGTGAAGCAGTCCGTTTCGCGCCTGAAGGAGCTGGAAGCGGCCGAGACCGACGGCCCCTTCGACAAGCTGGTCAAGCACGAAGTGCTGGGCCTGCGCCGCGAGCGCGAGAAGCTGCTGGCCTCGCTGGGCGGCATCAAGGAAATGAACCGCCTGCCCGACGCGCTGTTCGTGATCGACATCGGCCACGAGGACATCGCGATCAAGGAAGCCAAGAAGCTGGGCATCCCGGTCATCGCCGTGGTCGACACCAACTACGATCCGGCTCTGGTCGACTACGCCATCCCGGGCAACGACGACGCCATCCGCGCCGTGCAGCTGTACGCCCGCGCCGCCGCCGACGCGGTGCTGGAAGGCAAGGCCGCCGCCCCGCACGCCGCCACCGTCAGCGAAAGCGAGTTCGCCGAAGCCGCCGACGGCGAAGGCAAGGCCCCGCGCCGCGCGCCGGCCAAGAAGAGCCCGGCCCGCAAGAACGGCAAGGCCGAGGACGGCGACGCAGCTCCGGCCGCCGCCGCCGAGTAAGACGCTCCACCGGCGGCCGCCCAGCGGCCGTCGCCTGGCCGGACGCAGCGCTGCGCGCCTGCGTCCGCGCCACCGGGCCGGTCGGCCGGCATGCGCCCAGTCGCGACCGCCACCTGCCCGCCCCGCCCCGCGCGGGGCCACATTCATCCCATAACGAGGTAATCCCGTGGAAATCACCGCTTCCCTGGTCAAGGAACTGCGCGAGCGCACCGGCGCCGGCATGATGGAGTGCAAGAAGGCGCTCACCGAAAACAACGGCGACATCGACGCCGCTGCCGAGGCGCTGCGCAAGTCCGGCGCTGCCAAGGCCGACAAGAAGGCCGACCGCGTCACCGCCGAAGGCCGCATCGGCGTCGCCCAGGACGGCGGCAAGGCGGTGCTGGTCGAAGTGAACTCCGAGACCGACTTCGTCGCCAAGGACGAGAACTTCAAGGCCTTCGTCGACGCCGTGGCCCAGGCCGCGCTGGCCGCCGGCACCACCGACGTGGAAGCCCTCAAGGCCGCGAAGCTGGCCTCCGGCGAGACCGTCGAGGAAGCCCGCGCCACCGCCATCCAGAAGCTGGGCGAGAACATCCAGGTCCGCCGCCTGGCCCGGGTCGACGGCGGCAACAACGTCGGCGCCTACGTGCACACCAACGGCAAGATCGGCGTGCTGGTCGACCTGGCCGGCGGCAACGCCGGCCTGGCCAGCGGCCTGGCCATGCACGTGGCGGCGATGAACCCGCCGTACAACAAGGCCGCCGACGTGCCGGTCGACTTCGTGGCCAAGGAAAAGGAAATCGAGCTGGCCAAGATGAGCGAGAAGGACAAGGCCAAGCCGGCCGAGATCCTCGAGAAGATCATCAGCGGCAAGATCAACAAGATCGTCAACGAAGTGACCCTGTACGGGCAGAGCTACGTGCTGGACGGCGACCTGACGGTCGAGCAGGCGGTCAAGGCCGCCGGCGCCGACGTGGTCGGCTTCCAGCGCCTGG
>CAZBDE010000440.1:0-1760 GCA_964490415.1 uncultured Pseudoxanthomonas sp. | reverse complement strand
CTGCAGTCGCGTGGCGTGCAGCCGGCCGACTTCAACAGCTACGGTTCCCGCCGCGGCAACGACGACGTGATGGTCCGCGGCACCTTCGCCAACATCCGGATCAAGAACCTGTTCTTCGGTGGCGAGGAAGGCGGCAACACGCTGTACTTCGGCAGCGAGCCTCCGGAGAAGCTGTCGATCTACGATGCGGCGATGAAGTACAAGGCCACCGGCACGCCGCTGCTGGTGATCGCCGGCAAGGAATACGGCACCGGCTCCTCGCGCGACTGGGCGGCCAAGGGCACCAACCTGCTGGGGGTGAAGGCGGTCATCGCCGAAAGCTTCGAGCGCATCCACCGTTCCAACCTGGTCGGCATGGGCGTGCTGCCGCTGCAGTTCCTGGAAGGGCAGGACGCGCAGAGCCTGGGCCTGGACGGCACCGAGACCTACGCCATCGCCGGCCTGGCCGACGGCGCCAGCAAGCAGGCCACGGTGAGTGCGCGCAAGGCCGATGGCCGCGAAGTCCGGTTCCAGGCGCATGTGCTGCTGCTGACGCCGAAGGAAGTGGAGTACTTCCGGCACGGCGGCCTGCTGCAGTACGTGCTGCGGCAGCTGGCGGCGAGGAAGGCGGCGTAGCGCGGGGACGCGTGGGAGCCCTGCGCTGCGGTGGAGTGCGGCGTGGGGCGGGCCTCTGTGTGGTCCGTGTTGAGCGTGGCTTCGACGGAAGGGAATCGGGTCGCCCCTGAAGGGAGCTCCTACAACGGGCACGGCCAACGGGGTCTTGTAGGAGCTCCCTTCAGGGGCGACCCGACGGCATCGGGAATCGCGACGCCGTCGCCCGTGCCAATGGCGCCGCGTCGCGGCTGAAGCCGCTCCTACAACGGCCTCCACTCGGCGTAGTAGAGGAGCCATTGGCCGTCCTCGTCGCGCCAGCCGCTGGTAACGCGCCAGCCTCCGGCACGCTCGGGCAACAGGCGGCCGCTGCCGCCGGTCGCCAGCGCGCTGAAGCGCACCGTCGCGCGATCGCCCTGCAGTTCGATCTCCGCCGGCCCCAGGGTCAGGCCGACATCGGCATGGGCCAACACCTGCGCACGCACCGCCTGCTGCAACGCAGCACGATCCATCCCGCCGTTGCCGGCGAAATCCTCCGCCACGCCGTCGATGAACACGCGCGGCTGGCGCTGCTCCAGCGCCGCCTGCATCCGCCCGATCTGTTCGCGCAGGCGCTGCTCGGGCGAGGTGCGCGAGCACGCCGCCGCGGCCAGCACCGCCAGCACCATCGCCAGGGCCGCCGCGGCCTGCCATATCCCTCGTCGTTGCGTCCAGTCGCGCGTCATGGCTTCGCCTTTTCCATCCGGGACGGTATGCTCCCATTCGCACCGGCGCATTGCGAGCCTGCCGGCAGTACCGCGACACTGACCCCCTCGGGAGGGAGGCACTGATGAATCCGGATCGTCCCTGGCTGCAGAGCTATCCCGAAGGCGTGCCTGCCGATATCGATCCGGACGAGTACCGATCCATCGCGGCGGTGTTCGCGTCCTCGGTGGGGAAATACGCCGAACGCCCTGCGTACCGCAACTTCGGCAAGGTGATGACCTATGCCGAGGTCGACGCGGCGAGCACGCAGTTCGCGGCCTACCTGCTTGGCGAACTGGGCCTGAAGAAGGGCGATCGCGTCGCGATCATGATGCCCAACTGCCTGCAGTACCCGATCGCCATCTTCGGGGTGCTGCGCGCCGGCCTGACCGTGGTCAACGTCAACCCGCTCTACACCGCGCGCG
>CAZBDE010000439.1:0-1764 GCA_964490415.1 uncultured Pseudoxanthomonas sp. | reverse complement strand
CTGCTGTTCTTCGAGGACCCGACCCCGGACGACTCGCTGATCAACCCGTTCTTCCATTCGATGCTGGGTTCGATCACCCGCGCCTGCGCCCTGCTCGGCTACGACCTGCTGGTGTCCTTCCAGCAGCTGTCGAACAACTGGCACGCCGACTTCGAGGACAGCCACAAGGCCGACGGGATCATCCTGCTCGGCTACGGCGACTACCTGGAAGCGGAATCGAAGCTGCAGCGGCTGGTCGCCCAGGGCACCCACTTCGTGCGCTGGGGCGCGGCGCTGCCGGACGAGCCGGGCGTGTCGATCGGCTGCGACAACTTCCAGGGCGGGCACGACATCACCGCCCACCTGCTGTCGCAGGGGCGGCGGCGGGTCGCCTTCCTCGGCCATGCCTCGAACCATTACCCGGAGTTCTTCGAGCGCTGGCGCGGCTATGCCGCCGCGCTGGACGAGGCCGGGCTGGCGCCGGACCCGGCGCTGCAGGTCGATGCGATCACCACCGAGCAGTCCGGCCACGCGGCGGCCGCCGCCCTGCTCGATGCCGGCGCGCGCCCGGACGCGGTGTTCGCGGCCAGCGACCTGATCGCGCTGGGCGCGATGAAGGCGCTGCGCGAACACGGCCTGCGCGTGCCGGAGGACGTGGCGGTGGCGGGCTTCGACGACATCGCCATGGCCAGCTTCGTGCAGCCGGGCCTGTCGACGGTCCAGCAGGACACCAAGCAGGCCGGCGAGGTCCTGGTGGACAGCCTGATCCGGCTGATCCAGGGCGAAACGGTGGAGAGCCGGACGCTGCCGGTGAAGCTGGTGCTGCGGGGGTCCAGCGGCGCGGGCTGATTCCGTCCGGCTGCGCTTCCGTCAGCGCGCCATCATCCCATCCAGCCGCGCGAGCAGGTCGCTCCGGGTCAGCGGCTGGTCGAAGAAGAACACCCGCACGCCGTGCGCCGGTACCTCGGCGGCCAGCACGCCGCCCACCTCCAGCGCCTGGCCGCCGAAGCCGTCGCGCCAGGTGCCCGGCTGCAGGTAGTCGGACACCTCCATCTTCGCCGCCTCGTCGCCCTTGTTCAGCAGCACCAGCGCGGTCTGCGCGGTGTCGCCGTGCTGGTAGATGCGGTAGAACGCGGCGCGGTCGCCCTGCAGCTCGACGTTCAGCTGCAGGCCCCGCTGCAAGGCCGGCGAATCCCGGCGCAGCGTGGCGATCCGCTTCAGGTCGTGGTGGATCGGGCTCTGTGGCGCCGCGTCGATGCGCTCCTGGCCGAAGTAGGCGCGATTGCCGCCGTGCTCAAGCTGGCCGCGCATGAAGCCGGTTTCCGAGCCGTAGTACAGCACCGGGATCCCGCGCGCGGTGAACAGCCAGTTGTGCGCGTCGATGAAGCCTGCGTCGCTGGCGTCGATGCGCGGCATATCGTGGTTGTCGTAGAACGTGACCAGGTCGTACGGGTTGGCGTAGGGACCGTCCTCCAGGTACAGCGCGTCGGCCAGCCGCTCGAAGCCGGCCTGCCCGCTGCCGAACACTTCGACCATCGCCGTCTTCATCGGGAAATCGAGCACCGCGATGCCGCCGTTCTCCGGCAGGGTGAAGGGCGCGATGTTCGCGGCGACGTCGTCGAAGGCCTCGCCGAACATGTACATGCCCGGGTGCTCGGCGCGGATGCGGTCGGAGAAGGTCTTCCAGAACGACAGCGGCTGGTGGCGGATGGTGTCGATCCGCAGCGCGTCCACGCCCTGCCCGATCCAGTGCAGGTAGGCGTCGACGAGGTAGTCCATCACCTC
>CAZBDE010000438.1:0-1767 GCA_964490415.1 uncultured Pseudoxanthomonas sp. | reverse complement strand
ACGTGGCCGTCGTCCTGGGTGAAGCCGCGCACGCGCAGGATGCCGTGCAGCGCGCCGGAGGGCTCGTTGCGGTGGCAGGAACCGAACTCGCCGTAGCGGATCGGCAGGTCGCGGTAGCTGTGCAGGCCCTGGTTGAACACCTGGACGTGGCCCGGGCAGTTCATCGGCTTGACCGCGTAGGTGCGCTTCTCCGACTCGGTGAAGAACATGTTGTCCTTGTAGTTGTCCCAGTGGCCGGACTTCTGCCACAGCGACACGTCCAGGATCTGCGGGCAGCGCACCTCGCCGTAGCCGGTCTGCCGGTACACGCGGCGCATGTACTGTTCGACCACCTGCCAGATCGACCAGCCCTTGGGATGCCAGAACACCAGGCCGGGCGCCTCCTCCTGCAGGTGGAACAGGTTCTGCTGCTTGCCGATGCGGCGGTGGTCGCGCTTCTCGGCCTCCTCGATCCGCTGGATGTAGGCCTTGAGCTGCTTCTCGTCGGCCCAGGCGGTGCCGTAGATGCGCTGCAGCTGCTCGTTCTTCGCATCGCCGCGCCAGTAGGCGCCGGAGATGCGGGTGAGCTTGAATGCCTTGAGGAAGCGCGTGTTCGGCACGTGCGGGCCACGGCACATGTCCACGTATTCCTGGTGGTGGTACAGGCCCATCGCCTCGATCGACGGATCCATGTCCTCGATCAGGCGCAGCTTGTAGTCCTCGCCGCGCTCGCGGAACACGCGCACGACCTCGGCGCGCGGGGTCACCTGCTTGACCACGTCATAGTCCTGGGCGACCAGCTCGCGCATGCGCGCCTCGATCGCGGCCAGGTCGTCGGGGGTGAACGGGCGCTCGCTGTGGATGTCGTAGTAGAAGCCCTCGGCGATCACCGGCCCGATCACCATCTTCGCGTCCGGGTACAGCTGCTTGACCGCGTGGCCGACCAGGTGCGCACAGGAGTGGCGGATGATCTCCACGCCCTCCTCGTCCTTCGGCGTGATGATCCGCAGCGTGGCGTCGTGGTCGATGAGGTCGCCGGCGTCGACCAGGCGGCCGTCGACCTGCCCGGCCACGGTGGCCTTGGCCAGGCCGGCGCCGATCGACTGGGCGACCTGCATGACGGAAACGGGGGCTTCGAACTCGCGGCGGCTGCCGTCGGGGAGGGTGATCGTGATCATGGGAAGGGCTTCGGGTTTCAGGAGCACCGGCGAAAGCCGGCGCTGTTGCATCGGGAAGTCCGCACGGGGTGCGCGGGCTGTTCGCGCCCGGACGGGCGAAAAAAAAGCACCCCGGGGGCGCCTGCGTGTCGCGGGACCCCGGTTGTGTCAGCGGTGGGCGTTGGTAGTGCTCATGTCGCACGCTCGGCCGGCGTTGCCGCGGGCCACCCTTCGTTCCAGCGCACCGGCACCGTGCCGGCGGCAATGCGGGGATTCTAGCCCAGCCGGCGGCCACCGGCATAAACACCGTCGCCGCCATGGCATCATGCCTGCAGGCAGCACGCCATCCGGCCCGGAGGGGAAGCCGGCCGCATGATCATCAAGGGCAAGGCCACTTCGCTCGACATCGCCCACCTGGCCGGGGTGTCCCAGCCGACGGTGTCGCGTGCCCTGCGTGGCAGCCCGTCGGTCAACCCGGAAACGCGCGAGCGGATCCTGGCCATCGCCCGCGAGCTGAACTACAAGGTCGACAAGAACGCCTCCAACCTGCGCGCGCAGCAGTCGGGCACCCTGGCCCTGCTGTTCTTCGAGGACCCGACCCCGGACGACTCGCTGATCAACCCGTTCTTCC
>CAZBDE010000437.1:0-1770 GCA_964490415.1 uncultured Pseudoxanthomonas sp. | reverse complement strand
CGCTCTTCACCGACGACGATGCGCTGGCGCGCTCGGCGCGCGAGATCCGCGTGCATGGGCAGAGCGCGCGCTACACGCACACGCGCATCGGCGTCGGCGGCCGGCTCGACACGTTGCAGGCCGCGGTGCTGCTGGCCAAGCTGGAGCGCTTCGACTGGGAACTGCAGCGTCGGCATGAACTCGGCGCTCGCTACGCGCAGCAGCTTGCGGCCGTGCCGCAGCTGCAGCTGCTGGCCATGCGCCCCGGCCGCAACTGCGTCTGGGGCCAGTACACGGTGCTCGTGCCGCGCCGTGACCAGGTGCAGGCGGTGCTGCAGTCGCTGGGCATTCCGAGCGCGGTGCACTACCCGCGGCCGCTGCATCGGCAGCCGGCCTATGCGCCATTTGCCGCCGACGCGCGTTGCCCCGTCAGCGAGCAGGTGGCCGAGCAGGTGCTGAGCCTGCCGATGAGCGCGGACCTGTCGCATGCCGACCAGGACCGCGTGGTCGCAGCGCTCGCGCGGGCGCTGGGCTGAATGCCCGGGTCGATGAGCGGCGAGCGCACCCCGTTGCTGCGCGCCACGCTCACGCTGATGGCTGGCGGTGCGCTGGCGCAGGTGCTGCCCTTGCTGCTGGGCCCGCTGCTGACGCGCCTGTACACGCCGGCGCAGTTCGGCCTGTACCACCTCTTTGCCGCGGTCGCGGCCAATGTCGCGGTGGTGGCCTGCGCGCGCTACGAACATGCGCTGCCGCTGGCGCGCGACGACGACGAGGCGTGCGCGCTGGTGGTGCTGTGCCGCTGGATCCTGTTGGCCGTGATCGGCCTCAGCGCGATCGGCGCCATCGCCTGGGCGCTGAGCACCGGCGCGCTGTGGCCGCTGTGGCTGCCGGCGGCCGTGGCTGCCTTCGGCGGGCTGTCGCTGGCCACGCTGGCAGCGATGCGTGCGCAGCGCTTCGGCGCGCTGGCCACCAGCCGCGTGCTGCAACATGGCGGCGGCGCCGCGCTGCAGGCCGCCGCCGGGGCGGCTGGGGCCGGGCTGTGGGGCCTGATCGTCGCGCCCATTGCCGCCGCGCTGGCGGCCGCGGCTTGGTTGCGTCCGCGCCTGGGGCAGGGCTGGCAGGCATCGCGCACCGCCATGACTGCGGTGGCGCGGCGGCATCGCGACTTCCCGCTGCTGAACACCCCCCATGCCTTCCTGGGCGCGCTGCAGGACACCGTGGCGGTGGCCTTGATCGCCGCCTGGCAGGGGCCGGCCGCGGCCGGCTTCTGGGGCCTGGCGCTGCGCTACCTGAAGGCCCTCGCCACGCTGGTGGGCGGTGCGGTGTCGCAGGCGCTGTACCCGGCATTGGCGGCCGGCGGCGTGGCCACGGCGCAGGGCCGCAGCGCCGTGCGCCGCGTCATGCGCACGCTGGCACTGCTGGCGCTGCCCTTGGTGCTGGCGCTGTGGCTGTTTGCGCCGGCGGCCTTTGCCGCGGCCTTCGGCGCGTCATGGCGCGAGGCCGGCGAACTGGCACGTGCGCTGGCGCTGTACATCGGCCTGCATTTCGTGGCTTCGCCGCTGTCGGTGGCGACCATGGCCTGGGGCGCACAGGCCTGGGCGCTGAAGCTGTCGCTGGTGGGGCAGGCGCTGTTCATCGCGGCGCTGGCCTGCGGGCTGGCGATCGGCGGGCTCACTGCCGCAGGCTGGGCCGTGTCGGCGGCGATGACGCTGTACTTCGGCTGGTTCTTCTGGAAGCTGGCCACCTGGCCGGTGAGCGCATGAGCGGCATCGGCTGGCGCGCATGGGTGAA
>CAZBDE010000436.1:0-1773 GCA_964490415.1 uncultured Pseudoxanthomonas sp. | reverse complement strand
ACTTCCTTGATCTCGGTGAGCGACTTCTTGCCCAGGTTCGGGGTCTTGAGCAGCTCCACTTCGGTCTTCTGGATCAGGTCGCCGATGTAGTAGATGCTCTCGGCCTTGAGGCAGTTGGCCGAACGCACGGTCAGCTCCAGGTCGTCGATCGGGCGCAGCAGCACCGGGTCCACGCCGGTCGGGGCCGCCTTGGCGGCGCCGCGGTCGCGGTGGGTGAAGTCGCCGAACACCGACAGCTGGTCGCTGAGGATGTCTGCGGCGGTGCGCACCGCTTCCTCGGCGTCGATCGTGCCATTGGTCTCGATGTCCAGGACCAGCTTGTCCAGGTCGGTACGCTGCTCGACGCGCGCGGCTTCCACCGCGTAGGCGACGCGGCGGACCGGCGAGAACGAAGCGTCCAGCACCAGGCGGCCAATCGTGCGGGTCTCTTCGTCCGGACGGCGACGCGAGGTGGCCGGCTGGTAGCCGAAGCCGCGCTCGATCTTCAGGCGCATGTTCAGCGCCGTGTCCTTGGTCAGGTGGCAGATCACGTGGTCGACGTTGAGGATCTCGACGTTGTGGTCGGTCTTGATGTCGCCGGCGGTGACCACGCCCGGGCCCTGCCTGGACAGGGTCAGGGTGGCGCTGTCGCCGTTGTGCATGCGGATGGCGACGTCCTTCAGGTTCAGCAGGACCTCGAGCACGTCCTCCTGCAGGCCTTCGACCGTGGTGTACTCGTGCAGCACGCCGTCGATCTCGACCTCGGTGATCGCGAAGCCGGGGATCGAGGACAGCAGGACGCGGCGCAGCGCGTTGCCCAGCGTGTGGCCGTAGCCACGCTCGAGCGGTTCGATCACGATCTTGGCGCGATTGTCGGTGAGGCGTTCGATCTGCGGTCCGCGGGGACGCAGGACCTGGTTGGCGGTAACCGTCATGTTGCGGATTCTCCTGCAGTGAGCCGACGATCAGGGGAACCGCCGGCTCTGGCTTGTGACCCCGTCATCCGGGGGCGGCCGGAAGGCGGGGCAACGCGTTCCGGCCGGGGCGTGGAATACGGCGCCGCGCCCGGGTGGGCGCGGCAGCCAGCCACTGTTACTTCGAGTACAGCTCGACGATCAGCGCTTCGTTGATGTCGGCCGGCAGGTCGGCCCGGTCGGGCACGGCCTTGAATACGCCAGCGAACTTCTTCGAGTCGACCTCGACCCACGACGGGGTGATGTCGTGCTGCTCGGCGACGGTCAGGGCTTCCTGGACGCGCAGCTGCTTCTGCGCCTTCTCGGACAGGGCGATCGCGTCGCCGGCCTTGACTTGGTACGAGGGCAAGTTCACCGGCTTGCCGTTGACCAGCACGCCACGGTGGCTGACCAGCTGGCGGGCCGACGGGCGGGTCACCGCGAAACCCATGCGGTAGACGACGTTGTCCAGGCGGGTTTCCAGCAGCTGCAGCAGGTTCTCGCCGGTGTTGCCCTTCTTCTGCGCGGCCTTCTTGTAGTAGTTGCGGAACTGCCGTTCCAGCAGGCCGTAGATACGCTTGACCTTCTGCTTCTCGCGCAGCTGGGTGGCGTAGTCGGACAGCTTGCCCTTGCGCGCGGTGGCGCCGTGCTGGCCGGGCTTCTGCTCCAGCTTGCACTTGGAGTCCAGCGCGCGGCCGGGGCTCTTGAGCGACAGGTCGGCGCCTTCACGGCGCGCGAGCTTACAGGTGGGACCGATGTAACGAGCCATTTCTTATCGCTCCCTTTAGACGCGACGCTTCTTCGGCGGACGGCACCCGTTGTGCGGGATCGGCGTCACGTC
>CAZBDE010000435.1:0-1777 GCA_964490415.1 uncultured Pseudoxanthomonas sp. | reverse complement strand
CGGGTCGCCCCTGAAGGGAGCTCCTACAGGTCGCGTTCCGGATCGGTCGCGGGCGGTTCGCCTTCGCCGACCAGGTCGTCGGCGTTCTCGCGCAGCAGGGTCTCGATGCGCTCGCCGCGGTCGACCGAGTCGTCGTAGTGGAAATGCAGCTCGGGCACGTGGCGCAGCTTCATCCGCCGGGCCAGTTCCATCCGGATGTCCCAGGCCAGCGCCTTCAGCGCCTTGACCGCCTCGGTCGAGCGGTCCGGCAGCAGCGCGGTGACGAACACCTTGGCGTGGGCCAGGTCGCGGGTGACCTCGACGTCGGAGACGCTGACCGACGGCAGCCCGTGCTCGCGCACGGCCTCGTGGACCAGCGTGCCCAGCTCGCGGCGCAGCTGCGCCGAAACCCGGTCGGTGCGGTGGAAGGATTTGGTCGGCATGTCGTACTCCCTGGATCTGCCCGGGAAAGGAGCCGCCCCGGAAACGGCGGGACGGCCGCGAAGGCCGTCCCGTCATCGCGCGTGCCGCCGGCCGGGACGCGCCCGGCGGCGGATGTGCGGTTACAGCGTGCGCTGGACCTCGATGCGCTCGAAGCACTCGATCTGGTCGCCCGGCTTGACGTCGTTGTACTCCTTCACGCCGATGCCGCACTCGGTGCCGTTGCGCACTTCCTCCACGTTCTCCTTGAAGCGGCGCAGCGATTCCAGCTCGCCCTCGAACACGACCGTGTTGTCGCGCAGCACGCGGATCGGCTTGTTGCGCTTGACCACGCCCTCGATGACCATGCAACCGGCCACCGCGCCGAACTTGGAGCTGCGGAACACGTCCCGGACCTGGGCGATGCCGATGATCTCCTCGCGGATCTCCACGCCCAGCAGGCCCGAAGCGACCTGCTTCACCTGGTCGATGACGTCGTAGATGATCGAGAAGTAGCGCAGGTCCACGCCGTTGGACTCGATGATCCTGCGCGCCGAGGCGTCGGCACGGACGTTGAAGCCGATCATCGTGGCCTTGGTGGTCGCGGCGATGTTCGCGTCCGACTCGGTGATGCCGCCGACGCCGGAACTGATCACGTTGATCCGGATCTGGTCGTTGGACAGCGCCACCAGCGCCTGCTTGAGCGCCTCCACCGAGCCCTGCACGTCGGCCTTGACCACCAGGTTGAGGACCTGCTGGCCCTCGCCCTTGCCCATCTGGGCCAGGATGTCTTCCATGCGGTTGCCCGCGGCCTGGACCAGGCGCGACTCGCGGCGCTTGGCGTCGCGCTGCTGGGCCACGTCCTTGGCCAGGCGCTCGTCCTTGACCACCACGAAGTCGTCGCCGGCGTCGGGCACGCCCGACAGGCCGAGCACCTGCACCGGGATCGACGGGCCGGCCGCGGCCGGCTGGCCGCCGGTCTCGTCGAACAGCGCGCGCACGCGGCCGTACTGGATGCCGCAGACCAGGTAGTCGCCCTTCTTCAGCTGGCCCTGCTGGACCAGCACGGTGGCGACCGGGCCGCGGCCCTTGTCCAGCGCCGATTCGATGACCACGCCGCTGGCGTTGCCGTCCGGCACGGCCCGGAGTTCGAGCACTTCGGCCTGGATCGAGATCGCGTCGAGCAGGTCGTCCACGCCGTCGCCGGTCTTGGCCGACAGCTCGACCATCTGGGTGTCGCCGCCGAAATCCTCGGCCACGATCTGCTCGGCGAGCAGTTCGTTCTTGACCCGCATCGGGTCGGCGTCGGACTTGTCGATCTTGTTGATGGCCACGATCAGCGGCACGTTCGCCGAACGCGCGTGCTGGATCGCTTCCT
>CAZBDE010000434.1:0-1782 GCA_964490415.1 uncultured Pseudoxanthomonas sp. | reverse complement strand
ATCTGCGCATCCACCGCCGCGATCGCGGTCATGTTCAGCACCCGCCGCGGGGTGGCGCTGGTGGTGAGGATGTGTACCGGCTTGCTGATGCCCATCAGGATCGGGCCGATGGCCACGCCCTCGGTGACCACGCGGACCATGTTGTAGGCGATGTTGGCCGCGTCCAGGTTGGGCAGCACGAACAGGTTGGCGCGGCCCTTGAGGGTGCTGTTGGGCATGATCTTCTGCCGCAGCAGTTCGTCCCAGGCGGTGTCGCCCTGCATCTCGCCGTCGACGTTGAGCTTGGGCACGCGCTTGAGCAGAAGTTCGCGGACCTTGCGCATCTTCAGCGCGCCGGGCGTCTCGTGGCTGCCGAAGTTGGAGTGCGACAGCAGCGCCACGCGCGGCTCGATGCCGAACAGCTTCAGGCGGTAGGCGGCCTGCAGGGTGGCCTCGGCGATCTGCTCGGCGGTGGGGTCGTCCTGCACATGGGTGTCGAGGAAGAACCACACGCCCTGGTTGTTGATCACGCCGGTCATCGCCGCCGTCGACTGCACGCCCGGGTCCAGGCCGATCACGCTGCGCACGTAGCCCAGCTTCTTGTGGAAGCGGCCGACCACGCCGGTGAGCAGGGCGTCGGCCTCGCCGCGGGCGACCATCACCGCGCCGATCAGGGTCGGGCGCGAGCGCAGCAGGTTCTTGGCCGCGGCCACGGTGACGCCGCGCCGCTCGGTGATGGCGTGGTAGTGCTGCCAGTAGTCGGCGAAGCGCGGGTCGTCGTCCTGGTTGGTGATCTCGAAGTCCACCCCGGCCTTCATCCGCAGGCCCAGGCGCTGGATGCGCGTCTCGATCACCTCCGGGCGGCCGATCAGGACCGGGAAGGCCACGCCTTCGTCGATCACGGTCTGCACCGCGCGCAGCACCACCTCATCCTCGCCCTCCGCATAGGCCACGCGCTTCCTGTCGGCGCGGGCGCGGTCGTACACCGGCTTCATCATCAGGCTGGTGCGGTAGACGAACTGGCCCAGCTTCTCGCGGTAGGCGGCCAGGTCCTCGATCGGGCGCTCGGCGACCCCCGAGTCCATCGCTGCCTGGGCCACCGCCGAGGACAGCTCCACCAGCAGGCGCGGGTCGAACGGGCGCGGGATCAGGTATTCGCGGCCGAAGCTGGGGATGTCGTCGCCGTAGGCGCTGCCCAGGTCGGAGGCTTCGCGCCGGGCCAGTGCGGCGATGGCGTGCACGCAGGCGACCTTCATCGCCTCGTTGATGGCGGTGGCGCCCACGTCCAGCGCGCCGCGGAACAGGTAGGGGAAACAGACCGCGTTGTTGACCTGGTTCGGGTAGTCCGAACGGCCGGTGGCGATGATCGCGTCCGGGCGCACGGCCTTGGCGTCCTCCGGCAGGATCTCCGGGTAGGGGTTGGCCAGGGCCAGGATGATCGGGTTGTCCGCCATCGTGGCGACCATTTCGGCCTTGAGCACGCCGCCGGCGGACAGGCCCAGGAAGATGTCGGCGCCCTTGACCATCTCCTCCAGGGTGCGCGCGTCGGTGTCGCGGGCGTAGCGCTGCTTGTCCGGGTCCAGGTCGGTGCGGCCACTGTGGATCACGCCGCCGCGGTCGAGGGCGATGACGTTCTCCTTCTTCAGGCCCAGCGAGACCAGCATGTCCACGCAGGAGACGCCGGCCGCGCCCATGCCGGTGGTGGCCAGCTTGACCTCGGCGATGTTCTTGCCGACCACGTGCAGGGCGTTCACCACCGCGGCGCCGACGATGATCGCGGTGCCGTGCTGGTCGTCGTGGAAC
>CAZBDE010000433.1:0-1803 GCA_964490415.1 uncultured Pseudoxanthomonas sp. | reverse complement strand
TGAACTACGGCGAGCGCCTGCGCATCGTGCTGGTCAACGACACGATGATGCAGCATCCCATCCACCTGCACGGCATGTGGAGCGACCTGGAGGATGCCGGCGGCGCCTTCCAGGTGCGCAAGCACACCATCGACATGCCCCCCGGCACGCGCCGCAGCTACCGCGTGCGCGCCGACGCGCTCGGCCGCTGGGCCTACCACTGCCACCTGCTCTACCACATGGAAGGCGGGATGATGCGCGAGGTGCGGGTGGAGGAAGGCGCATGAGCCGCGCGACGCTCTTCCTCGCCACGACGCTGGTCCTCGGCGGCGTGCCCGCAGCCGCGCAGGCCGGCTGCACGCCGGAGCATGCGGCAATGGGCCATTGCATGCTGCCCGCGCCGGCCACGACTCCCGCAGCCGCTCCGGCCAGATCCGCGGCGGCCGATGCGGGCGATCCGGCCTGTCCAGCGGAACATGCCGTCCTGGGACATTGCACGCCGCGCAGTCAGGATGCGGAGCCGCCACGCGAACCCATCCCTGTTCCCACCGATGCCGACCGCGCCGCCGCTTTCGCACCGCTGCGCCACGGCCACGACCATGGCAGCGGCATCCACAGCCTGGTCCGCTTCAACCGCTTCGAGGCCTGGGATGCCGACCCCGGCACTGGCCAGGCCTGGGAAGGCCGCGCCTGGATCGGCGGCGACGTGCAGCGCCTGTGGCTGCGCAGCGAGGGCGAGCGCGAACACGGAAGCACCCACGCCGCGGACCTGGAAGCGCTGTACGGACGCGGCATCAGCCCGTGGTGGGACCTGCTGGCCGGCGTGCGCCACGACTTCAACCCCGGCCCCTCGCAGACCTGGGCGGCGATCGGCGTGCAGGGCCTGGCGCCGTACAAGTTCGAAGTCGCGGCCACCGCATACCTCGGCGAAGGCGGACGCAGCATGTTCACCGCCGAGGTCGAATACGAACTGCTGTTCACCAGCCGCCTGGTGCTGCAGCCGCGGGTCGAGGCGGAGTTCATGGGGCGCGCCGACCCGCTGCGTGGCACCGGCTCGGGCCTGTCTTCGGCCGAGGCCGGCCTGCGCCTGCGTTACGAGGTCACGCGGCAGTTCGCGCCCTACATCGGCGTCGCATACGAACGCGCCTATGGCGGCACCGCGGACCACCGGCGGCAGGCGGAAGAAGCGGTCCGCGACACACGCTGGGTGGCGGGCGTGCGCTGGTGGTTCTAGCGGGCTGCGCCCGCATCGCCAGGCACAGGAAGGGACAGGCGCGTAGCAGGCGGCGAAAGCCCGCCACACGCCTGGCGCCCGCACTGTACGCGCGGGGCACGCCTCAGCGGGCGACGCGGGTCTGCGAACCGTCGTTGGTGACGCGGACGCGGTCGCCGACCCGGTAGTCGCTCACCGAACCGGGCTGCACGACCACGATCGACTGCCCCGAATCCAGGCTCACGGTGAATTCGACCGCATCGGTATCGCTGGTGAGCCGGCGGCCACTCTCGATCGCCACCGCGCGCAGTGCCTGGATGGTGCCCCATTCCACGCTCTGCACTTCTCCGGAGACGCCCCGTCCGAAGGTATTGGCGTCGCGGGGAGTGCTCGCACATCCTGAAATCGCGGCGGCGACCACAATCATCGAAACCAGTACGGCCTTGCTGGCATTCCGGACTACCCGCCGGCGATCGAAACCGCACGCATGGTCGCCTCGCTGCAGGCGGAGATCCGCGAAGTTTCCGCGCTGATCGAGATGCGCCTGCTCGGCGAGCCGCCGGTGCATGTGGCGACGTGCGCGCCTGGGCACTGACGGCACGGGTATCTGG
>CAZBDE010000432.1:0-1819 GCA_964490415.1 uncultured Pseudoxanthomonas sp. | reverse complement strand
AGCGGCTTCAGCCGCGACCGCGACGGGAACCGTTTGCCGCGGTGGTTCGGGCCGGGCGGATCGCCCTCATGCGGGCTCCTACAAAAGGAGCCCAAAAGGAGCCCAAAGCGGGTGTCAGCCGCCTTCGGCGGCGTCGATCTGCGCGCGCTGGCGGGCGGCGTCGTCCTGCAGGGTCTTCTCGACCGCGCGGGCCTTGTCCTGCGGCGCCTGGATCGCGTCGCGCAGTTCGGTGTGGGCGCGCGCCTGCGGTTCCGGCGGGCGTTCGGTCGGCGGCGGCTCCGGGCGGCACGCGGCCAGCGCGGCCGCGCCCACGGCCAGCGCCAGCAGGCGCGCGCCGGCGGAATGCAGCGGACGGACGGTGTTTCGCATCGGTGCGCTCCTGCGGGAAAGCCGGCGCTATCCTACGCCCATGACGACGAACCGGTGGCGGCTGGACGGGCAACTGGCGCTGGTGACCGGCGCCAGCGCCGGCATCGGCCTGGCGATCGCGCGCGAACTGGCCGCGCTGGGCGCGCACCTGCTGCTGGTGGCGCGCGAGGAGGACCCGCTGCAGGAGGCGCGCGACGAACTGGCCGAGCGCCATCCGGCGCAGGACATCCTGGCCATGGCCGCCGACGTGTCCGACGACGAGGACCGGCAGGCGATCCTGGACTGGGTCGAGGACCAGGGCGACGGCCTGCACATCCTGGTCAACAACGCCGGCGGCAACGTGGCCAAGGCCGCGGTGGACTACACCGAGGACGAGTGGCGCGGGATCTTCGAGACCAACCTGTTCGCCGCGTTCGAGCTGTCGCGCTACGCGCATCCGCTGCTGGCGCGGCACGCGGCCTCCAGCATCGTCAATGTCGGCAGCGTGTCCGGGCTCACCCACGTGCGCAGCGGCGTGGTCTACGGCATGAGCAAGGCCGGGCTGCACCAGATGACCCGCAACCTGGCCGCCGAGTGGGCCGAGGACGGGATCCGGGTCAACGCGGTGGCGCCGTGGTACATCCGCACCCGGCGCACGTCCGCGCCGCTGTCGGACCCGGACTACTACGAGGAAGTGCTCGCGCGCACGCCGATGCGGCGGATCGGCGAACCGGAGGAGGTCGCCGGCGCGGTCGCGTTCCTGTGCCTGCCGGCGGCCAGCTACGTCACCGGCGAATGCATCGCGGTGGACGGCGGCTTCCTGCGCTACGGGTTCTAGCAGACAGCGGGCGCGCAACGGCCCGGGTCAGGTGCGCAGTGCGTTTTCCGGTACCTCGATCTCCATCGCCAGCGCCAGGTGGTCGGAGAACGCGGCCGGAAAGGCCTTGCTGCCCATGCACTTCAGCTCGCCGCTGACCAGGATGTGGTCGATCGCGCGCAGCGGCTTCCAGCTGGGGAAGGTCGGCACCGCGCACTCGGGCGGGCGCAGGGTGGTGTTGCGGTAGAGCACGTCCATCTCGGGCTGGTCGGCCAGGCAGTTGAAGTCGCCCATCAGCACCGTGTTGGGATGGTCCTTCAGGACTTCGGCGATGAACGACAGCTGCGCCAGCCGCGACTTCGCGCCCAGCGACAGGTGCGCGACCGCCACGGTCAGCCCCTCGCGGTCGTCGCCGAAATGCGCCATCAGCACGCCGCGGCCCTTGATCCGGCCGGGCAGCGAATGGCCGGTCGTGCGCACCGGCTCGAGCTTGCTGAGCAGGCCGTTGGCGCTGGAGGCCACGCCGCCGACGCTGCGGTTGGGCTGGTGCTTCCAGTAGTCGAAGCCGCCGCGCTGGGCCAGGTAGTGGGTCTGGTTGGTGAAGCCCGAGCGCAGGCTGCCCGGGTCGGCCTCCTGCAGGCCGACGATGTCGTG
>CAZBDE010000431.1:0-1821 GCA_964490415.1 uncultured Pseudoxanthomonas sp. | reverse complement strand
CTCCTGGTAGTCGACCGTGAGCGGGAAGAAGTCCTGCCCCTCGCGCGCGCTCTTGGCGGCGACGGCGCTGACCAGCAGTACGGTGTCGTCGAACTTCACGATGACCGCGCCGCCGGCCTGGCGGGCGATCTCGCCCGTCTCGAGGGTCACGGTGTGCTTGCCGTACTGGAAGGTTTTGGTGATTTTTGCCACGTCGATTCCTTGGGGATTCTGCTTGCGGATTGACCGGTTGCGACCCGTGCCGCGCCCGGGTGGCCGGAGATGCCGGCCGCTGGCGGATGATGCGTTCCGGCCGACGCCGGGGAAGACAGGGGGATTCAGGCATCCCAAATGCAAACCGCGGCGCATCTCTGCGCCGCGGCGGGGTCTTGCATCAGCGACGCAGGCCCAGCTTCGCGATCAGGCCCTTGTAGCGCTCGTTGTCCTTGCGCTTGAGGTAGTCGAGCAGGCTGCGGCGCTGGTTGACCAGCTGCAGCAGGCCACGACGGCTGTGGTGGTCCTTCTTGTGGATCTTGAAGTGCTCGGTCAGCTGCTCGATGCGGCCGGTCAGCAGGGCGACCTGGACTTCCGGCGAACCGGTGTCGTTGGCGCCGCGCGCGTTGTCGGCGATGATCTTCTGGGTGTCGATGGACATGGATGTTTTCTCGTGGATGCGAGGCCGGCAGGAACGCGCTGGGCGCACCGCCTGACCCGCCGCTTGCGGATGGCCGCCCCCCGGCCTGGAAACGGGAAGGGACGGAAAAGGAATGCCCGAAAAAGGCGCGCGAATTGTACCTGCCGGGGCTTGCCCGGACAAGGCGCCCTGATCGCCGCCGCCGCCCTCAGGCCGGCATGGACGGATTCCGGAACAGGCGCTGCGGCGACAGGCGGCCGTCCGGATCGATGCGTGCCAGCCCCAGCGGGGTCCCGTCCGGGCCGAAGACGCCCGCCGGGTCGGCCGGCGGCCACGGGCCGCGCAGGCGCTGGCCCTGGCCGAACCGGGCCACCTCGGCGTCGGCCAGTTCGACCCGCGCGAACCCGGCCAGGCCCGCGGCCAGCGGCAGCAGGCAGGCATCCAGCGCCGCTTCGCCGCCGTCCGCGGCCCGCGCCGCGAGTTCGTCGAGCGTGTACATCCGCGGTTGCCTGAACGGATCGACCCACCGCCGGCGCAGGCGGGCGATGTGCGCGCCGCAGCCCAGCGCCTCGCCCAGGTCGCGGGCCAGGCTGCGGATGTAGGTGCCGCTGCCGCAGGTCACGTGCAGGCGCAGGGCATCCGGGCTGGCGTCCAGCAGGTCGATGGCATGCACCACCACCTCGCGCACCGGCGCCTCGATCGCCTCGCCGCGCCGGGCGCGGGCATACAGCGGCTCACCGCCCTGCTTGAGCGCCGAGTAGACCGGGGCCCGCTGCCGGATGACGCCGGTCAGTGGCGCCAGCGCGGCCTCCAGTGTCGCCCGGTCGAGCGGCGGGACCGGGCGCCGCAGCAGCACCTGACCGTCGGCGTCGTCGGTGTCGGTGGTCGTCCCCAGCACGATCCCGGCCTCGTAGGCCTTGTCCGAGCCCAGCAGCAGGCCGGCCAGCTTGGTGGCCTCGCCGAAGCACAGCGGCAGCAGGCCGGTGGCCAGCGGATCCAGGCTGCCGGTGTGGCCGCCCTTCTCCGCCCGGAACAGGCGCCGCGCCGCCTGCAGGGCGGCGTTGGAGCTCATGCCCGCCGGCTTGTCCAGCAGCAGGATGCCGTCGAGGGGGCGGAAGCGTCGGGAAGAAGTCATGCGCGCTCGCGGTTGTTGCCTGTAGGAGCTCCCTTCAGGGGCGACCCGATCCCGTTCAGGAACGCCGCGTTCG
>CAZBDE010000430.1:0-1831 GCA_964490415.1 uncultured Pseudoxanthomonas sp. | reverse complement strand
CACCTCCGGACGCGCCACCCGCAGCACTTCGCCCACCCCGGTCAGGGTGCCGCCGGTGCCCCAGCCGCTGACGAAATGGTCGAGGCGCCGGCCGGCGAAGTCGCGCAGGATCTCGGCGGCGGTGGTCTGGCGGTGGTAGGCCGGGTTGGCCGGGTTGGCGAACTGGCTGGCCAGGAACCAGCCGTGCTTCTTCGCCAGTTCCTCGGCCTTGCGGACCATGCCGGTGCCGCGCTCGGCGGCGGCGGTCAGCACCACCTTGGCGCCGTAGGCGCGGATCAGCTTGCGGCGCTCGATCGAGAAGGTTTCGGTCATCACCGCCACGAACCGGTAGCCGCGCGCGGCGGCCACCGCGGCCAGGGCCACGCCGGTGTTGCCCGAGGTCGCCTCCACGATCGTGTCGCCGGGCTTGAGCAGGCCCTTGGCCTCGGCGTCGAGCACGATCGCCAGGGCCAGGCGGTCCTTGACCGAGCCGGCCGGGTTGAACGCTTCGACCTTGGCGTAGAGCTCCACGTGCGCGGGCGCGACGCGGTGCAGTTTGACGACCGGGGTGCGGCCGATGGTGTCGAGGATGCTGTCGTAGATGGCCATTGCGGTTTCCGGGGTTCCAGGAAGTCGGGGATGGAGGGAGGTGCGCGGAAGTTCAGGCGGCTTGGGCCAGGACCGGTCCGGCGGCCGGCGGGCCAAGCGGCCCGGTGCCGAACCAGTGCAGCTGTGCGGCCAGTGCCGCCACTTCGCCCAGGATCAGCAGCGCCGGCGAAGCGACGTGGTGCAGGCGCGCGGTGTCGGGCAGGTCGTCGAGTGTGCCGGTGACCACGCGCTGTTCCGGGCGCGAGCCGTTCTCGACCAGGGCGAACGGGGTGGACGGGTCGCGGCCGGCGGCGAGCAGGCGTTCGCGCAGGTGTTCCAGCCCGGCCACGCCCATGTACACCGCCAGGGTCTGGCGTTCCTGCGCCAGCGCGTCCCAGTCCAGCACGTCGACGCTGTCGCGGCAGTGTGCGGTGAGCAGGCGCACCGACTGGGCGTGGTCGCGGTGGGTCAGCGGGATCCCGGCATAGGCGGCGCAGGCCACCGCGGCGGTGATCCCGGGCACGACCCGGAAGGGAATGCCGTGCGCGCGCAG
The DNA here is from genome assembly GCA_964490415.1 of uncultured Pseudoxanthomonas sp. Classification (GTDB taxonomy): domain Bacteria; phylum Pseudomonadota; class Gammaproteobacteria; order Xanthomonadales; family Xanthomonadaceae; genus Pseudoxanthomonas. Next base: position 711 of record CAZBDE010000430.1, on the reverse strand, counting down.
GAACTCCAGTTCCTCGCCGCCGCGGCCGAACACGAACGGGTCGCCGCCCTTGAGCCGGACCACACGGCGGCCGGCACGGGCATGGCGCAGCATCAGGTCGTGGATGCCCTCCTGCGGCATGCTGTGGTCGCCGGCCGACTTGCCGACTTCCACGCGCAGGGCGTCGGGACGGGCCAGAGCCAGCACCCCGGCGCCGACCAGCCGGTCGTACAGCACCACCTCGGCCGCCTCGAGGGCGCGCAGGGCGTGCAGGGTCAGCAGGCCGGGGTCGCCCGGGCCGGCACCGACCAGGGCGACGCCGCCCGGGGGCAGGTCGAAACCGGTGGCGGGGGCGGCGGGCAGGCTCACAGGCAGAGGCGATCGTCAGGAAGGGAAGAGGACCGTACGACGGGCTCATAACCGGCGGAAATAACTTGCCGCACATAGTTCATGCCTTCCGGTTATAAGATCGTGAGGGCATTCCCTCTTACAGTCGGTCTCCTGCCGCACCTCCCACGACCGCGTTCCACCGGGCCCCACCGATGACGCTCACCCAGCTGCGCTACCTCGTCGCCATTGCCGATGCCGGGCTCAACATCACCCTGGCTGCGGCGCGCGTGCACGCGACCCAGCCGGGCCTGTCCAAGCAGCTCAAGCAGCTGGAGGACGAGCTGGGTTTCCTGCTGTTCGTGCGCAAGGGCCGCAGCCTGGAGGCGATCACCCCGGCCGGTT
>CAZBDE010000429.1:0-1835 GCA_964490415.1 uncultured Pseudoxanthomonas sp. | reverse complement strand
GCCGCAACGTCTGCCAGGTGCAGGCGCAGGCGCGCCAGGGCGGCCAGGTGGCGGCGGTGCTGCTGGGCGTGTTCGGCGCCGACCGGCCGTCGAGCCTGCGCTCGCACGTGCCACAGCGCCCGGCCGCGCGGCGCGAGGCCGACGCGCTGCCGGCCCCGCCAGCACGGACCGGGCCGGCGTTCCTGCAGCATTTCGACATGCGCTGGGCCGATGGCCCGCCGCCCTACAGCGGCGGCGAGGGCTTCAGCACCTGCATCCACCTGCGCCTGGCCGGCGACGAGGCCGCGGCCCTGTCGGCCGAGCTGCAAACCGTGCTGCTCGCCGACCTGCCGCCGACCCCGGTGATCGGCCAGCTGACCGAGCCCAGCGCGAACAGCTCGGTCACCTGGGCGCTGGAGCTGCGCCCGGTGCCGCCGGGCCCGCCGGGCGGCTGGTGGCGCGCCGACAACGACTCGACGATGGTCGACGGCGGCTACGTCAACCACACGTCGCGGCTGTGGGCGCCGGGCGGACAGCTGGCGGCCTTCGGCAGCCAGGTGGTGGCGGTCTTCGGCTGACAAGGCGTGTCGACCCTTCGCCGCCAGGCGCTGCAATGGCTGCTGTGCCCCGACCCGAACGCCAAGGCGCGCGGCGTGCGCAGCGTAGAAGCCTACGGCCCGATCGGCGCCGACGAGGCCCTGGCCGAAGCGCCGGGCATCCCCGGCCGCCCCGAGCGCCCGCTTCTCGTGCCGCACCGGCAGCTGAAGCCGCGCTCGGCACACAGCCTGGAAGGCCGCGCGGCGCTGCTGCATTCGCTGGCGCATATCGAGTTGAACGCCATCGATCTGGCCTGCGACATCGTCTGGCGCTTTGCCGGCCTGCCGGATGATTTCTACCGCCAGTGGTGGGGCGTGGCAGGCGAGGAAGCGCTGCACTTCGAGCTGCTGCGCGACCATCTGGCGACCTTGGGCCATGCCTATGGCGACTTCGACGCCCACGACAGCCTGTGGCAGATGGCCGAGCGCACCCGCCACGATCTGCTGGCGCGGCTGGCGCTGGTGCCGCGCACCTTGGAGGCGCGCGGCCTCGATGCGTCGCCCGCCGTCAAGGCCAAGCTGCTGTCGGCCGGTGATGCGCGCGGCGCCGAGATCCTGGACATCATCCTGCGCGACGAGATCGGCCACGTCGCCGTCGGCAACCGCTGGTACCGCTGGTTGTGCACGCAGCGGGGCCTGGACCCGCTGGCCACCTATGCGGCTTTGGCGCGCGAACACGGCGCACCGCGACCGCGCGGCCCCTTCAACCTGGACGCGCGCCGCGCCGCCGGCTTCGACGAGGCCGAGCTCGCCGCGCTGGGTACCATCGCTCCCTGAATCCACTGCCTGAGCACACGATCTTCATGCGCATCTTCGCTGCCGGTTTCCAGCACGAGACCAACACCTTCGCCCCCACCAAAGCCGACTGGGCCGCCTTCGCCAGCGGCTCGGCCTTCCCGGCCTTCAGCCACGGCGAGTCCATGCTGGAGCGGCTCGCCCCCACCAGCCTGCCGATGGGCGGCTTCATCCGCGAGGCGCGGCGGCGCGACTGGACGCTGCTGCCTTCGGCCTGGGCCGGTGCCAGCCCGTCGGCGCACGTCACGCGCGACGCCTTCGAGCGCATAAGCGATCACATCGTCGCCGACGCACGCAACGGCGGCTTCGATGCGGTCTACCTCGACCTGCACGGTGCCGCGGTCGCCGAACACGTCGACGATGCCGAAGGCGAACTGCTGCAGCGCCTGCGCGCGGTCATCGGGCCGACCATGCCGCTGGTCACCAGCCTGGACCTGCATGCCAACGTCACGCAGCGCATGCTGC
>CAZBDE010000428.1:0-1847 GCA_964490415.1 uncultured Pseudoxanthomonas sp. | reverse complement strand
GCCGTTCGACGTGCAGCGAGGTGGAGATGCCGTTGGGATAGATCTCGGCCACGTCCAGCCCTTCGGGCTCGACGAAGATCTGGTGGCTGGCCTTTTCGGCGAAGCGCACCACCTTGTCCTCGATCGAGGGACAGTAGCGCGGGCCGATGCCTTCGATCTGGCCGCTGTACAGCGGCGAGCGGTCCAGCGCGCCGCGGATGATCTCGTGGGTGCGCTCGCTGGTATGGGTGATCCAGCACGAGACCTGGCGCGGGTGCTCGCGCACCTCGCCCAGGAACGACATCACCGGCATCGGATCGTCGCCGGGCTGCTCGTCCATCACCGAGTAGTCGAGCGTGCGCCGATCGATGCGCGGCGGCGTGCCGGTCTTGAGCCGGTCCACCGCGAACGGCCGCTCGCGCAGGCGCGCGGCCAGCGTGGTGGCCGGCGGGTCGCCCATGCGACCGGCGGTGTACTGGGTTTCGCCGATATGGATCTTGCCGGCCAGGAAGGTGCCGGCGGTCAGCACCACCGCCGGGGCCTCGAAGCGCAGGCCGGTGTTGGTCAATGCACCGCGCACCGCGTCGCCCTCGATGACGAGATCATCCACCGCCGCCTGGAACACGCTCAGGTTGGCCTGCGCCTCGACGATGCGGCGGATCGCGCCGCGGTACAGCGCGCGGTCGGCCTGGCAGCGGGTGGCGCGCACCGCCGGGCCCTTGCTCGCGTTGAGCGTGCGCCACTGGATGCCGGCCAGGTCGGCGGCGTGCGCCATCGCCCCGCCCAGCGCGTCGATCTCACGGACCAGGTGGCCCTTGCCGATGCCGCCGATGGCCGGGTTGCAGCTCATCGCGCCCACGGTCTCGATGTTGTGGGTCAGCAGCAGCGTGCGCGCACCGCTGCGCGCGGACGCCAGCGCGGCCTCGGTGCCGGCGTGGCCGCCGCCGATCACGATCACGTCGTAGCGGTGGAAGGAGGCGTTCATCGGTGGCGTGACGTGGATCACAGTGGCGGAAAACGGCGCGATTCTACGCCAACGGGTGCAGCGGACTTGGCACGCTTCCTGCGGTAACTATCCCGTGCACCCACCGCGACAAAGTGTCGGGGGACGCCGGCTGGAATTGGAACAGGGGCCAGCCATGTGCGCGGGGGGGAAGCCGAGGGGCCGACAGTTGGGGGACTGTCGGCCCCTGTTTTTTTGCGCGGACGGCGGATTCGTGAAGCGCGTCACGAAAACAGGCAACCCGGCCAAGGGCCGGGCTGCGGAAAAGGCGTCGATGTCCGACAGGGCCGGAACAGGGGGGATCCAGATTTCCCTGCCGGACATCGACATAGTCATGGCCGTGCGGGTCAGAACCTGACGCGTCCGGTCACTTCGCCGCGTAAGCTTGCGTCCAGACTACGGTCAAAGCAAGGGCTTTTTCAGGGCTCGGCTGTGGCGCGCGTCTCACTCTCGCCGCCCCTGACACGGCGCGAGGACTCGCTCGGACGTGTGCTGCCGCGCGGCTCCATCCGTGGCTGCATCCGTGGCTGTGCCTGGCGCGGAACCGCGCCGTCTTCCCGGCTGACCCGCGGACCCGGCGGAACGCGATAGCCGCGACCGGCGGCGTCGCCGACCGGGGAGTCCGGACGCGGACCCGCGGTCGGGCGCTGCCTCGGCGAGGGGCCATGCCAGGCTTCGCCATCGACATGCGGGACCATGGTCCGGCGCACCTGCCCGTTCGGACGCGAGGCATTGCCCTCGCGTACCCGGTCCAGGTCGCGCCAGGGCGCGCGGTCCAGCGACGGGGTGCCACCGGCATGCTGCGGCGGACGGTCAGGGCGGTCAGGGCGGTCAGGGCGGTCAGGGCGGTCAGGGCGGCCGCCAT
>CAZBDE010000427.1:0-1851 GCA_964490415.1 uncultured Pseudoxanthomonas sp. | reverse complement strand
CGCCGATCGACGAGCTGCGCGCCCAGGGCCTGAGCATCGACGAGGCCATTGCCGAACTGCTGCGGCGCAGGGGGCATGCCCCATGAGTCACGGCATGAAGGCGCTGCTGCCAAACGCGGCGTTGGCGCTGCTGATCGTCGCCGGCGCGCTGGCGGCCTATGACCGTTGGGTGGTGCGTCCGGGTCAAGTGGTCGGCCTGGTCGACGTCGGAGAAATCTACCGTCAGAAGGAAGCCGAGTTCACGCTGCTGCTGACCCGGGCCGGCTCGGACGGCGAACGCGACAAGGCCTTCGCGATGGCGCGCAGCTTCTCGCAACGGCTGCCGTTGGCCCTGGAGGAACTGCCGCGCGATTGTGGTTGTCTGGTGGTGCTCAAGAGCGCTGTCGCCGGCACAGCCCCGCGCACGCTGGACCTGACGGCGCAGCTGCGGCGCAAGGTGGAGGCGCCATGACGAGGATAGCTGGACGCCTGGTCCGCCACTTCGCTGACTTCGCACACCACCTTCGCGAGCGTTGGTACTTGTTCCTTCCTGTGTTCGCTATCTGGGGTTTCGCCTACCTGCGGCTGTTCGTCGATCCGACACCGCGTTTGCCAGTCCTCTTCAACTGGACACCCAGCCTGCCGTATTGCGTCGCCGTGGTCCGCTACGGCCCGCACGAGCTGCAGCGCGGCGACTTCGTCGTCTTCGCCTTCGCCGGCGAGGCGCGCAACGACTACCCCGGCCTGAACGGCCAGCCGTTCTTCAAGGTCGTGCGCGGCCTGCCCGGCGATGTGGTCACGGTCTCCGGGCGGGTCGTGGCGGTCAACGGTCAGGTCGTCGGCATCGCGAAAACCCATGCCTTCGACCGCAGGCCGTTGGACCCGATCGCGCCGGTCGTGATCCCGCCAGGGCACTACTACGTGCAGGGCACCAGCACGGACTCCTTCGACTCGCGCTACCGCGCCAGCGGCCTGGTGCGCGCCGAGCAGGTGCTCGGCACCGTGCTGCCGTTGTTCTGAGGAACGGTGATGGCTCCACGCTTCATTCGCCTTGCGCTGATCGCCGCCGCGGTGGGCGCTGGGGCGGGCATGGCGAAGGCCGGCGCGGAAGCCATCACCGACGACATGCCGATGACCGACTACCTCGGTCTGCTGGCTCAAATCTCTCCGGCCGCGCAGCGCGGCGCGCAGGCCTACCTGCTGGCCTTCGAGCAACGCTGTGGCCGGCCCTTGCGGACAGCCCAACTGCGGCAGGCCATGGCGGAAGGGGACGGTGATCCGGTCCTGATGGCCATGATCCGGGCGAGCCACCTGCGCGACACCTCGGCGCTGGGCCCCTTGGGCCAGCGCATCCGCTGTGAACAAGGGCCCGCGCGATGAAACGCTTCGCGCTTCGGCTCTTGCCGCTCGGTCTGGCCCTGGCAGCGGCCAGCGTTTGCGGCGCCGATCTTGGCGTGCTGGGCCCGACCTACGGCATTGCCGAACCGCATCTGCTGGACCACATACAGCAACGCCTGCGCGACCAGGAACGCAGCGGCGAGCTGCAGAGGCTGATTCGCGAGGCCCAGACGCGCGGCATGGACGCGGTGAAACACCCTTCGCCGGTTTCTGGCCTGCGCGCCACGGAAACCGCCCGCAGCTTCTACGTCGACCCGAGCTTCACGCTGGATCGAAACATCGTCGATGCGCAGGGCCGTCTGCTGTTCCCGGCCGGTACGCGCACGAACCCGCTCGACGTGGTGTCGTTGTCCAGGCAGCTGCTGTTCTTCGACGCCCGCGACAGCCGCCAGCTGGCGCATGCGCGCGCGCTGATGACGCGCTACGAAGGCAAGCTCAAGCCGATCCTCACCGGAGGGTCGTACCTCGAGCTGA
>CAZBDE010000426.1:0-1852 GCA_964490415.1 uncultured Pseudoxanthomonas sp. | reverse complement strand
CCCGCATCCGCAAGCGCATCGCCGAGCGCCTGATGCAGTCCAAGGACTCCATCGCCATGCTGACCTCGTTCAACGAGGTCAACCTGGCCAAGGTGTCGGCCGCGCGCAAGGAGTTGCAGGACGACTTCCAGAAGACCCACGGCATCAAGCTGGGCTTCATGAGCTTCTTCGTGAAGGCCGCGGCCAATGCGCTGCAGCGCTTCCCGGCGGTCAACGCCTCGGTCGACGGCGACGACATCATCTACCACGGCTACGCCGACATCTCGATCGCCGTGTCCACCGACAAGGGCCTGGTCACGCCGGTGCTGCGCAACGTCGAGCGCCAGGGCTTCGCCGAGATCGAGCAGGGCATCGCCGATTACGCCAGGAAGGCGCGCGACGGCAAGCTCGCGCTGGACGACCTGCAGGGCGGCACCTTCACCATCACCAACGGCGGCACCTTCGGCTCGCTGATGTCCACCCCGATCGTGAACCCGCCGCAGAGCGCGATCCTGGGCATGCACACCATCAAGGAGCGCCCGATCGCCGAGAACGGCCAGGTCGTGATCGCGCCGATGATGTACATCGCGCTGTCCTACGACCACCGCATCATCGACGGCAAGGACGCGGTGCAGTTCCTGGTCGACATCAAGAACCAGCTCGAGAACCCGAACCGGATCCTGTTCGGACTGTGACCTGCTTGAGCCCCTCTCCCTCCGGGAGAGGGGTTGGGGAGAGGGTCCGGCATAGCGGCTGCGCCCCGGACTCCGTCGCTCCACCCTACCCTCATCCGCCCTACGGGCACCTTCTCCCGAGGGGAGAAGGGAAAGGCAAAGGAACCGGAAATGGCTGAACAATTCGACGTCGTCGTCATCGGTGCCGGCCCGGCCGGCTACCACGCCGCGATCCGTGCCGCGCAGCTGGGCCTGAAGACCGCCTGCATCGACGCGGCGCTGGGCAAGGACGGCAAGCCCGCCCTGGGCGGTACCTGCCTGCGCGTGGGCTGCATCCCGTCCAAGGCGCTGCTGGACTCGACCCACCAGTACTGGAACATGCAGCACCAGTTCGACCAGCACGGAATCAGCTTCAAGGACGCGCAGATCGATGTGCCGAAGATGGTCGGCCGCAAGGACGCCATCGTGAAGCAGTTCACCGGCGGCATCGCCATGCTGTTCAAGGCCAACAAGGTCACCGCGTACTACGGCTTCGGCCAGCTGCAGCCCGGCAACGTGGTCAAGGTCAAGCAACACGATGGTTCCGAGGTCGAGCTCAAGGGCACCAACGTCATCATCGCCGCCGGCTCGGACTCGATCGAACTGCCGTTCGCCAGGTTCGACGGCGGGAACATCGTCGACAACGTCGGCGCGCTGGACTTCCTCGAAGTGCCCAGGCGCCTGGCGGTGATCGGTGCCGGCGTGATCGGCCTGGAACTGGGCAGCGTGTGGCGCCGCCTCGGCGCCGAAGTGACCGTGCTCGAGGCCCTGCCCGACTTCCTCCCGGCCGCCGACGCCGAAGTCGCGAAGCTGGCGGCGCGCGAGCTGAAGAAGGAAGGCCTGGACATCCGCCTGGGCGCGAAAGTGTCCAAGGCCGAAGTCACCGGCAAGGGCAAGAAGAAGGAAGTGGCGATCGCCTACACCGACGCGTCCGGCGAGCAGTCGCTGGTGGTGGACAAGCTGCTGGTGGCCGTCGGCCGCCGCGCCGCGACCAGGGGCCTGCTGGCCGAGGGCACCGGCGTGCAGGTCAACGAGCGCGGCCAGATCGTGGTCGACGACCACTGCCACACCGGCGTCGATGGCGTCTGGGCGGTCGGTCGAGGACGTCGACACCCTGCTCCGCGCCGGTGCGGACAAGGTCTCCGTCAACACCGCCGCGA
>CAZBDE010000425.1:0-1863 GCA_964490415.1 uncultured Pseudoxanthomonas sp. | reverse complement strand
TAATCCGTGTACTCTGCCCCATTCATGTGAATCCGCGAGGCCTGACCCCATTCATTTAATTTGTTAGCCTGGCTTTGGCCCGTAGGCGAAACCGATAGCAACTTCAATCAGCTTATCTTCTTTGTTAAACTTAAATCTTATACTAGGAGCGACACCTCTTGGTAACTTTAAACCACCGGTATATAGATACTGGATTATTCCGAGATCCCTAATTTCTTTCGGGATATTCGGATCAGGCTCGCCCCACTTTTCCAATATTTCTTTTTTGGTTTCAACCCCAATCTTCATTCGTATTGCATCTGATATTTTGCCATTCCACTCCTCAGGATTTGACCCAAATGAAGACATATTTAATAAAATAAATAAAAATCCGATTTTCATGAACAATTTCATTTTATTGCTTTCCTCTGTAAGTTACCCAGGCATTATTATTGAAATAATCTTGTGCTGGATCATTCCATATCGGAACACCGTTGGCATCAACTCCTTGATAATCCAACCACATTCCCGGTGTGCCATCACTCCTAATCCCCGTGCCAATGGTTTGATTCGTGCCTAAGGCTATCGCAGTCTTCTCACGAAGTACAGAATCGGCAAAGCCCCGAGCGACATGTGCGGTCGAGCAACCGGAAAAACGGGCTTGAGCACCATGACAAAACCAGCATCGGATCGGACCATTTCTATTACTAGCTCGTTGGAAGCTTGGGACCTGATTGAGTGCTACTATAGCATTGGCTGTAAAACCCTCAAGCCCATTGTTGCCGCAATGACCAGCAAGTACAAAATTACCAATAGGCGTATTGCCTTCACCGGAAACATTTTTTATTTGATTGGCCACATTACCACCAGCGATCGAAATGATACCAGGGAATATGCGAGTGTAAGAACCGGCCAAATCAGCAGATACTAGTAACTTTAAATCAGAACCCTTGTCAGCACTTTTGACAAGATTAGACACATCATAAACATCACATTTTCTTACTTCAGGATACCGATTCTTTATCTTATTCAATGGGCTAATCGGCCACAAACAACTCCAGTCTTCTTTGAAGCCGCTAATTTTATATGCCAACCCTTCCAAGGTATCAGTATCACTTGTAGCCTTATAGTGATTTTTTCCATTTCCAAGAGGCTCCCATATCAAACCAAGGAAATCGATTTTGTCCAATGGCCGGTTTGCCACGAAATTATACAGATTCGCCCCACCTCTTTCCCCAATCGGATCTCTTGACAGCCAGCGAGCATTTGGCGCATCATACCAGCGATAGCCGTAGTAGTAGAGGCCGGTTGTGAAATCCAAAGGCTTCGTTGAAAAACGATAGGCGAACAGGTTGCCGGTGTCCGTGTTGATTAGAGTGTTACCGAAGGGATCGTATTCAAAGTGGGCAGCGATTTGGCCGATGGCGTCGAGGTATTCGCTGATGTTGCCGTTGCCATCGTAGGTAGGGTAATGGTTGAGAGTCGATGGTTGATTGTTGAGAGTTTCAGACAAGAGGCCTCCGACGCCGCCCGCGCCTTGCAGGGTGCCCGATAGATCGATGCCCCAGAGGCGGGCTTTTGAAACTGAATATTGATTATTGGGAATTGAATATTCTGCGATACAGTTCCAATCGTCGTAAATGTAAAGGGTGGTGTTTCCGCCGGTAGTGGTGGCGATTTTTCGGCTTTGGGCGTCGTAGAGGTGGCTGGTGGTAACGCCATTGACAGTCGCGCTGATGAGGCGGTTTTCGGCGTCCCATGCGAGGGTGCTGTTCTCGCCCGGATGGGCCGGGACGGGGTAGGCGGTGGCGTTGCCGTCGAAGTCGTGGGTGGGGTTGATGGTGGATTGTTGATGGTTGATGGAAGAATACTGGTTCAGGGCGT
>CAZBDE010000424.1:0-1872 GCA_964490415.1 uncultured Pseudoxanthomonas sp. | reverse complement strand
ACCTGGACACCACCGGCGGCAACTCCGGCTCGCCGGTGCTCAACGCCAAGGGCGAACTGATCGGGCTGAACTTCGACAGCAACTGGGAGTCGGTCAGCGCCAGCTGGTGGTTCGATCCGCGCTACAAGCGCGCCGTGCACGTCGACATGCGCTACATGCGCTGGCTGATGGGCAAGGTGTACCCGGCGCCGCACCTGCTGCGCGAGATGGGCTTGTAGCAGCCCTCCCGTCCCGGGCGCCCGTTCCTTTGTAGGAGCTCCCTTCAGGGGCGACCCGAGGCGGCCGGAATGCACAGCGTCACAACGCGGGACCTCCCGGAGCGGTGCGTTGAACGCGGCGGTGCCATGGCTACGTCGGGTCGCCCCTGAAGGGAGCTCCTACAAAGGGGGATCGTGCGATTGTCAACGGCTTACATCGCCGCGGCGCGGTTGCCACACTCGGATTCCGCTTTCCGCCGCAGATCCCGCCGTCCATGCCCGAGATTCCACCGGCGCTCGCGCGCAAGATTTCGCAGACCATCGCCGATGAGATCGGCGCCAGGCCCGATCAATCCACCGCCGCCATCGCCCTGCTCGACGAAGGCGCGACCGTGCCGTTCATCGCCCGCTACCGCAAGGAAGTCACCGGCGGCCTGGACGACACCCAGCTGCGCAACCTGGAAACGCGCCTGTCCTACCTGCGCGAAATGGAGGACCGGCGCGCCGCGATCCTGGCCAGCATCGAAGAGCAGGGCAAGCTGACCGACGAACTGCGCACGGAGATCGAGGCCGCCGACAGCAAGTCGCGCCTGGAAGACCTGTACCTGCCCTACAAGCAGAAGCGCCGCACCCGCGCCCAGATCGCGCGCGAGGCCGGGCTGGAGCCGCTGGCCGATGGCCTGCTCGAGGATCCGACCCGCGTGCCGGAGCAATTCGCCGCCGCGTTCGTCGACGCCGACAAGGGCGTGGCCGACGCCAAGGCCGCGCTGGAAGGCGCGCGCGCGATCCTGATCGAGCGCTGGGGCGAGGACGCTGCGCTGCTGGGCGAACTGCGCGGCTGGCTCGAGGCCAACGGCGTGATCCGGGCGAAGGTGGTGGAGGGCAAGCAAGCCGCCGGCGAGAAGTTCCGCGATTACTTCGACCACGCCGAGCCGCTATCGAAAATTCCCTCGCACCGCCTGCTGGCCCTGTTCCGCGGCCGCCGCGAGGAATTCCTGCAGCTGGAACTGGAACCGGGCAGCGACGTGGACGCCGGCAACGCCTATGCCGAAGGCCGCATCGCCCTGCAGGCCGGCATCGCCGATCGCGGCCGCGCCGCCGACGCCTGGCTGCGCAATGCCTGCCGCCTGGCCTGGCGCGCGAAGATCCACCTGCACCTGCTGCTGGACCTGTTCAACCAGGCCCGCGAGAAGGCCGAGGCCGAGGCCATCGCCGTGTTCGGCGACAACCTCAAGGACCTGCTGCTGGCCGCGCCGGCCGGGCCGAAAGCCGTGCTCGGCCTGGACCCGGGCCTGCGCACCGGGGTGAAGGTCGCGGTGGTCGACGCCACCGGCAAGCTGGTCGCCACCGACACCATCTACCCGCACGAACCCCGGCGCCAGTGGGACGCCTCGCTGGCGGCGCTGCGCAAGCTGTGCGTCGTGCATGGCGTGGAGCTGGTCGCCATCGGCAACGGCACCGCCTCGCGCGAGACCGACAAGCTCGCCGGCGACCTGCTCAAGCTGGTGCCGGAGCTGAAGGCGCAGAAGGTCGTGGTCAGCGAGGCCGGCGCCTCGGTGTATTCGGCATCGGAGCTGGCGGCGAAGGAATTCCCGGACCTCGACGTCTCGCTGCGCGGCTCGGTGTCGATCGCGCGCCGGCTGCAGGATCCGCTGGCCGAACTGGTCAAGATCGA
>CAZBDE010000423.1:0-1897 GCA_964490415.1 uncultured Pseudoxanthomonas sp. | reverse complement strand
TGGCCATTAAGCAGTTACCGACTTCGCAGTTTCCTGAAATTGCTCCCACTACGGTGAGTATTTTTATTGCCTATCCGGGATCCAGTGCTGATGTATTGATTCAGTCAACACTCATCACGTTGGAGAATTCCATCAACGGTGTTCAGGGTATGCGATACATGACATCCGATGCTACGAGCGCGGGTGAGGCTACACTGAATGTAATCTTTGAGCCCGGTACGGATGCCAACGAGGCTACGATACGTGTCAAGACGAGGGTGGATCAGGTAATGCCGCTGTTGCCGGATCTGGTGCAACGCGAAGGAGTAATCATTACACCCATACAGCCCAGTATGCTGATGTATGTGAACTTGTACAGTACAGATGAGCACCTCGATGAGAAGTTCCTGTACAATTACGCCAGCGTAAAAATGATTCCTGAAATCAACAGGATTAATGGTGTAGGGAGAACCCGGATATTAGGTAGTCGTACCTACGCGATGCGGGTATGGCTTAACCCTGCACGTATGCGTGCCTATAGCATTTCCATTGAAGACGTGATGGAGGCAATGGCTGAGCAAAGTATAATCGGTCGGCCGGGTAGAATAGGTCAAAGTTCGGGCATTGCTGCCCAGTCACTGGAATACGTGTTGACTTATAAGGGACGGTATAATAAACCAGCGGAGTATGAAAACATTATTATTCGTGCAAATGCCGATGGTGAAAGTATTCACCTCGGAGATATTGCCACGATTGAATTGGGAAGTGAGTTCTTCGATATCTATTCCAACCTGGACGGCCATCCTTCGGCAGCCATTGTATTAAAACAAAACTATGGAAGCAATGCCAGTGAAGTAATCAAGAAAGTAAAAGAGTTGCTTACTGAAATGAAGGCTGACTTTCCCCCGGGTGTAGATTATAAAATCAGTTATGATGTTTCTCAATTTTTAGATGCCTCCACCGAAAAAGTACTCCATACCCTGGGTGAGGCTTTTATCCTGGTAGCCATTGTGGTGTTCGTTTTCCTTGGTGACTGGCGTTCAACATTGATTCCCACACTGGCCGTTCCGGTATCCTTAGTGGGAGCCTTCTTCTTCATGCAGTTTTTTGGGCTCTCCATTAACCTGATCACATTGTTCGCACTTGTACTGGCTATCGGTATCGTGGTCGATAATGCCATTGTAGTGGTGGAGGGTGTGCATGCCAAAATGGAAGAAAAAAATCTTTCACCGTATAAAGCCACGCAGGAAGTGCTTCACGAAATCAGCGGGGCCATCATTGCGATCACACTTGTTATGACTGCCGTATTTGTGCCGTTGGTTTTTATGACGGGACCTGTCGGAGTTTTCTACCGGCAATTTTCCATTACCATGGCAACCTCCATTATTCTTTCAGGTGTTGTGGCGCTTACTCTTACACCGGTATTGTGTGCCATGATCTTGAAAAATACCCACGGTCAGCCAAAAAAGAAAAACCTGCTTAACCGCTCACTCGACAGTTTTAACAGCGGGTTTGAAAAACTGACTGGAAAATATACCGGCCTCTTACGATTAATCGTCAACAGGAGAATGGTAACATTTGGTGTATTGTTGCTTTTCGGTGTCGGTATCTTTATTGAAAATAAAGTGCTGCCGTCCGGTTTTATTCCGGGTGAAGATCAGGGGACAATTTACGCGATCATCCAGACCCCTCCGGGTGCCACTCTCGAACGAACCAATCAGGTATCGCAAAAACTTCAGAAGATATGCGAAGAAGTAGACGGCATTGAATCGGTTTCTTCTTTGGCGGGTTACGAGATTATGACGGAGGGAAGAGGTTCTAACGCGGGTACCTGTCTGATCAACTTAAAAAACTGGTCGGATCGTAAACGATCCGTAAAAGAAATCATGGAAGAACTGGAAGAAAAATCCAGAAACCT
>CAZBDE010000422.1:0-1898 GCA_964490415.1 uncultured Pseudoxanthomonas sp. | reverse complement strand
GTCGCGCAAGCGCAGCATCGGCGAGCTGACCGGGCGCCAGCTGCCGGCCGAACGCACGGCCGGTTCGGTCGCCGCGCACCTGCTGGCCGTCCAGCGCGGCGCGCGCATCGTGCGCGTGCACGACGTGGCCGCCACGGTCGATGCACTGAAAGTGTGGGAAGCGGTAGCCGCGGTGCCGGCACCGCGCCGCGACGCGGCGCCCGCCATCCGCTGGCCGGACGACGCCTGAGGCCGCACGCGCGCATGGGAGCCGACGCGCGGCCACTGGCGATCGCGGTGATGGGCCCGACCGCCTCGGGCAAGACCGCCTTCGCGATCGAGCTGGCGCAGCGCCATGGCGGCGAGATCGTCAGCGTCGACTCGGCGCTGGTCTACCGCGGGCTGGACATCGGCGCGGCCAAGCCCGACGAAGCCGAGCGTGCCGGGGTGCCGCACCACCTGCTGGATGTGCGCGAACCGTGGCAGCCGTACTCGGCCGCCGAGTTCGCCGCCGATGCGCGCGCGGCGATCGACGGCATCGTCGCGCGCGGGCGATTGCCGGTGCTGGCCGGCGGCACCGGCCTGTATTTCCGCGCCGTGCTGCACGGCCTGGCGGCGATGCCCGAAGCCGATCCGGCCGTGCGCGCGGCGATCGCCGCCGAGGCCGGTGCGCGCGGCTGGGACGCGCTGCATGCGGAACTGGCGCTGGCCGACCCGGCCGCCGCCGCGCGCATCCGCCCCGGCGATGCGCAGCGGATCCAGCGCGCACTGGAAGTGTTCCGCCTCAGCGGCCGCCCGATCAGCGCCTGGCAGCGCGATCCGCCATCGCCGCGGCTGCCGCTGCGCGTGCTCAAGCTGGTGCTGGCGCCGGCCGCGCGCGCGGTGCTGCACGCGCGCATCGCCATGCGCTTCGATCGCATGCTCGAGGCCGGCTTCCTCGACGAGGTCCGCCGCCTGCGCGCGCTGCCGCAATTGCGCGGCCATCCGGCACCGCTGGACCTGCCGGCCCTGCGCGCGGTCGGCTACCGCCAGGCCTGGGAGCACCTGGGCGGCGCGTTCAGCGCGGCGGAGTTCCGCGACCGCGGCATCTTCGCCACCCGCCAGCTGGCCAAGCGCCAGCTCACCTGGCTGCGCGGCGAACGGGACGCGCGCTGGTTCGATCCGGAACGTGACGGCGGTCAACTCCGGGACGCGGTTTCCCGCTTCCTGCCGGCAATCTGAACGGTTCCCGACGGCCGGCTTGTGTAACATCCCCCTCGGGCCGGGGAGGTCCGCGCACGACCCACATAAGAAGAAGACGGGGAACCAACCTATGTCCAAGGGGCAATCCTTGCAGGACCCATTCCTGAACGCACTGCGTCGCGAACGCGTGCCCGTGTCGGTCTACCTGGTGAACGGCATCAAGCTGCAGGGTACGATCGAATCCTTCGACCAGTTCGTGGTGCTGCTGCGCAGCACCGTCAGCCAGATGGTCTACAAGCACGCCATTTCCACGGTCGTGCCCTCGCGCAACGTCCGGGTCGGCCCGGGCGGCGGCTACGTGCAGCAGGCGGGCGAATCCGGGGAAGAGGGCGACGAGGCCGAGTGACATCGTGCCTCTCCACTCCGGAGTATTGATTGTTCGAACGTTCCCGCAAGGGTGAAAACGCGCTGCTGATCCAGCCCCACGCCGGTGGCGCCGTGGCCGAGGATGTGCTCGAGGAATTCGCCGACCTGGCGCGCTCCGCCGGCGCCAGCGTGGCCGCCACGCTCACCGCCCGCATCGACCGGCCCAACCCGGCCACGCTGATCGGCAGCGGCAAGCTCGAGGAAGTGAAGGCCGCGGCCGAGGCCACCGGCGCCGACCTGATCCTGGTCAACTTCCCGCTCAGCCCCGGCCAGGAACGCAACCTGGAGAAGGCGCTGCAGCGGCGCGTGGT
>CAZBDE010000421.1:0-1898 GCA_964490415.1 uncultured Pseudoxanthomonas sp. | reverse complement strand
CTGGGCACCAGCGCCAAGATGCTGTCGATCGTGCCGCTGATGGCCGGCGGCGGCCTGTTCGAGACCGGCGCCGGCGGCTCGGCGCCCAAGCACGTGCAGCAGTTCCTCGAGGAGGACTACCTGCGCTGGGATTCGCTGGGCGAATTCCTGGCCCTGGCCGCCTCGCTGGAACACCTGGCCGAGCAGACCGGCAATACGTCCGCCGGCGTGCTCGCCGCCGCGCTCGACCAGGCCAACGGCCGGGTCCTGGACAACAACCGTTCGCCGGCGCGCAAGGTCGGCGAGCTGGACAACCGTGGCAGCCACTTCTACCTGGCCCTGTACTGGGCGCAGGCGCTGGCCGCGCAGGAGCAGGATGCGGGCCTCAAGGCGAAGTTCGCGCCGCTGGCCCGGGCGCTGGCCGAGAACGAGGCGACGATCATCGCCGAGCTCAACGGCGCACAGGGTCAGCCGGTCGACATCGGCGGCTACTACCATCCGGACCTGGCCAAGGCAGGCCCGGCGATGCGGCCGAGCGCGACCTTCAACGCGGCGCTGGCGGCGCTGTAGGCGACCCGCCTCGCAACCGCGGTACCCGCGAAGCCCGGCCCGGTGCCGGGCTTCGCGCTTTCCGACGCGCTGCATGCGGTGCGCTTCGTGCTTGGCCGGATGTGCTCCCGTAGAGCGGGGCTTGCCCCGCTCTACGCATGCCGCAGGCGACGGGCCACGCACCGGTACCATGGGTGCATGGTCCCGCCCGACGCCATCGCTTCGCTGATCCGCGACGCCTTCGACGACTACAACGCGCGCTTCGCCGCGACCAGCCGGCGTGCGCGCGAACGCTTCGAGAACCGCGACTGGGCCGGCGCGCGCGAGGACGCGGCCCAGCGCCTGGACCTGTACGACGCCTGCATCGACGCGTGCGGCCGGCGCCTGGCCGCGCTGCTGGGAGCGCAGGCCCACGACCGCGCACTGTGGGGCGCGGCGCGCGACGCGTTCGCGGCGCTCGTGGCCGAGACGATCGATGGCGAGCTGTACAAGACCTTCTACAACACCCTGACCCGGCGCTTCTTCCGCACCCGCGGCGTGGACGCGGCGATCGAGTTCGTCGCCCTGGACATCGAGCCCACCGACGCGATCACCCGGCCGGTGCCGCGGCACGCCTACGCGGTATCCGAATCGCGGCCGACCGACGCCTTCATCCGCGTCCTCGAGAACCAGCGCTTCGACGCGCCCTGGGCGCACCGCACCCGCTGCGCGGCGGCGATCGCCGTGCGCCTGCAGGACGACCTGGCCCACTGGGGCGAGCACCCGGTGCGCGGCATCGAACTGCTGGACACGGTGTTCTTCCGCGAGCGTCGTGCCTACCTGGTCGGGCGCGTGTTCGGCGAGCACCGCTTCTCGCCCTGCGTGATCGCGCTGGTGAACGGGCCCGACGGCATCCGCGCCGAGGCGGTGCTGAGCCGGCGCGCCGACGTGGCCCAGCTGTTCGGGGTCTCGCGCAGCTGTTTCCAGGCCGACCTGCCGACGGTGGGCGATGCGGTGGTGTTCCTGCGCTCGCTGCTGCCGCACAAGCCGATCGACGAGCTGTACACCGTGCTGGGCCGCGCCAAGCAGGGCAAGACCGAGCGCTACCGCAGCTTCTTCCGCTATTTCGACGCGCATCCGGCGGAACGGCTGGTGCGCGCCGAGGGCACCCCGGGCATGGTCATGGCGGTGTTCACCCTGCCCGGACAGTCGCTGGTGTTCAAGGTGATCCGCGACCGCTTCGCCTGGCCCAAGGCGACCACGCGCGAGGAAGTGGAGGCGCAGTACGAGCGCGTGTTCCGCCTGGACCGGGTCGGCCGCCTGCTCGACGCGCAGCCGTTCCGCCACCTGCGCTTCCCGCGCGAACGCTTCGAGCCCTCGCTGCTGGCCGA
>CAZBDE010000420.1:0-1900 GCA_964490415.1 uncultured Pseudoxanthomonas sp. | reverse complement strand
CCTTCGTCGGCGCGCCGCGGTTCATGGACTATTTCCGCAGCGCCACCCCGATCGATGTGATCGAGCGCATGACCCTGGGCTCGCGGCCATCGCGGCGCCTGGGCCAGGATGCGGCGCTGTCCAACCTGCGCGCGATCCCGTGGGTGTTCGCCTGGAGCCAGGCGCGTGCGGTGATCCCGGGCTGGTACGGCGTGGGCAGCGGCCTGAAGGCGGCGGTGGAGAAGCACGGCGAAGGCGTGCTGCGCGAGATGGGCCGCGACTGGCCGTTCTTCAAGACCTTCCTCGACGACGTGTCGATGGTCCTGGCCAAGGGCGACATGGGCATCGCGGCGATGTTCTCGCGGCTGTCGGGCGAGGAACTGCACGCGGAGTTCTTCCCGAAGATCGAGGCCGAGCACGCGCTGACCCGCGAGTGGGCGATGCGGCTGAACGGCAACGAGTTCCTGCTCGAGCACGACCAGCGCCTGGCCCTGTCGATCCGCCTGCGCAATCCCTACGTGGACCCGATCAGCGTGCTCCAGGCCGACCTGCTCGAGCGCTGGCGCGCCAGCGGCCGCGAGGACGAGGCCCTGCTGCGCGCGCTGGTGGCCAGCGTCAACGGCGTCTCGCAGGGCGTGCAGAACACCGGCTGAGCAAGAAGGCCGGAAAGGAAACGGGCCGCTTGCGCGGCCCGTTCCAACGTACTTCGGTGCCCGGCCGCTTACTTCAGCTTGGCGTCCGCGCGCAGCGCCTCGGCGCGGTCGGTCTTCTCCCACGAGAACGCGGTGGCGGTGTGCTTCTTGCCGGCCGCGTCGGTGTAGGCGACTTCCTTCGGCTTGCGGCCGAAGTGGCCGTACGCCGCGGTGGCCTGGTACACCGGGTGGATCAGGTCGAGCATCTTGACGATGCCGTACGGGCGCAGGTCGAAGTGCCTGCGGATCAGCTTCTCGATCTGGTCGTCGCCGATCCGGCCGGTGCCGAAGGTGGTGACCGAGATCGAGGTCGGCTCGGCCACGCCGATGGCGTAGGAGACCTGCACCTCGCACTTGTCGGCCAGGCCGGCGGCGACGATGTTCTTGGCCACGTAGCGGGCGGCGTAGGCGGCGGAACGGTCGACCTTGGACGGATCCTTGCCCGAGAACGCGCCGCCGCCGTGGCGGGCCATGCCGCCGTAGGTGTCGACGATGATCTTGCGCCCGGTCAGGCCGCAGTCGCCCACCGGCCCGCCGATCACGAAGATGCCGGTCGGGTTGATGTGGACCTTCTTCTTCGGCAGCGTTTCCAGCCACTTCTTCGGCAGCACCGGCTTGAGGATGTGCTCGTACACGCCCTCGACCAGGTCCTTCTGCTTCACGCCCGGGTCGTGCTGGGTCGACAGCACCACCGCGTCCAGCCCGATGACCTTGTGCGCGTCGTCGTAGCGCAGGGTGACCTGCGACTTGGCGTCCGGGCGCAGCCACGGCAGCGGCGAGTTCTTCTTCTTGCGGACCCTGGCCTGCTGCTCGACCAGGCGGTGCGAGTAGTAGATCGGCGCCGGCATGAATTCCGGGGCCTCGTTGCAGGCGTAGCCGAACATCAGGCCCTGGTCGCCGGCGCCCTGTTCCTCCGGCTTCCTGCGGTCCACGCCGGCGGCGATGTCCGGCGACTGCTTGCCGAGCATGTTGATGATCGCGCAGGTGTGGCCGTCGAAGCCGACGTCGGAGTTGTTGTAGCCGATGTCGTTGATCACCGAACGGGCCAGGCCCTCGATGTCGACCCACGCGGTCGTGGTGACCTCGCCGGCGACGATCGCCGCGCCGGTCTTCACCAGCGTCTCGCAGGCCACGCGGGCGCGCTTGTCCTGGGCCAGGATGGCGTCGAGGACGGCGTCGGAGATCTGGTCGGCGATCTTGTCCGGATGGCCTTCGGAGACCGATTCGGA
>CAZBDE010000419.1:0-1901 GCA_964490415.1 uncultured Pseudoxanthomonas sp. | reverse complement strand
TCGATCGAGCCGGCCTACGTCACCTTCGCCCTGGATGCCGACGGCAAGGTCGCGCGGATCACCATGAAGGCGGTCTCGCCGCTGGCGGATTTCAGCTACGACTACCAGGACCTGCGGTTCGAGCCGCGACCGGCGGAGTAGCCACGCCGGCGCCGGAACGGAGACGCCGCCCGCGGGCGGCGTCTCCGCATCTGGACGGCGAACGCCTGCGCTCAGTACACGCCCTGCGCCAGCATCGCATCGGCCACCTTGACGAAGCCGGCGATATTGGCGCCGTCCACGTAGTTGACCCGGCCGTCGCGCTGCCTGCCGTGGCGCACGCAGTTGCCGTGGATGTCCTTCATGATCACGTGCAGGCGCTCGTCGACCTCGGCGTGGTGCCAGGACAGGCGCAGCGCGTTCTGCGACATCTCCAGGCCCGAGGTGGCCACGCCGCCGGCGTTGGAGGCCTTGCCCGGCGCGTACAGCGTGCCGGACGCCAGGAACACGTCCACCGCCTCCAGCGTGGAGGGCATGTTCGCGCCCTCGGCCACGCAGACCACGCCGTTCCCCACCAGGGTGCGCGCGTCCTCGCCGTCGAGTTCGTTCTGGGTGGCGCAGGGCAGGGCGATCTCGGCCGGAATGCGCCATGGACGCTTGCCGGGCAGGTATTCGAAGCGCGGGTCGTCGCCCAGCTCGGCCAGGCGCCCGCGGCGCACGTTCTTGAGTTCGGCGATCCGGTCGATGGCCTCCATGGAGAAGCCGTCGCGCGCGTACAGCGTGCCGTCCGAATCGCTGAAGGTCAGCACCTTGCCGCCCAGGTCGGTGGCCTTGATCGCCGCGTACTGGGCGACGTTGCCCGATCCGGAGACGAGGATGCGCGCGCCGCGGGTCGGGCGGCCGGCGTGGTGCAGCATCTGCTCGACGAAGTACACGGTGCCGAAGCCGGTGGCTTCCGGCCGCATCAGGCTGCCGCCGTAGGAGATGCCCTTGCCGGTGAACACGCAGCCGGCGTCGTTGGACAGCTTCTTCATCATCCCGGCCATGTAGCCGACCTCGCGCGCGCCCACGCCGATGTCGCCGGCCGGCACATCGGTGTCCGGGCCCAGGTGCCGGAACAGCTCCAGCATCAGCGCCTGGCAGAAGCGCATCACCTCGCCGTCGCTCTTGCCCTTGGGATCGAAGTCCGAGCCGCCCTTGCCGCCGCCCATCGGCAGGGTGGTCAGCGCGTTCTTGAAGGTCTGCTCGAAGGCCAGGAACTTCAGGATCGACAGGTTCACCGACGGATGGAAGCGCATGCCGCCCTTGAACGGCCCGATCGCCGAGCTGTGCTGCACGCGGAAGGCGCGGTTGACCTGGACCTGGCCATGGTCGTCGACCCAGCCCACGCGGAACTGGACCACCCGCTCGGGTTCGACCAGGCGCTCGATCAGGCCCAGGCGCGCGTACTCCGGATGCCGTTCCAGGAACGGCCACAGGCTGGCGGTGACTTCCTTGACCGCCTGCAGGAATTCCGGCTGGTGCGGATCGCGGCGCTGGATGCGCGCGAGGAAATCCTCCCTGGAACCTGGCATGTCGTCTCGTCTCCCTTCCGGCGTGGTTCGGTGTGTCGATGGCCCGCGTCCCCGTGCGGGCGACGGGTCAACCCAGTCGATCGATCACCGCCTGCGCGGCCTGGGGGGTGGTCACGGCCTGGCCGGGCGCGGCCAGGTCGGCGGTGAACACCTTCGCGTCCAGCGCGGCGGAGACCGCGGCCTCGATCGCAGCCGCTTCCGCTTCCAGTCCCAGCGAGTGGCGCAGCAGCAGCGCGCCGCTGAGGATGGTGGCGTACGGGTTGGCGATGCCCTTGCCGGCGATGTCCGGCGCCGAACCGTGGATCGGCTCGTAGATGCCGACTTTCCCGGCGCCGAGCGAGGCCGACG
>CAZBDE010000418.1:0-1913 GCA_964490415.1 uncultured Pseudoxanthomonas sp. | reverse complement strand
TGCCGCAATGCGGCACGGCAGGTTTTGAGAGTTCTGCATGCCGGCACGGGGCAACCACAGATGGCCGGATGCGACAACAGGAATTCGGCGACTTCGGATCGTGTGGGAACATGAGTGCCCGGATGCGCTCGCGACCGCCAGAACCCGAAGTGTTCAGCGGCCTGGTTGCATTGCAGAATGGTGTTCCGGGAGAATCCCCTCTCCTGGAGCCGATCCGCGAATCGGAAAAGAATTATGCCAAGACCATTTGCCGCCATTCGCCGGCGGCTGCATGCCCGGAGAAATACGAGCGAGTCCACGGCTTGCCTCCAAAACCTCCGACGTTCGAAGGCGGCACCCTATTCATCCGGTCAGCCACCGGGCGAAACAGCGCCTCATTTTTGGACCACCTTCGCATAA
This sequence comes from uncultured Pseudoxanthomonas sp., assembly GCA_964490415.1. GTDB lineage: Bacteria > Pseudomonadota > Gammaproteobacteria > Xanthomonadales > Xanthomonadaceae > Pseudoxanthomonas. Next base: position 1,514 of record CAZBDE010000418.1, on the reverse strand, counting down.
TCCGCATGTGCGCATAATTTCTGTTATGCACAGATTCGCATAATTCGAAGAACGGGTTGTTCGTCGGCAATGAAGTATCCGGGCAGAAATGTGCCATCCTCTACACCATCGTGGAAAACTGCCGCCGCCTGGGAATCAATCCCAAGGAATACCTCACGGACGTGCTCACCCGCCTGCCCGGCATGCTGGCCAAAGACGCCATCACGCAGACCCCGGCCAACTGGCTCAAAGCCCGCAGCGGGAAACCGGATCGCATGGCCGCCTGACTTCATAAGTGTCATAGATCCGCAGACCATGACACCTATGAACCCGCCGCAGCAAACGCCCATGCATGGCGCTTCGGACCCCGCTTACCCTGGGGATGGCGCTTGCTCAGTGCGGTGAGACTCGCGCGGGTGTTGGTGATGGTTTCCTCCTTGAGGATCGCGCCCTTGGCGTCCAACACGCACACCGAGTGCTTGCGGTCGCCGAGGTCGAGTCCGATGGTTCTGGATGATGATGTTTTCATGGCAGCGGGAATGATAACCCACGGGGCAAGTCAGCGCCCTCGCTGCCTTCTCATCTATTCTTGTTCGCCTCTTCTGTTTTCCTGGGGATCGATGAAGAACCTCTCCCGAAAAATGCCGTGAACTTCAGTCTTCAAATCCAATTGATTCAGCTTTCTATTACGGACATACACAGCAAGAACTTCGATGTGGCCCTCAGTAAAATTGACCGCCACCACATCAGAAGAGAGAATCGTCATATTCTGGACACGCCACTTCAGGTCTGACTTCGATGCACCTTCAACCTTGATGAAATCCGGATCCATTGGTTCGCGCAGATGCTCAATCAGAATCTTTACGTCATCATAGATCTCGGGCTTCAAAGCATCGACTGCATTCTTCGGCGCCGAGTCAGTTGAATTGTAGACCGAGAACGGTAGCTCGCCAGCCAGCGCAAAGCCGAGCAAGGAGGTCAAGGTGAGGGTGATGTATGTCTTCATTGTAGATATATTCCGTTTAATTAGATCCACATCGAGATACGGTGGAACGAATCCTTCGAAAGCTAAAGCCAACTACCGCTCCAATCAGAATCAGCATATTCACACTCGGTTCTGGAACGGCAATAGTTGTGACTTGACCAAACTCAGGCCGAAACTCAACGTAGGTTCCTAGCACAAAATTACTGAAGTCCAGAGAGACCATTGAAGCACCTTGGTGAGAATAGGAAAATTGGTAGGAACCACCCGGAGGCAGTTCGATCGGGGCTCCCAAGACCAATGCAGGTACGTAGGTGGAATCAAGGGGATCAAAGAAGAACTGGAAACCCGCAATCTGCGAGCTTCCCGCGCCATTCAATTCGGTCAAAGTCCCCAATGAGGTTCCGAAAGATTCTGTGAAGTCAACAACTGCAAGATTCTGCGCGAAGGAGGCTCCCGCGAGGGGTATTGTGCTGATGATTCCGGCGGTGACGCCATCTAAGCCGTAACCATGCAGTAGAGTTTTGATTGCGCGGTTTTTTGGATGTTAGAT
>CAZBDE010000417.1:0-1933 GCA_964490415.1 uncultured Pseudoxanthomonas sp. | reverse complement strand
TTTACAGGGGTTATGATCCCGCTATTGGAAGGATGTTGCAGGTTGATCCGTATGCTCCATTATATGCATCAACTACTGCTTACAATTATGCCTTAAATAACCCTGTAATGATTAATGATCCGAGTGGTGGTTTAATAAGTGCTAATGGTTATACGGATGGTCAGCTAAGAACAATGTACCGACTCGACAGGATTTATAACGGAGGTCCTGCTGATTTTGGCGACTGGGCACGGGATAACCTGGATAGTTTTGGCATGGGAGATAGAGAAATCAATGGAGGGGATGGCAGGAGTTATGCATTTGATGCAAATGGTAATTTCGGCCGGTGGGCAACGTTTGAGTATCAGGTTTATGCCGGTGGCGTAGCTGTTCTTGGCTGGCGATGGACTGAACGGGAGTGGGTATCGCAAGATGGTCAAACGCAAAGTGGTCTTTATCAACTGTATTATAAAAAGTTTGAACGTAAAGGTGAGGGTGGAACCTACGGAGGAGTGCTATTTGGCGTAGGTTATATTGCTGATAAAGGTAAATATAAATCTTTGAATTGGGTGCAAACCATAAGGACAAATAATCTTATCGATGGAGCGAAATCCTCTCCTTACAATGATCCGGCAAGGGGAAACGGAAACTACCCTTTTTATTACTCAAAACAAGGTGTGCTTGATGTGACAAACGTTACTATAGATGGGATAACATTTGATATAATTTTCAAAGATAATCCAAATCGATTATTGAGTCAGAACACTTATTGGAATGCGGAATTGTCAATAATCGGAATTGATCAAGAAGGGAATAGAACTATCATTTCGACCATTAGCTATGGTTTCAAAATTCAAGATGGTGTAGTAACTCCTAATGGAACCACTTCCCAATATGTAAATCCTTCTGCTTTTCATTTAAACTCAATCAATGGGAATTAAATTATCACATATGGTACGTGTAATACTTTTATTAGTTATTATTAGTTATTACGGTTGTTCAAGCATAAATAACATAACAGAAGTTAAGTGTATAAAATTTGTGCATGAAGGACCGAACGATCTGCCAATTTATGACATAATCATTGTTAAAGAGAGAAAATCAATTGATCCATATTTTGAGAGGCTTGTAATAGTTGACGAGGATGTTTTTAGTGAAGTTGAGAGCTATGTAATGAGCAATAACACAGAAATAAAAGTGATTGACAAAGAACGAGAGTTTAATTTTAGCGTCAATGTGATAGGAGAAAACGATTCTACGTTTTATCTTTTATTAGGTCACGATATGTCGGTTGGGTATTATAGGGATCTTAGGAACCGTTTGGCTGGATCTAAAAAAAGTAAATACGAGGCTGTAATAAAGGAATTAGATATACTTTTAGACCGATTGCATTAGTCATGCTATACTTTATCAGGTGGGGTTATTTTGAAGGTTAAGTAATTGGTAAACAGTAAACATAAAAGAAAGCTAAGGAAAGACGTAAGCGCGTGGAACAAGGAAGTTAGCGCACAGGATGAAACGATGAGCTACGACCATAACGGAAATATTAAATCGTTAACAAGAAAACAGCGCAAGTATGATGATTTAAGCGGCTCGTACACAAACGAAACGATTGATAACCTGACCTATACGTATAAGAGCACCGATGCCAACAGCCTTGAAAAAATTACCGATGCAGCCTCTACAAACGCAGCAGCGGGATTTGATAATGGCACGAGCAGCACTAACAATGACTATACCTACGATATAAACGGCAACCTCACCAGCGACAAGAACAAAGGCATCGACAGCATAAAGTACAACTTCTTAGGCAAGCCCGTGCGCATGAAATTCAGCGATGGAAAGGTAATCACCTATATTTACGATGCAGGCGGGAATAAGCTCACGCAAAAGCTGTATAACGGGGCAACGCTGATAACGAAAACCGACTATGCAAATGGTTTTGTGTATGAGA
>CAZBDE010000416.1:0-1941 GCA_964490415.1 uncultured Pseudoxanthomonas sp. | reverse complement strand
CTGACCCCGGTTCTTGCTTCACGTGGTACGAAGCCGGGCTTGGCTAGGCTCGTACGGCGGGCACCTCCGCCACCCGGGAGTTGGACATGGCGATGATGAAGGCGGCGGTATTCGTCGAACCCGGCCGGATCGAGCTGGCCGACAAGCCCATCCCCGATGTCGGCCCCACCGACGCCCTGGTCCGCATCACCACCACGACCATCTGCGGCACCGACGTCCACATCCTCAAGGGCGAGTACCCGGTGGCCCAGGGGCTGACCGTGGGCCACGAGCCGGTCGGCGTGATCGAGAAGCTCGGCAGCGCGGTCAAGGGCTACACGGAAGGGCAGCGGGTGATCGCCGGCGCGATCTGCCCCAACTTCAACTCCTACGCGGCGCAGGATGGCGTTCCCTCGCAGGATGGCAGTTACCTGATCGAGCGCGGCCTGTGCGGCTGTCATGGCTACAAGGCCACCGCCGGCTGGCGCTTCGGCAACATGATCGACGGCACCCAGGCCGAGTACGTGCTGGTGCCCGATGCCGAGGGCAACCTCGCCCCGATCCCGGACGGGCTCACCGACGAGCAGGTGCTGATGTGCCCGGACATCATGTCCACCGGCTTCAAGGGCGCGGAGAACGCCAACATCCGCATCGGCGATACCGTGGTGGTCATCGCCCAGGGGCCGATCGGGCTGTGCGCCACGGTCGGCGCGCGCCTGCTGGGCGCGGCCACCATCATCGCCATCGACGGCAACGACCACCGTCTCGGCATGGCGAAAACCATGGGCGCCGACATCACCCTGAACTTCAACCGCTGCGACGTGGTGGACGAGGTGATGAAGCTCACCGGCGGACGCGGCGCGGATTCGTCGATCGAATGCCTGGGCCTGGCCAGCACCTTCGAGCAGGCGATGAAGGTGCTCAAGCCCGGCGGCACCCTGTCCAGTCTCGGCGTGTATTCCAGCGACCTGAAGATCCCGCTCGCCGCGTTCGCCGCCGGCCTGGGCGACCACAGGATCAACACCGCGCTGTGCCCCGGCGGCAAGGAGCGGATGCGCCGGCTGATGAGCGTGATCGCCTCCAACCGCGCCGATTTCGGCGCACTGGTGACCCACCACTACCGGCTCGGCGACATCGTCGCCGCGTACGACCTGTTCGCCCACCAGCGCGACGGCGTACTCAAGATCGCGATCAAGCCCTGATCAACCCCCGGCTTCCGGCGCGAGGGTATGGACGACCTTGCCTTCGGCATCGAGGAACTCGATGGCGCCATAACCGGCGTCGGTGACGGTCAGGCGCAGGCGGGTGCGATCGGCCTTGTCGTTCAGGGCGATGGTGGGGGTGCCGTCGGCCGACACGCCCATGCGGATGCGTGTCGGGGCCGCCACGCCGGGGATGAGCCGGTTGTCCAGCGCCGGTTCGCGCACCAGCGGCGGCGCCTGGTTGATCGAGAACGTCACCGCGCCATCCGGCGAAACCCGGTAGCCGATCGCATCCATCGCCGGGTGGTCCAGTGCGAGGACCGCCATGCCGCCCTCCACGTCGGCCGTGCCAAATCCGCCGCGCTCGCTGCCCTTGTCGTCGTACAGCACCATGCCCGCCACGTTGAACGCCCGCTTGTACTGGATGCCATCGATGATCGGTGCGGGGGTGCGGCCGGCGAGGGTCATGCGGATCACGCCATGCTCGTCGACGATGTCGATGCGGCGCGCGGTGATGCGCTCCTGGTCCGGCGTGGCCACCCGGGTCTCGGGCGTACGCGACTCGATGATGCGCTCCAGCGCCTGCACCGACGGCCGGGTGGGCGCGTCTTCATTTGCCAATGCCGGGAAAGCAACGCCAAGCGAGGCGAAAACGAACGGGACGACGGCAAGGTGCTCAAGGCGCATTCTTTGCTCCGGTGGATGGTTGCTGAGGGAAGGGGCGGATGCATCCATAGCGCGCAAGGATACGCAACGGGGA
>CAZBDE010000415.1:0-1943 GCA_964490415.1 uncultured Pseudoxanthomonas sp. | reverse complement strand
GAGACGATCAGCGCGCGCTGGCCCTTGCCCTGCGGCGCCATCAGGTCGAGGATGCGGCCGGTGATGTCCTCGGTCGAGCCGTCGCCGCGCTCCAGCCGGAAACGCCGGCGCGGGAACAGCGGGGTCAGGTTCTCGAACAGGGTCTTGTTCTTGGACGCTTCCAGCGGCTCGCCGTTGATCGTGTCGACCACGCTCAGCGCGAAGTAGCGCTCGCCGTCCTTGGGCCAGCGGATGCGGCCGGACAGGTGGTCGCCGGTGCGCAGGTTGAAGCGGCGGATCTGGCTGGGCGAGATGTAGGTGTCGTCCGGGCCGGCCAGGTAGCTGGCCTCGGCCGCGCGCAGGAAGCCGAAGCCGTCGGGCAGGATCTCCAGCACGCCGTCGGCGGCCACGCCTTCGCCGTGGCGGGTCAGCACCTTGAGCAGGGCGAAGATCACATCCTGCTTGCGGGCGCGGGCCACGCCCTCGTGGATCTGCAGCTGCTCGGCAATCTCCAGCAGCTTGTGCGCCGGCATCCGCTTCAGGTCGCCCAGCGAGTACTGCGGGAAGCCTTCCGGCACGCTCGGGTGCGGGCGCGGCACGTGCGGCTGCTGGTTGGCGCCGTCGTCCTGCATGCCGCCGTCGTCACGGGAGCGTTCGCGCTGGCGGTCGCGGCGGTTGCGGAAGCGGTCGCGGCGGTTGTTGCGGTTGCCGCCGTCGCGGGGGTCGTCGCCGTTGTTCTGGGGGTTGCCGCCGCCCTGGGCCTGGCCGGAATGCTGGCCGGCGTTCTCGGGGGCGGCGGCGTCGCCGCCGGCCGGGGCCGGGGCGGGGGCCTGGGGGGGCGGGGGAGCCGAAGCGGCGGGCGCGGCCGGAGCGGCCGCCTCGCTGGAGCCGGCATCGGCCGGCTTGGTCACGCGCTTGCGCGCACGCTTCTCGGCGGGTGCGTCGTCGCTCCCGGGCGCTTCAGGCAGGGTGTTCTCGGACAAGGGTGCGATTCCTCGCTGGTAGGTGCGAGCGCCCGGGTGCGGGCGTTGGATCCTGGTGGGATGGGTGGTCCGGCGGTGACCCCGGACAAGACGCGACCACGATTCAGTGGCCGGTTGCAGCGACACTAACACCACGCCCCGTGGCCCGGCAAGCGGCATGGAGCATCGGTTCAGGCGCGGGCGGGACGGCCTCCCCGGCGTCCCGTCGCGTTTCCGGCCCGCCCCCGGCAGTCCCGGGAGCGGACGACCCTCAGGCGAGGGTCTTGTCGATCATCTGGGTCAGCTGGCCCTTGCCGACCGCGCCGACCTGGGTGGCCTGGATCTGGCCGTCCTTGAACAGCAGCAGCATCGGGATCGAGCGCACGTGGTAGCGGATCGCGGTGGCGCGGTTCTGGTCGATATTGACCTTGGCCACCTTCATCCGGCCGTCGTAGGCGTCGGCCAGTTCGTCGACGATCGGCGAGATCATCTTGCAGGGGCCGCACCATTCGGCCCAGAAATCGACCAGGACCGGTTCCTGGGACTGCAGCACGGCGCTGTCGAAATCGGCGTCGCCGACGTGCATCACCTTGTCGTTCACTTATATGTCTCCGTGGATAGCCGGCACCGGCCGGCGGGGCCGGCAGGCGCCTTTGGGGTAAACTGGGGCGTTTCGCGGAGAAGTCAAGGGAGCTACCGTCCCCCCGACGGCCGCGCGATCCGACGACGGCCCGCAGTGTGCGGCGCGCCGGAAACCTATGCAAGCCGCCTGCCGCGCAATGCGTGCGGGCCACAAGAAGACTGGATGATGAGCGACAAACCGCTGACCGATGTAGCTTTTTCCTCGTTCGACCTGCACCCGGCGCTGCTCGCCGGCCTCGAATCCGCAGGCTTCACCCGCTGCACGCCGATCCAGGCGCTGACCCTGCCGGTCGCACTGCCCGGACGCGACGTCGCCGGCCAGGCGCAGACCGGCACCGGCAAGACCCTGGCCTTCCTGGT
>CAZBDE010000414.1:0-1969 GCA_964490415.1 uncultured Pseudoxanthomonas sp. | reverse complement strand
GGCCCGTTGTCGGCGACCACGCCGCGCAGCAGGTCCTTGGCCAGCAGGATGCCGAGGATCTCGTCGCGGTCCTCGCCATGCACCGGGAAGCGCGAATGGCCGGATTCGACCACCTGCCTCATCAGGTCCAGGAAGCGCGCCTCGGCGGACAGCGAGACCATCTGCGAGCGCGAGACCATCACGTCGCCCACGGTGAGCTGGGAGACGGAAAGCGCGCCCTCCATCATCCGCAGGGTATCGGCGTCGATCAGGCCATCGCTTTCCGCGTCGCTCAGGATCGCGAGCAGGTCTTCGCGTGTGTCGGGTTCGCCGGAGAACGCGGAACTGATCCGCTCCAGCCAGGTGCGCCGGCGTTCGTGCGGCTCCGGCGCGCTGCGACTACTGTCGTCTTCGGACATTCTGGGAGAGCTGGGCGTCGGGAAGCGGGTGCGCCCGCGGGAACCGGGCGTTGCGGGCAGTCTAGCGCGGTTGGGCGGGGGCGGGCGAGGGCGCGGCCACGGTGGCGGGCGCGCCTGCCTCCTCCGCCGGCGCGGGCGGATCGAGGCTGTAGCTGCAGCCGGCCAGGGTCTTGCCCGGGTGCGAATCGACGTTGGAGACGTTGATCACCGCCGTTTCCACCCAGCCGGGCGTGCCGTCGGGTCCGGTGACTTCCGTGGCGCGCGCCTCGCGGCCGAACAGCGCCTTCTGCGGCGTGTCGATGCCCGTCTCCAGCTGCAGTTCCCTGGCCAGGACGCGCGGTTCGGCCAGGTCGAGCACGGCGACCACGCCGTCGCCGGCGAAGGCGATGTGGTCGCTCTGCCGGCCGAACACGTTGACCGGCGTGTTCAACCGGTATTCGATCATGAACGGATTGGCCTGCGGCAGCGGCCGCCAGCCGGCCGCGATCGCCTTCAACGGATCGCGCAGCACCGGGATGAAGGCCATGAACTCGGCCTGCCCGAGCCGGCATTCGATCAGGGCGGACAGGTCGGGCAGGGGGGCCGCCGGTGCGGAAGCCCCGGTGCCTTCCTGCGCGACCGCCGCCGGTGCGAGCAGGGCGAGGGCGAGCAGGGCGGATGCGGCGAGGGTGCGCGGCATGGGCGGGTCATTCCTCCGCATAGGGGTCGGGCAGGCCGAGTCCGGCGAGAACTTCGCGCTCGAGCTGTTCCATGGCTTCGGCGTCCTTGTCGTCCTCGTGGTCCCAGCCGAGCAGGTGCAGGGTGCCGTGCACGGTGAGGTGCGCGTAGTGCGCGGCCACTGGCTTGCCCTGCTCCTCCGCCTCGCGCGCCACCACCGGCGCGCAGATCACCAGGTCGCCGAGCAGCGGCAGCTTCACGCCCTCGGGCAGTTCTGCCGGGAAGCTGAGCACGTTGGTCGGGTAGTCCTTGCCGCGGTAGTGGCGGTTGAGCGCGCGTCCTTCCTTGGCGTCGACGATGCGGATCGCCAGGTCGGCCTCGCGGATCCGGCCCTTGAGCGCGGCGGCGACCCACTTGCGGAAGCTCGGCGCCGCCGGCACGCCGGTGCGCGGCGCCGCGTAGCTGACGGAGACGTCGAGGCGGACAGGTCCCTTGGTCATGACATCCTCATGCGGCCGGCCCGGTTTCCCGGTCCTGCGCGTCGCGGCGCTCGTAGGCGCTCACGATCCGCGCCACCAGCGGGTGGCGGACCACGTCGCGCGCCTCGAAGAAGGTGAAGCTCACGCCTTCCACCCCGCGCAGCACCTCGATCGCGTCCTTGAGGCCGGACTTGACGTGCCTGGGCAGATCGATCTGGGTCATGTCGCCGGTGACCACCGCGGTAGAGCCGAAGCCCAGCCGGGTCAGGAACATCTTCATCTGCTCGATGGTGGTGTTCTGCGCCTCGTCCAGGATCACGAACGCGTCGTTGAGCGTGCGTCCGCGCATGTAGGCCAGCGGCGCGATCTCGATGACGTTCTTCTCCAGCAGCTTGACCACCTTCTCCACTCCCAGCATCTCGTACAGGGCGTCGT
>CAZBDE010000413.1:0-1972 GCA_964490415.1 uncultured Pseudoxanthomonas sp. | reverse complement strand
CGGCGCCCGTCGGGCTCCTCGGCGACGAGCAGGCCGGCGGCGACCAGCTGGGCGACGTACTTGGAACGACGGCCAGAAAACGCCAGAGGGACCCTCCCGGATCTCTCCGGAAAGGCCCCTGACCTGGTGTTTCGATGGTGGCGGGGGCAGGATCTGAACCTGCGACCTTCGGGTCATGAGGCGCTTGCCGGCCGTTTCGCCTCGTGACGCCGCATGCCGAAACATGACGCTGGCCTGCGGTTTCGCGTGCCAGTCCGGCCGGGTCGGTCGTGTCAGAAGCGCCTCGTGACGGCCCGTCCGTTAGAAGACCCGTTAGAAGCGGACGGCCAGTCGTTGCCTGCAGAAATGGAAGATTCATTCCATATCTGCTCGCATCGACCCTGTCAGGGTGTCGCCTACCGGAGGCGTCCCAGGACTTCGGCGATCACGAGCTCGGCGGCGGCTTCCATGTCGTAGTCGTCGGGCCATGCGCCGACGAGCGGACGAAGGTCGTCCCGGAAGGCTGCCTTCGTCAGCTTCTCCCGCAGGTTGGCCTCGGCCCGAGCGGCCGTGAATCCATCGGGCCGGTACGGGGTAAACGCGTCGACGATCCCAGCCGGGTCAAGGCCGAGCCGGGTGAGCGCGAGCCACAGGTCGAACAGATCGCGCCCCTTGGACCGTTGGAACAGCGCGCGGATCTTGGTGGCGACGAGCTCCTCGGCAGCGAAGGTCGCAACGTCGGCCCCGCCGGTGAACCAGGTCGACTCGACCCCGTAGGGCAGCCGAACCAGCTCGCGGGCAGGGGCGCGCTCGAAGGTGTTGACCTCCACCTTGATCCGCATGCGACCGGTGCCGGACTCCAACGGTGCTCGCAGGTAGATCTTCGGGTGCTGACGGATCCTGGTGTTGACGTCCATGTCGAGCCGCTCACCGATCGCGGTCACTGCCTGGGTCAGGTCCTTGATGCCTCCGGCCGTCGTGCGGACGTAGTCGAGGTCCTCGCTGTAGCGGAGCGGTTCCGGCAGGTGGAGCTTGTGCAGGCACGTCCCGCCTCGGAAGACCAACTCGCCACCGAGGTAGTCGTCATTGGCGATCTCGACGATGAGCCGCGACAGCAGCAGGTCCTGCTCGACCTGCTCGACCGCCGGCCAGGCCGCCCGGTAGCTCCATTCGGTGATGATGGCTGCCGGGATCACGACTCTGGCTCGAGTTCCTCGTTGACGATGACGTTCCACCGATCGTCGTGCTCACCCCATCGAGCTCCGCCGCTGTCGAGCAGCGTTGACGTCGCTCGAGCCTCGGCAAGGGGGATCAACCCGTCGGTGTCGATGTCCACGCCGACCTCCTCCGCCATGAAGTCGATGAGCCAGCCCGTTCGCTGAATCGTTGCTGCGGGGTACCCGGTGGCCGCGTCGGCCACCCGCTCGACGTCGAGCGCCTGGTCCTGGAGCATGTCGCCGATGACGGTGGCGACGTTGAACAGCGACCCGCTGAGGTGCGGGAACGCGACGAGGTCCAGCACGGTGGTCTCGATTGTGGAGACCAGCATGTTTCCCGTCGGGGTGTTCACCTCCTGTGTCGGTCGATCCGCCATGTGGGCAGAGCTGACGAACACGACGTGCACACGACCGAAGGACCGGTTCCGCAATCGGGCTGGGGTCATGACCTGGAAGACCTGTGGGCGCTGGTGGGCGAAGCCGTGGACCTCCGCTGCCGACAGGAGGCAGACGTAGTAGTCGTGGCCGAGGTGGCCCATCAGCGCATCGATGAAGTGCGACGCCGGCACGGCTCCCCATGAGCGGAACTCGGGTGGGACCGCCACGTAGAGCCCCTTCGTCGGGCTGAACAGGTGGCCTCGGTGCCGGTAGCGGGAGAGGGTCGGGGCCACGTGCGTCGGCGGGATCCCGAGAACCGTCGCCGCCTCAGTGGTGGTGATCCAGTGGCGTCCGCGCGAAAGCAGCCAGTCGACCAGCTCCCTCGGCTCCACCGAGCC
>CAZBDE010000412.1:0-1984 GCA_964490415.1 uncultured Pseudoxanthomonas sp. | reverse complement strand
TCGACGTAGGTCTTGCCCGTGCCGTCGGAGTCGCAGGTCATGTCGGCGATCACGCCGCGCCGCTGCGGCACTTCGTCGAGCCGCTCGATCGGCACGATCGGGAACACCTGGTCGATCGCCCAGGCGTCGGGGATCGACTCGAACACGCTGAAGTTGACGAAGTACTTGTCGACCAGGCGGTCGTCGAGTTCGTCCAGCACCGCACGGTGGCTGCGCTCGTTGCCGTCCAGGCGCGCGCGCACCCCGTGCGCCACCGCGTAGAACAGGTCGTCCACGCGCGCCCGCTGCGGCAGGTCGATCTGGCCCAGCGCATAGGCCGACAGGCCTTCGGCGTGGAAGTGCTGGGCCTCGTGGAACAGCTCCAGCGGCGGGCGCTGGTCGAGGTCGGCGTGCAGGCCGCGCAGGTGGCGGATCGCCGCCGGTTCGTCGTCGTGCGCGTCGGGCACGCGGCCTTCCGGCGCGGTCTCCACCTCGGTGGTGTTGGCCACCAGCACCGCGTGGTGCGCGGTCATCGCGCGGCCGCACTCGGTGACGATGCGCGGCGGGGTGAGCCCCTGCTCGGCGCAGGCCTCGGCCAGCGGCTGCACGATGTTGGCCGCGTACTGGTTCAGGCCGTAGTTGATCGAGCACTCGCTGCGCGAGCGGGTGCCCTCGTAGTCGATGCCCAGGCCGCCGCCGACGTCCATGTAGCGCACCTTCGCGCCCAGCCGCGACAGCTCGCTGAAGTAGCGGGTCGCCTCGCGCATGCCATTGGCGATGTCGCGCACGTTGGAGATCTGCGAGCCCATGTGGAAGTGCAGCAGCTGCAGGCAGTCGCTCATGCCGGTGTCGCGCAGCGACTTCCACAGGTCCAGCAGCTGGCGCGGGGAGAGGCCGAACTTGGCCTTGTCGCCGCCGCTGTTCTGCCACTTGCCGGCGCCGAGGCTGGCCAGGCGCATGCGCACGCCCAGGCCGGGCTGCACGCCGAGGTTGCGCGCCTCCTCCATCACCAGCGCCAGCTCGGACGGCTTCTCGATGACGATGAAGGTCTCCAGGCCGAGCTTGCGCCCGATCAGGGCCAGGCGGATGTACTCGCGGTCCTTGTAGCCGTTGCACACGATCAGCCCGCCCGGCCGCGACAGGGCCAGCACCGCCATCAGCTCCGGCTTGCTGCCCGCCTCCAGGCCGAAGCCCTCGCCGGCATGCGAGGCCAGGGTGCCGGCCACGCCGCGGTGCTGGTTGACCTTGATCGGGTACACCGCGGTGTAGCCGCCGGCGTAGTCCCAGTCGGCCATGGCCTGGGCGAAGGCCGCCTGCAGCCGGCCCAGGCGGTCGCCGAGGATGTCCGGGAAGCGCAGCAGCAGCGGCAGCTGCATGCCCTGGGCGCGGGCGGCGTCGACCAGCGCCGGCAGCGCCAGCGCCGGGCCGCCCTCGCCGCGCGGCAGCACCTGCATGGCGCCACCGGCCACGTCGAAGTAGCCGCCGGACCAGTGCGGGATGGACCAGGTCTTGCGGGCGTGGTCGGCGGACCAGTCGCTCATCGGCGTAGGGCTCGGGCTGTCACAAAGGGAGGGCATTCTAACGCCCCGGTTCAGAAGGCTCCGTTACAATGCGCGCCCGCCGGCGCCCGCCGCTCCGCCGAACCCTCATCCTCCCCTTCGGGGCACCTTCTCCCACGGGGAGAAGGGAAATGCACAAGGACACCCTCATGAGCACCCAGGACAACTGGTACATCGAACGTTTCGAGCCGACCGGGTCGGCGATCGGCTACCGGGTCGAGGCCAAGCTGGACGAAGTGCAGTCGCCGTTCCAGAAGATCGAGATCTACCGGACGACCGACTGGGGCAACCTGATGCTGATCGACGGCGCGGTGATGCTCACCAGCCGCGACAACTTCCTGTACCACGAGATGATCGCCCACCCGGTGCTGTTCACCCACGCCGCCCCTAAGCGCGTGGTGATCATCGGCGGCGGCGACTGCGGCACCCTGCGCGAGGTGCTCAAG
>CAZBDE010000411.1:0-1989 GCA_964490415.1 uncultured Pseudoxanthomonas sp. | reverse complement strand
CGGGTTTGAGGCCCAGCGCGTCGCGCGCCTCCTTCGGAATGACGATCTGGCCGCGCGCGGCCAGGGTGATGTCGATGCTTTGCATGCTTGGCCCCATCAGTACGATGGTCGCAGTATGACAGAGTAGGTACGAACAATGATATACGAACTAGCAGGTCCGGCCAGCCTCCCCTACCGCAGCGCGTCCGCCGCACTAGGGTCCTCAAGCCCGGCAGCGACGCGCAGGAAGGTCGTGGCCCGCCGCAGGTGCTCAGGTTTGCGATAGACGAACCGGCCGGCCAGGCCACGCTCCACCCAGGCGGGCGCCAGTCGACGTGCGTCTTCACAGGCGGCCTTGGCCTGGGCGATGGAGTCCAGGCCAACAAGGTTCATGGCCAAGTGCCCGTGCAATTGCGCCACGCCAGGTGCGTCGGCGATTCCGAGCCGTGCGTATCCGACACCTCGGCCATAGTCACCGGTGCACAGGTAGCACATTGACAGCTGCAGGTACGAGTTGAACCGCATCGGATCGCGTGGATTGACGCGCATCGCCTTGTGCAGATGGGCGATGGCCTCGTCCGCCAGGCCGGTGAACAACTCGCTGAAGGAGAGCGCAGCCACAGCCAACGTGCTGTTCGGGTTCAACTCGTAGGCTCGCCGGGCATTGACCAGGTCCTCGGCGGCGCGCTGCCTGTCGGCGGCAAAGCAGAGCAGGAACGCCTTGAAGGCGTAGGCATTGCTGTCGTTGCGGTCGATCGCGATGGCTTGGTCCACGGCCGAGAGACCCGCCTGCCACGCCGCGGCGATGTCGGTGGTCGTACCCAAGAAGACATGCTGCAGTTGTACCCAGGCCACGACCAGCAGCCCCAGACTGCTTCGTGGATCGATGGCCAACGCCGCCTGGGCCTCTGCCAGCGCTTCGTTGCGCAGGCCGACGTCGGCGTTGAGGTAGCCGGCCCAGCTCCTGGCGAGGGCGCTGACGGCGTGTTCGTAAGCGCCCAGGCTCTCGGGGCGAAGTCGCTGAACCTTCTGGCGTTCGGCATCGTCGATGTGCGGGGCGATCGCCCCGACGATGCTGCGCGTCAGCTCCTCCTGCACCTCGAAGATGTCTTCCAGCACGCGGTCGTACTTCTCGGCCCACAGGTGCTTGCCGCTGGGCGCGTCAATCAGCTGCGCCGTCACGCGGATGCGCTGGGCCGACTTGCGGATGCTGCCTTCCAGCACATAGCGCACGCCCAGTTCCCGGCCCACACGCCGGATGTCCGGCGACTGGCCCTTGTACGAGAAGGACGAGTTGCGTGCGATCACGAACAGCGAATGAAAGCGCGACAGCTCGGTGATGATGTCTTCGCTGATGCCGTCGGTGAAGTATTCCTGCTCCGGATCGCCCGACATGTTGACGAAGGGCAGCACCGCGATCGAGGGCTTGTCGGGCAGCGACAGGTCGATGGCCGCGATCGACGGCACGGCGGGCTTTGCAGCGCCGGCACGCAGCCGCCAGGCGCGCACCGGATCGGCGATGTTCTTCACCGCCTGCTCGCCCTGGTCTTCGAAGCTTGCCGCCACCTTGCCCTTGACCGCGCTGCGGATCGACTCCGACACCGTGATGCCTCCCGGTTCGGCCAGCGCCTGAAGCCGCGCGGCGATGTTCACGCCGTCGCCGTACACCGTGCCGTCGGCCTTCTCGATCACATCGCCCAGGTGGACCCCAATGCGGAAGCGCATGCGCCGGTCTTCCGGCTCCGCGTCGGCGAGTTCGTTGATCTGCGCCTGGGTCTCCACGGCCGCCGTCACCGCGCCGGCGGCCGTGCCGAACACCGCCAGCACCGAATCGCCCGCCATGTCGATGACGCGGCCCTGCTGCACTTCGATCTGCGCGCGGAACACCGCGCGCGCCGCATCCAGCGCCGCCACCGTGGCCTGGTCGTCGATGGCCATCAGCCGAGAGTAGCCCGCCGCATCCGCAGCCAGGATGGCAGCCAGGCGATGTTGCAACCCGCCCATGGCCTG
>CAZBDE010000410.1:0-2008 GCA_964490415.1 uncultured Pseudoxanthomonas sp. | reverse complement strand
CTCGACCGCTCGCCGTCTTCCGAACTGCGCCTTGGGGGAGGCTGAATAGATACGGAGCGGCGCTTACTCTGACGATGCCTTAGGTGACAACTCCGCTTCGATCTGTTTGCGCGGATTGATCGGCACGGCAGCGAGTTCGGGCAATTCGTTCGCGATGATGGCCTTGAACAAGCTTCCGTTCTGACGCAAATGGAACGGAATCGAAAGGAAGGCCTTCAGCGTACACCGGGCGTTGAAGATCACGTGCGTGTCGAAGGCCGGATCGCTCTCCATTACCGCGAGCGCATGCCACCCCCCCATGCGGTGCTCCCAGTACGCCATGTCGAAGGGGTCGTAGTTCCAGATTTTGTCAAGACGATTAGTTTCGTACATCACCTGGAAGGCGCGCTCAACTTTGGGATTCGTTCCCAGGCGGCGGTTGTAGACCGACGAGTGGATCGCAGGAGAAAACGCGGGACGCTTATGTGCCCTCTGATAGAAGGTTCGACCGATCTCTCCGAGATTGCTTCGAATGTGCAGTTTGTTCTCGCCTGTGAACGTCTTGGTGTACCGGTAGGCCTGTCGATGGCCATGCGAGTAGTAGGAGTTCCTTCGCAGGATCTTGCTGAATTCAGCGAACTCCGACTCCTCAGCCTTGCTGATGTCGACGTTCAGTAAGTGGTGTTGCAAGGACAAGGTCGAACTGATGTCGCTTGCGACCGTCTTGTCCTCCAGAAGCCTTTCCTCTCCGCAATAGGTGAAGTACTGAATCCTCTTGTCCTGCCGGAGCGCCGCAAGCGATAGGCGCGAATCTATGCCAGCCGTCAAGGACGCCACCACCGTCCACGTCGACGGCAACGCCCGGACATGCGCATTCATGTACTGCCACACGAGGTCGCGCGCGTCCCCGAAGGACAACTCCGGCAACTCTTCGCGCGGGAAGAAGCGCTCGACCTTCTTCGATGAGATGTTAAACAAGGTGTTCGGACTTAGCAGCCGCACACTTTTAAATGGGGTCTCCAGGCCTGGAAAGCCGAACTTGAACTCTCGACGTCCCATGCGAAGCAAGGGCGACGGTCCGTTGTCGCCGGTGGCATCGACGATCAGCCGCGCATGCGATGCGAAAAAGCGCCCGTCCCTGGAATAGAAAATGGTCTTCATCCCGGTGGCATCCGCCAGGATCCGTGTTGCGCTGCCGTCGTTGAAGACGACGACATAGCGGCCGCTCACATAGTCCAGCCGATCGAAGAACGTGTCCGTGGACGCGACGAGCGCTTTCAGCAGGAGCTGCGCGACAACCTGAATCTCGACCGTCTGCTCGATCAAGTCGACTGGAGATCCCAAGACGCAAATCCAGCAATCGGCGCGACCTTCGGCGCCTGCAGTCAGCAAGGCAAGCGGAAGGTTGGTTCGGAAGTAGAGGCTTGCGCCATTCGGCAGTGTGGTGCGCGAGAAGCCGGGAGCATCCAAATTCGGATTCGCGGCGTCGGCGTAGACGTAGCCACGGCTATACAGGCAGTCGGATAGAGGCATTGGTGGACGTTGGCTCTCATGGGGCCCGAAGGCCGGTTAATGAGCCAACGCCCCTCTTCAAACCGTGCGTGCGGATTCCCCGCACACGGCTTACCAGTGGTCTGTCGGCTCGCAGCATTACGCGGTCTCCTGTTGCCAGAAGGCTTGTCCGGAATAGCGAATCGTCCCACGCAGGCGATAAAACCCAAGCTTCGTGAAGCAACTCGTGGTCCCAGCTCCGGGCTCTTGCCGCTCGAAGGGGCGCCTGACAACGGCGGGCGCCTTCGTCCACATGCCCACAGCCTCCGACCATGATGAATTCAACAACGCCTTCCTCGCTTCTCATTGTGACACCGCGCGCTGGCAATCGCCGGTCACCGAATGCGACACAAATCGGGCGGTGAACTGCGAAGAAGTGTGGGAGGCAACAGCTGCTTTCGGGCTGGCGGTTCTCGCGCCGGCCTTCACGGCTGCACCTTCGCGGGAGGCGGGTTGGGAGCTTGGGACGGAGCTGGCT
>CAZBDE010000409.1:0-2040 GCA_964490415.1 uncultured Pseudoxanthomonas sp. | reverse complement strand
GCTCGACGCGCCGTCCGACGAGTCCGTCATTGCCGCCGTGCGCGGGAAGGTCACCGCGCAGTGCAGGAAGTACCCGGTCTACGGCTGACCGGACGACCTGACCCCAGCCGCGAGGGCGCCGCATGCATTGCCCCTACTGCCAGCACACCGACACCCGCGTGATCGACTCGCGCGTGTCCGAGGACGGCGCCACCATCCGCCGGCGGCGCGAGTGCGAGGCCTGCGGGGAGCGCTTCAGCACCCTGGAGACGGTGGAGCTGAAGCTGCCGGCGATCATCAAGGGCGACGGCCGCCGCGAGCAGTTCGACGCCAAGAAGCTGCGCCTGGGCTTCGACCGCGCGCTGCAGAAGCGCCCGGTCTCGGAGGAACAGATCGAGGCGGCGGTGCGCGCGGTGGTCCACGCGGTGCGGATGGCGGGCGAGCGCGAGCTGCCGTCGCGCCGGATCGGCGAGTTCGTGATGGACGAGCTGCGCAAGCTCGACCATGTCGGCTACGTCCGCTTCGCCTCGGTCTACCGCAGCTTCGAGGACGTGGCCGATTTCCGCGAGGAGATCGAGAAGCTCGAGCGCGACCTGCCGCCGGGCAACGGCCAGCTGCCGCTGCTGCAGGGCGGCGAGGTGGTCCCCATCGACAAGCACGCCGACCGGCAGAAGAAGCGCTGAGCGCAGCCATGCGCATCGAGCGGCGGCAGGTGATGGCGATCGACTGCGTGGAGGCCTCGCGTTGAACGGGGATGCCGCGCACGACCGCGCCTGGATGGCGCGGGCGCTGGAACTGGCCGAGCGCGGCCTGTACACGGCGCGGCCGAACCCGATGGTCGGCTGCGTGGTCGTGCGCGACGGCGAGGTGGTGGGCGAGGGCTGGCATCCGCGCACCGGCGAACCGCATGCGGAAGTGTTCGCGCTGCGCCAGGCCGGGGAGCGCGCGCGCGGCGCCACCGCCTACGTGACCCTGGAGCCGTGCGCGCACCACGGGCGCACGCCGCCCTGCGCCGACACCCTGGTCGAGGCGGGCGTGGCGCGGGTGGTGGCGGCGATGCGCGACCCGTTCCCGCGCGTCGATGGCGCCGGCTTCGCCCGGCTGCAGGCGGCGGGGATCGTGGTCGACGCCGGGTTGCTGGAAGCCGCGGCGCGCGAACTCAACCGCGGTTTCCTGTCGCGGGTGCAGCGTGGCCGGCCGTGGCTGCGGATCAAGCTGGCCGCCAGCCTCGACGGACGCACGGCGATGGCCAGCGGCGAATCGAAATGGATCACCGGCGAGGCTGCGCGCGCCGACGTGCAGCGCTGGCGCGCGCGCAGCGGCGCCATCCTCACCGGCGCCGACACCGTGCTGGCCGACGACCCGGCGCTGACCGTGCGCCTGGGCGATGGCGCGGAGTTCGTGCCGCCGCTGCGGGTCGTGCTGGACACGCGCCTGCGCAGTCTCGCCGCGGCCCGGGTGCGCGATGGCGCCGCGCCCACGTTGTACCTGCATGCGCCGGACGTCGCGCCGCCGGCCGGCGTGGACGCGGAGTTCGCCGCGCTGCCGCTGCGCGACGGCCACCTGGACCTGGAGTCCGCGCTGCGCCTGCTCGGCGGGCGCGGCATCAACGAGGTCCAGGTCGAGGCGGGCCCGGCGCTGTGCGGGGCGCTGCTGCGTGCCGGGCTGGTGGACGAGGTGCTGCTGTACCAGGCGCCGCTGCTGCTGGGCGACGCCGCGCGGCCGCTGTTCGCCGGGCTGGGGATCGAGGCGATGGCCGAGCGCCTGCGCTTCGGCCTGGCGGACGAGGCGCGCTTCGGCGACGACCGCCGCCTGCTCCTGCGCCCGTCTCCCTTGTAGGAGCGGGCATGGCCGCGACCCGGGCGTCGGGACCACGGGGGCGTCGCCTGTGCCGACGGCGTCGGGTCGCGGCCATGCCCGCTCCTACAAGAGCAGCATCCCGTGGGGGCGTGCGCGCGGCGGACGCTGTGTGCCAGCCGCGGCCGGAGCCGTCCACCCACCTGCGCTAGAATGCCCGCGCCGGCCTGCCGGCACCCAAACCAGAAACGAACGTCTTCAGGG
>CAZBDE010000408.1:0-2045 GCA_964490415.1 uncultured Pseudoxanthomonas sp. | reverse complement strand
CGCGGCCATCGGCGGACCTACATCGGCTCGATGCCCGGCAAGATCGTGCAGAACATGGCGAAGACCGCCGTGCACAACCCGCTGTTCCTGCTCGACGAGATCGACAAGATGGCGATGGATTTCCGCGGCGACCCGTCTTCGGCGCTGCTGGAAGTGCTCGACCCCGAGCAGAACCACTCGTTCAACGACCACTACCTGGAGGTCGACCTCGACCTGTCCGAGGTGATGTTCGTGGCGACCTCCAACTCGCTGAACATCCCCGGTCCGCTGCTGGACCGCATGGAGGTCATCCGCATCCCGGGCTACACCGAGGACGAGAAGCTCAGCATCGCCCTGCGCTACCTGGTGCCCAAGCAGCTCAAGGCCAATGGGCTCAAGCCCGAGGAACTGGCCATCGCCGGGGACGCGGTGCGCGACATCGTGCGCTACTACACGCGCGAGTCGGGCGTGCGCAACCTGGAGCGCGAGATCGCCAAGATCTGTCGCAAGGTGGTCAGGGAGATCGCCTTGCGCGGCCCGCAGCCGGTGAAGAAGGCGGCCACGAAGAAGGCCGCCGCGCGCAAGCCGAAGCCGGCGCTGGTCAAGGTCGATGCGAAGAACCTGGACAAGTACCTGGGCGTGCGCCGCTTCGACTACGGCCGCGCCGAGGAGCAGAACGAGATCGGCCTGGTCACCGGCCTGGCCTGGACCGAGGTCGGCGGCGACCTGCTGCAGATCGAGGCGACGCTGGTGCCGGGCAAGGGCCAGCTGATCCTCACCGGCCAGCTCGGCGACGTGATGAAGGAGTCCGCCTCGGCCTCGCTGTCGGTGGTGCGCTCGCGCGCCGAGCGGCTGGGCATCGACACCGACTTCCTGCAGAAGCAGGACGTGCACCTGCACGTGCCCGACGGCGCCACGCCCAAGGACGGCCCCAGCGCCGGCATCGCGATGGTCACCTCGCTGGTGTCCACGCTGACCAAGGTGCCGGTGCGCGCCGACATCGCCATGACCGGCGAGATCACCCTGCGCGGCAAGGTGACCGCGATCGGCGGGCTGAAGGAGAAGCTGCTGGCCGCGCTGCGCGGCGGCATCCGCACGGTGGTGATCCCCGAGGAGAACCGCAAGGACCTGGCCGACATCCCGGCCAACGTCACCGAGGGCATGAAGATCGTGCCGGTGCGCTGGATCGACGAAGTGCTCGACCTGGCCCTGGAGCGGCCCTTGCGACCCGCCGCCGCGGCCAAGCCCCAGGGCGGCGGAAAGGGCGCGCGGCGGCGCCAGCGGCCTGTCCAGGATGCCAACGACGTCAAGCACTGACGCGACCGTCGGCGGATCGGACCATGCAATGGCGCGGGCGGCAGAAACCCGCGCCATTGCTGCATTTCCGGGTTGCGGCGGGGGTGCGGCGCCCTGTATAACGGGCGCACCCGCCACCGGCCAAGACCGCGTGGCGGCACCGGACCAGAGGGCACGCCGGCACAGCGCGGGCCCGACCACCCATCTCGCGGCGATGCCGCACAGGGAGCAACCAAGCATGAACAAAACCGATCTGATCGACGCCGTCGCCAACGACGCCGAAGTCACCAAGGCCGAGGCCGCCCGCGCCGTCGATGCGGTGATCAACTCCATCACCAAGGCGCTGAAGAAGGGCGACGCGGTGACCCTGGTGGGCTTCGGCACGTTCCAGGTGCGCAAGCGTGCCGCGCGCACCGGCCGCAACCCGAAGACCGGCGAAACCATCAAGATCAAGGCGTCGAAGAACCCGGCGTTCAAGGCTGGCAAGGCCCTGAAGGACGCAGTAAACTGATCGACCCCGCTGCCAAGGCAGGGTGCATGCACCCGGGTGCTTAGCTCAGCGGTAGAGCGTCGCCCTTACAAGGCGAGGGTCGGGGGTTCGAAACCCTCAGCACCCACCAGCCCGGGCGGCGCGGCAACACGAAACAGCTTGTAGGAAGGATGCGAATCGTCCTACAATGTCCGTCTCGACGCGGAGTGGTAGTTCAGTCGGTTAGAATGCTGGCCTGTCACGCCGGAGGTCGCGGGTTCGAGTCCCGTCCACTCCGCCA
>CAZBDE010000407.1:1274-2063 GCA_964490415.1 uncultured Pseudoxanthomonas sp. | reverse complement strand
CGGTGATCCGGCTCGCGGTGCGCCAGGCGATGCGGATCATGGGCCACCAGTTCGTCATGGGCCGCACGATCGGCGAGGCCCTGGCGCGCTCGAGGAAGGGCGACAACGCCGGCTACCGCTACTCCTTCGACATGCTCGGCGAAGGCGCGCTGACGATGAAGGACGCGCAGCGCTACCTGCAGGCCTACCGCGATGCGATCCACGCGATCGGGCGCAGCGGCAGCTTCAAGGGCTCGGACGTGTTCGCCGCCCCGAGCATCTCGATCAAGCTCTCGGCGCTGTTCCCGCGCTACGAGCACGCCAAGCGCGAACGGGTGATGGCCGAGCTGGCGCCGGCGGTGCTGGAACTGGCGCAACTGGCGAAGTCCTACGGCATCGGCTACACCATCGACGCCGAGGAAAGCGACCGCCTGGAGCTGTCGCTGGACGTCATCGAGGCGACCTTCTCCGATCCGTCGCTCGACGGCTGGGAGGGCTATGGCCTGGCGGTGCAGGCCTACCAGAAGCGCGCACCGGCGGTGATCGACTTCCTGGCAGAGCTGGCCCGCCGCGCCGGCCGCCGCATCCCGGTGCGCCTGGTCAAGGGCGCGTACTGGGACGCGGAGATCAAGCGCGCCCAGGTCGAAGGCCTGCCCGGCTACCCGGTGTTCACCCGCAAGCAGAACACCGACGTGTCCTACCTGGCCACGGCGAAGAAGATGTTCAACCACGGCGACGCGCTCTACCCGATGTTCGCCACCCACAACGCGCAGACCATCGCCGCGATCCGCAGCATCGCCAACGGACGCC
>CAZBDE010000407.1:0-1264 GCA_964490415.1 uncultured Pseudoxanthomonas sp. | reverse complement strand
GGCACGCCGAGGCGGTGCGCGGGCACCACTTCGGCGTGCCCTGCCGCATCTACGCGCCGGTGGGCAGCCACGAGGACCTGCTGCCGTACCTGGTCCGGCGCCTGCTCGAGAACGGCGCCAACTCCAGCTTCGTCAACCGCATCACCGACGAGGATGTGCCGGTGGCCGAGCTGGTCCGCGATCCGGTGGCGATGGTCGCCGGCTTCGACTCGATCCCGCATCCGCGCATCCCGCTGCCGCGCGACCTCTACATCCAGCAAGGCTTCGACAGGAACAACTCCATGGGCGCCAACCTCGCCGACGACAACGAACTCAAGGCCCTGGCCGCGCAGCTCAACGCCCACGCCGGCCCCTGGCACGCCGCGCCGCTGGTGCCCGGTGCGGTGCCGGCCGGCGATGCGCTGGCCGTGACCAGCCCGTCCGACCGCCGCGTGGTCGTCGGCCACTGGCAGCCGGCCGACACCGCCACCGTGCAGCGCGCGCTGGCCAATGCCGTCGCCGCGCAGCCGGGCTGGGACCGCACCCCGGCCGCCAGCCGCGCCGCGATCCTCGAGCATGCCGCGACTCTGCTCGAACAGCGCATGCCCGGATTCATGGCCCTGTGCGTGCGCGAAGCCGGCAAGACCCTGCCCGACGCGGTCGCCGAGGTGCGCGAGGCGGTGGACTTCCTGCGCTACTACGCCGCCCAGGCGCGCCGCCAGTTCGGCGCGCCGGAACAGCTGCCCGGCCCGACCGGCGAGTCGAACGAACTGCAGCTGCACGGCCGCGGCGTGTTCGTCTGCATCAGCCCGTGGAACTTCCCGCTGGCGATCTTCCTGGGCCAGGTCAGCGCGGCGCTGGCCGCCGGCAACAGCGTGATCGCCAAGCCGGCCGAGCAGACCAGCCTGATCGGCCATGCGGCGGTGAAGCTGCTGCACGAAGCGGGGGTTCCGGCCGAGGTGCTGCAGTTCGTGCCCGGCGACGGCGCCACCGTCGGCGCGGCGCTGACCTCCGACGCGCGCGTGGCCGGGGTGGCCTTCACCGGCTCGACCGAGACCGCGCGCGCGATCAACCGCGCCCTGGCCGCGCGCGAGGACGCGCCGATCGCGGTGCTGATCGCCGAGACCGGCGGCCAGAACGCGCTGATCGCCGACTCCTCCGCCCTGCCCGAGCAGCTGGTCAAGGACGCGATCGGCTCGGCCTTCACCTCCGCCGGCCAGCGCTGCTCGGCCGCGCGCGTGCTGTTCGTGCAGGACGACATCGCCGACAAGGTGATGACCATGCT
>CAZBDE010000406.1:0-2084 GCA_964490415.1 uncultured Pseudoxanthomonas sp. | reverse complement strand
GGCCGACCATCATGCCGGGCGTGTCGCACAGCGACAGCAGCGGCAGGTCGAAGGCATCGCACAGGCGGATCAGGCGCGCAGCCTTGTCCGCCGCCTCGGCGTCGATGGCGCCGCCCAGGTGGCGCGGGTTGTTGGCGATCACGCCGCAGGCGCGGCCCTCGATGCGCATCAGCGCCGTGATCATGCCTAAGCCGTACTGCGGCCGCAGTTCGAGCACCGATCCCACGTCGGCCAGTCCGTGGATCACCTTGTGCACGTCGTAGGCGCGCAGCCGGTTCTCCGGCACCGCATGCCGCAGGCGGCGCTGGTCGGGGCATTCCCAGCGTTCCAGCGGGCCCTGGAAGTAGGCGAGGTAGCGGCGCGCCGCCGCCACCGCCGCGGCTTCGTCTTCGACCAGCAGGTCGACCACGCCGTTGGGCACCTGCACGTCCATCGGGCCTACGTCCTCGGGGCGGTACACGCCAAGGCCGCCGCCTTCGATCATGGCCGGCCCGCCCATGCCCAGGTTGGCGTCCGCGGTGGCGACGATCAGATCGCACACGCCGGCCAGCGCGGCATTGCCGGCGAAGCAGCGGCCGGCGACGATGGCCACCGTCGGCACCAAGCCGCTGAGCGCGCCCAGGCTGGAGAAGGTGTGCGTGTCCAGCCCCGCGGGGGTGGGCCAGTCGTCGCCGGGACGGCCGCCGCCGCCTTCGACGAACAGCAGGGTCGGCAGCTGCCACTGCTGCGCCAGCGCCAGCAGGCGGTCGGTCTTGCGGTGGTTGATCACGCCCTGCGTGCCGGCGAACACGCTGTAGTCGTAGCTCAGCACCGCGCAGCGCGAGCGCTCGGGGCCGAACAGCGCGCCGTTCACCGTCGCCAGCCCGGTGACCATGCCGTCGGCCGGGCTGATGCGCCGCAGTTCGTCCAGGCTGCGCCGGCTGCGCTGCGCGGCCACGGCCAGGCCGCCGTATTCGACGAAGCTGCCCGGGTCGCACAGGTCGGCGATGTTCTCGCGGGCGGTGCGCTGGCCGGTGCGGCGGCGGCGCGCCACCGCGTCCGGGCGCTGCGCATCGAGCAGCGCGGCCCGCCGCGCCAGCACTTCCGCCAGATCGGCGCGGATGTGCTCCGGGTCTTCCTCTGCCGCTTGTTCCAGCCCGGCGTCGCCGTCGTCGGCTGGCAGCAGCCAGGCCAGCAGGTCGCCTTCGAGCGCGGTGTCGCCCGCTGCCACGGCGACGTGGCCGACGCTGCCGCCGCGCGGCGCGCCGATGGCGTGCTCCATCTTCATCGCTTCCAGCACCAGCAGCGTCTGGCCGGCGCGCACGCGCTCCCCCGCGATGGCCTGGACGGCGATCACCGTGCCCTGGTGCGGCGCCGCCACCGGTAGCGCGCCCTCCGGCACCTCGGCCGTAGCCGTGGCCGTGGCGCGACGGGCGAGGCTGCTGCCGCCGAACACCGCCAGCGGCACGAAGCGGTCGCGCGAGGCCGGCGCCGCGTCGGCCGCCAGCAGCGATGGCAGATGCTCGTCGAGCCAGCGTGTCCACACGGCGTTGCGCTGCACGTCTTCGTCGGCCAGCAGCCTGCGCAGCAGCGGCTGGTTGGTGACGACGCCGGCGATGCGGAACTCGGCCAGCGCGCGCGCCGCGCGGCGCACGGCCTGCGCGTGGCCGCCGCTCGGCGCATGCACGATCAGCTTGGCCAGCAGCGAGTCGTAACGCGGGTTGGTGGCGTAGCCGGCGTAGCCGAAGGTGTCGACGCGCACGCCGGGGCCGGAGGGCAGGTCGAAGGCTTCGAGCACGCCGCCGTGCGGCCGGGCGCTGCCGTCGGCGCTCAGGCTCTCCATGTTGATGCGCAGTTCGATCGCATGGCCCTGCGGCGCCAGGCCCGGGCGCAGGCCGGCTTCTGCCAGCGTGGCGCCGCCGGCGATGGCCAGCTGCGCGCGCACCAGGTCCACGCCCATCACCGCCTCGGTGACGGTGTGCTCCACCTGCAGCCGCGGGTTGACCTCGATGAAGGCGAAGTCGCCGGTCGGCGCGGCCGAGTCGTCCAGCGCGACCAGGAACTCGAAGGTGCCCAGGCTGCGGTAGCGCGCCGCGCGCGCCATG
>CAZBDE010000405.1:0-2092 GCA_964490415.1 uncultured Pseudoxanthomonas sp. | reverse complement strand
TTCTGCGCTGGCTCGTGCGGGCCACGCTTTGCACATCCGCCTTGGCCGCACAGGCGCAAGGCGCCAGCTCGCCAGGCAACGCGAACCCTGCACCCACCGTCCGTCCCGACCCGCTCGACGCCAATGCCAGCGTCCCCGCGCTGAGCTACCGCTCATCGTTTTCGCGCTACCGCGGCCTGAGCGACGACAAGCCCCTCTCGTGGCGCGAGGCCAATGACGCGGTAGCCCGCATCGGCGGCTGGCGCGTCTATGCCCGCGAGGCGCAACAGCCCGAGCCGACACCCCCCGCCACGGATGCGGCGACATCGCCCAAACCCGGCGGAACCGGCGTGGACACCCCCAAGCCAATGCCCATGCCGCCAGGCCACGGCGGGCACAAAGCCCCATGAGGACCGTCATGACCGAATCCACGAAAACCGATCCCAACCGACGGCGCATGCGCCTGGTGGCCATGCTGATGACCGCAGCCTTCCTGGGCGGATGCGCGTCCTTCAGTCCGGATGGCGGCTTTGCACCGGTGGAACAAGCAGCAAAGGAGCGCCTGGGCAAGGACCTGCGCTGGGCGCGGACCGACGCCGATCGCGACACCCTCGACCAACGTGTGAACGAGCTGCTGGCGGCACCGTTGAGCGTGGACGACGCGGTTCAGGTGGCGCTGTTCAACAACCGTGGGCTGCAGGCCACGTTCCTGGAGCTGGGCATTTCCGAAGCCGAGCTGGTGCAGGCCGGGCGGCTGCCGAACCCTGGCTTTTCGTACTCCCGCCAGAAGCAAGGCGGCGAGGTCGAGATCGAGCGCCTGCTGGTCTTCAACCTGGCGCACCTGCTGGCCATGCCGATGATCGGCGAGATCGAGCAGCGCCGCTTCGCGCAGACCCAGGCCATGGTGACGCTGCAGGTGCTCGGGCTGGCCGCCGACACGCGCAAGGCCTACTTCAACGCCGTGGCCGCGATTGAGACCGTGCGCTACATGCGCCAGGTGATGCAGGCCGCCGAAGCCAGCGCCGAGCTGGCGCGGCGCATGCAGCAGGTGGGCAACTTCAACAAGCTGCAGCGGGCGCGTGAACAGAGCTTCTATGCCGACGCCGCGCAGAACCTGGCGCGCGCCGAACAGGCCGAGCGCGCCGCCCGGGAACGGTTGACACGGCTGCTCGGGGTGTGGGGCGCGCAGACCAGCTACAGGCTGCCCGAGCGCTTGCCCGATCTGCCAGACACGGTGCGCGAGCAGCCCGACATCGAACGCGTTGCTATGGCGCAGCGGTTGGATGTGCAGGGTGTCAAGCTGGTCGCCGAGCAGACGGCGAAGAACCTGGGCCTCACGCGGGCGACGCGCTTCGTGAACGTGCTCGAGGTCGGCGGCATCTACAACACCTTCAATGACGCGCCGTCGCAGCGCGGCTGGGAGATCGGCTTCGAGCTGCCGCTGTTCGACTGGGGTGATGCGCGCGTGGCCAAGGCCGAGGCCGTCTACCTGCAGGCCTTTCACCGCGCCGCACAGACGGCCGTGAATGCGCGATCCGAGGTGCGCGAGGCCTATACCGGCCTGCGCTCGGCGCACGACATCGCGCGCTTCCAGCGCGATCAGGTCGTGCCGCTGCGCAAGCAGATCGCCGAGGAGAACCTGCTTCGCTACAACGGCATGCTGATCGGCGTGTTCGAACTGCTCGCCGATGCGCGCGCGCAGATCGCCAGCGTCAACAGCTACATCGTCGCGCTGCGCGACTTCTGGATCGCCCAGTCCGACCTGGACATGGCGCTGATCGGCAAACCCAGCCTGAGCGTTGCCTCCGGCCCCGCGATGGCCGCCGAAGCCGGCGCGGCAGAACACTGAACCCAAAGGAACGAACCATGGTTTCCCGACGAAACTTCCTCGGCGGCGCCGGTGCGGCCACCGCCGCCGTCTCCGCCGCCGCGGTCAGCAAGGTGGCGATGGCCGCGCTGCCCGAGCCGGTCATGCAGACCAAGCCCGACACAATGCCGCCGCTGGTGCCCAACACGGGCAGGCCCTACAACCCGGTGGTCACGCTGAACGGCTGGACACTGCCCTGGCGCATGAACAACGGCGTCAAGGAGTTCCACCTGGTGGCCGAGCCGG
>CAZBDE010000404.1:0-2119 GCA_964490415.1 uncultured Pseudoxanthomonas sp. | reverse complement strand
GGCGAGAACAGCTTGATGAGGGCCGGCAGGGCCAGGACCGCGCAGCACATGCCGACCAGGGCGGTCAGCGCGGCCAGGGTGTCGTCGGCGGTGCGGGTCTGCACCAGAACCACCGAGTAGATGATCGCCGCGATCGGCTTGTAGAAGGCCAACGCCAGCAGCCAGGCAGCCAGCCGGGAGAACCACGCCCGGCCCAGCTGTGCGCCGCCGGCGGCCGCGGCCAGCGGCAGCAGCACGATCACCACCGGCAGGATCGCGTTGCGTGACAGCAGCACGAAGAACTGCGCCAACGTCACCAGGGTGCCCAGCGCGGCGGTCAGGATCATGCCCGGGGTGCCGCCCACGCTCAGCAGTGCCGCACCCAGCGGCTGCGGGTCGGCGGCCGCGCCCTCGGCCAGCGCCCCGCCGAGCAGCGCCGCGGCGATCGCGTCGCCGGCGGCCAGCAGCGCCGCGGCCACCGTGACCACCAGGGCCGAGGTGAGCAGCGTCAGCACGACCGTGCGCCCGGCCTCGGCCAGGCTGCGGCCGTCGCGGGCGACCATCGTGCGCCCGGCCGCGATCAGCACCGACACGACCAGCGTGAACTGAGCCAGCCACGCCACCCACCGGCGCGTCGCGCCCGGGGCGATCAGGTC
Organism: uncultured Pseudoxanthomonas sp.; assembly: GCA_964490415.1. Taxonomy (GTDB): domain Bacteria; phylum Pseudomonadota; class Gammaproteobacteria; order Xanthomonadales; family Xanthomonadaceae; genus Pseudoxanthomonas. Next base: position 1,484 of record CAZBDE010000404.1, on the reverse strand, counting down.
GGCCGGCCCGGGGGTAGGGGCATGACTCCAGAACGTGAGCACCTTGGCCTGCAACGCCCACCACCCGGTGAAGAAGCTGCCGGCGATCTGGTCCAGGACCGCGGTGCCGACCGAGGCCAGCGCCCCGCTGGGGCTGGCCACCGAGGCGACGTCGCTGACCAGGCTCCCCGCGGCGTTGGCCGCAGCACAACCCGAGGCCAGCAGGCCCGGGATCGCGCACGCCGCGCTCACGCCGGCCCCCACGGCAGGTAGCTGTCGGTCCCGGTGATGCCGCGCAGATCCATCGCCGACTCGTCGAAGAACAGCTTCCAGTCGGAGTCGGCCCACACCACGTCGACCAGCGCCCCGACGGTGGCCGCCGGCACGGCCAGCTGCCACCACAACCGGAACTGGGCGTGATCGTCGGCGTAGGAGACGACGCGGTAGCCCAGCGGGGTCAGCTGCGAGGCCGCCGGCGGGTCCGCCCACACCGGGGCCAGCTCGGCGGCCAGCTGCTCACGCTGCCCCGGCGCCCACACGACCCGGGTGTCGGCCAACGCTGTCCACTCCTGCCGCGGGGCGTAGTAGGCCAGCGACAGCAGGGTCGCGGCGGCGACCAGCGCCCCCTGCGGGGTGTGCGTGAACCCGGCGGCCGGTGGATCGGACGGCCCGCCACCGTCGACCACCGGCCGCCAGGTCCGCACCAGCGCCGACTGCCACGTCGTCCACCGCGCCGCCGGCGCGACGGCCAAGGCGGCGGCCCCGGTCGGCGCCGGCGCCGGTGACGGGGGGGAGACGGGATCGGCGAGCTCAGGAACCACGACCGGACCGCCCGGCGTCGCCGGGGGAGCGGCCACGGGAGTGGGGCGCAGCGCCAGCCAGGCGCCGGCGAGCAGCACCACCACGGTCAGGGCCACGATCAGCCACCACCGCCAGCGCCGACGCGGCCGGGACCGGTCGGCGCCGGACGGCGTCGTCAGCTGGGTGCGGTAGTCGGCCAGCGCATCGGCCAGAGGGTTTCCCATGTCGGCCTCAGAGCAGCACGTTGACGATGGGCGCGGCCGCGGCCGCCACACAGCAGCCGGCCAGCACCCAGCCGAGCCGGGATGCCTGCTCGCCGCCCTCCCCGCGGCGGTGCGCCAGCATCATCGACGCCGCGGCGATCAGCACGCCGATGATGCCGGCGAAGGTCACCACCCACATGCCCCAGTTCATCAGCGTCGTCAGCCCCTCCGTGCCCGGCGGACGCTGCGGGGTCGGCGAGTTGACGTCCGCAGCCGCCGGCGCGGCAGACAGGGCCAGCAGCCCCACCGCCAGCAGCGGGACCGCCAGTCGGGAAACCGGATGCGTCATCGTGGATAACCTCTCCCTCGCTCAAGGCCACCCGGCCAACAACCGGGCCCGGCACCCGCAGCACGCACCAGTTCGTCACCTGTGCCTGACAGTGAAGGAAACTGAACTAGCACCCTGCGGGAGCCTCAGCCCGGGACCATAGCACCGCTGTT
>CAZBDE010000403.1:0-2156 GCA_964490415.1 uncultured Pseudoxanthomonas sp. | reverse complement strand
ATGTTCATGCAGGACCGGTAGCCCTGCGCTTCGATCACCTTCCCATCCAGCAGCCTGGTCAGCGCGGCGACCGTGCCGGGGCCGACTTTCGCGGCCTGCCGGAGGAAGTACCCGCGCGTCCAGAGCCCCGACACGGACTCGGCATGCGCGGGCGCGTGCTCCGGGTCGGTGACATACCCGTTGCGGCGCGGCCCCTGCTGGTGGGATGCGATGATCTCCCCGCCGCTCAGCACGTCGATCTGCTCCCCGATGATCCGGACGTCGACACCGAGACCTGCGAACCGGGACGGGACGGAGTACTTGATCGTGTCCAGCTGGATATGCCAGTCCCGGTGCACCTTCGCTTTCCGCCAGACCACCGGCTCCCAACGGCGGGAAGGCGGCGGGATCAGCTCGCCCTGCTCGAGCTCGGTGAACCAGTCGCGGCGAGACCGCTGTTCACCGCGGAACGGGGCCCGGTCGTTGATCATGTCCACCTGGACGGCGACGGCGGCGTTGAGGTCGTCCAGCGACGCGAACACCCGGTCTGCGAGGTAATGGATCACCCAGTTCGTGACCACCTTCACCCCCGCCTCGACGTTCCCCTTGTCACGGGGCCTGTAAGAGCGGGTCGGGACCGCGGCGGTGCCGTAGTACTCCAGGAACTCCGCATACGACGAGTTCACCTCCCTCGCCTTCTCGGTGCGGCTGATCTGGTTCGACGCGGTCGACGCGTTATCCGGCACGACCACCTGGGTAACGCCGGCGAAGTACTCGAACGCGTGGCGGTGCGCGTCAAGCCATGCCGGCTGCTTCTCGTCCAGACACCCGTAGGCGAATACCATCCCGGAGAACGGCAGCGACGCGACGAACACCGACACCCGCGTCGTCTGCCTGGTCACCGGGTCCGTGAGCTGCATCTGGGTGCCAGCCCAGTCGACCTGCATCGTATGCGCCGGGACATGCGCGATCGGGAGGGTCAGGTCGTTCACCCGGACGTGCTCGGCGACGATCTGGCAGAACCGCTCATACCCGTAGAACCGCGCCCCCGCACCGGCGTCGGTCTCCAGATACCGTGCCCATAGCACCTTCAACGGCGGCTTGTTCCGCCCCAACCGCGCCGCGACGACCTTCTCGATGTCGACCGGGACGAACTCCCAGGCCACGCTCCTGCGGCCATCGGTGAACAGCCGGTCGATGTCCTCCAACGACAGCGCGTCGACCTGCTCCCGCGTCGTGAACCCCTCCTCGTCGACCACGCGCCGCGCCCGCGCGATCGCGCGATGCGAGCACCCCGCCATTGCCTCGATCTGCCTGTACGCATACCCCTGCACCAGCAGGCCCATCACAAACCGGTAGTCCGTCATCGCCGACGTTCCTCTCCACCAGCGACCAGCCCTTGGCCGCGGCGAGAGACATCCTCGAACTCGACGATGGAGCGCTACCGGCTCCCCGCACGCGTGCTACCAGATCGTTACACGCGCGCTACCCGAAGCACCGTCTAAACACGCCGCGCCGTCCGCAAAGCTGTCGTCTCAGGACGACGAACCAACACCCCGGCCGACAACCCCGTCGGCTGGCGACGCGTGACTCTCTAGCTCTTGTCGGCGACGCCGCGCTTGCTCAGCGCTTGGCGGCTGAGGCCCGTGCGCATCGCCAGTGAAGACCAGGGCACGCCTTGATCGCGCAGGTCTGCGATGAGCGAGTCGCGCTCGCGCAGTAGCTTGGCTTCTTCTCGATGAAGCTGGACGAGAGATTCCGACAGATCGCGGAGGCGGCGGAGGTCCGCTTGCTGAGCGCGCTTCTTCTCCCATGGCGTCGCCGATAGACGCTTCGCCCGCGGTGTCGGACTTACTGTTTCCGCGACGCCAGTCTCCCCGTCCGGCAGGGGCCTGGGTCGCCGAAACGAACTGCCACCCGGGACGCCGACTACCGGCGATGGCGCCGGTGAGTCGCGTTCCACTAGTCCGGCAGGTGCGTGAGTAGTGGGGCTCGGGTCGCTCTCCGCGACAACGGCGGCAGCGTGTTCCGCCGCGACTTTCCGCTGGTTGTAGCGCTCGCGAGCCATGCAACCAAGTTGACACGCGATCGCACTCGGTTCAAGGGATCGCAGGCTGCACACAGTGAGTATTCGGACCTTTGAGCACCGCTGAGTATTGCGGTTCAGCACCGTCGGA
>CAZBDE010000402.1:0-2174 GCA_964490415.1 uncultured Pseudoxanthomonas sp. | reverse complement strand
TGGGCACCGGCACCGACGTGGCGATGAACAGCGCGCAGCTGACGCTGGTCAAGGGTGACCTGCGCGGCATCGCCACGGCCCGCGCGTTGTCGCAGGCCACCGTGGACAACATGAAGCAGAACCTGTGGTTCGCCTTCGTCTACAACGCGCTTGGCGTGCCGCTGGCCGCCGGGGTGTTGTTCCCGTTCACCGGCTGGCTGCTGTCACCGCTGATCGCCGCGCTGGCGATGAGCCTGAGTTCGGCCTCGGTCATCGGCAACGCGCTGCGACTGCGCGCTGCCCAGCTGCGCGAGGCCTGATGGCGTGCGCCCGAGCCCCGGTCTCAGGGTCGCGCCGCCACCCGCCGGCAGAAGCAGTAGACGAACTGCTGGCGGGTGCCCCAAGGCGTGGTGTGAAGCTCGACGCGGCTGTCGAGCAGTTGGAACGGCGCACCGAAGGTCGTTCGAGACAGCATGGCGCGAAGTTGCGTCACGGCGTGTTGCCTTGTCCGGAGTCAAATGGGCCAAGCCGTGCTGACGTAGACTGAAAGCCATGCGAGTGCATCGCGCGTTCAAGTGCTGGGTGTCGGGCGGGTTGGTGATGCTGCTGCTGTTCATGCAGCTGGCCACCGCTGCCTATGCCTGCCCGGCCGAGCTGCAGGCGCTGCGCAACGAGGCGGCGATGGCGGCGATGCCGGGCTGCGATGGCAGTATGCCGCGCGCCATGGACGCCGATCAGCCGCAGCTGTGCAAGGCCCATTGCCAGCAAGGCGAGCAGGTTGTCGGCGCCGCTGCGGCGGCCGACTGGACTCCCTGGCCGCTGCTGCTGGCCGTCATCGACTGGCGGCCAACGGCGCAGATCGGCCTGCCGCCTGCGCGCCAGTGGGCGGGCCCACCGCCCGGCGCCGTGCCGCCGGGCTCACCCCCGATCTACCTGTCCCTGCTCGTCCTGCGCAACTAGCGAGGCCGTGACCGGCGCCGCTGCCCCATAGGGCACGGCAGCCTTTCGCGACCCCCTTGCCCTTGCGATGAAGGATGCGACATGGATTTCTCACTATTGCGCCTACGCGCCGTTTGGCTGCTGCTGGGCCTGCCGTTGATGGCCAACGCCGGATTGAGCTTCGACGAGACCACGCGGCTGGCGCGCGACCAGGCGCCGGCGCTGCAGGCGCAGCGCAGCGCGTTGGACGGCGCACAAGCCGTCTTGCCGTCCGCCGCCACACTACCCGACCCGCGCCTGATCGTCGGCCTGGACAACCTGCCGGTGACCGGTGCCGACCGCTTCAGCACCACGGCCGACTTCATGACGATGCAGCGCATCGGCCTGATGCAGGAGGTACCCAACAGCGCCAAGCGCGAGGCCAGGACGGCCGGCGCGCAGGCGCGCATCGAGCGCGAACGCGCGCTGCTCTCCGTGACCGAACTGACGGTGCGGCGCGACGCCGCGTTGGCTTGGCTGGCGGTGTACTACGCCGAAGACCGTGCCGCGCAGCTGAGCGGGCTGGAACGCGAGAACCGGCTGCTGCAGGACACGCTGGACGCGCGCATCGCCTCGGGCCAGGCGCTGCCGGCCGAGCGCACGATGTCGCGCATCGACGCGCTGATGATCGCCGACCGCCGCGACGACGCGCTGCGCGATGTCGAGCGTGCACGGGCTTCGCTGCGCCGCTGGGTCGGCGCGCGTGCGGCCGAGCCACTCGAAGGCGGCCCGCCTGCACTGCAGGTCAGCGCCGAGCAGTTGCGCGCCGACCTGCACCGCCATGCCGAGCTGGCGCCCTACGACGCGATGCAGGCGATGGCCCGCGCCGAGGCGCGCGAGGCCGATGCCGAGCAGCGCGGCGACTGGGGCTGGGAGCTGGTCTACAGCCGGCGCCCGCAGTACGGCGACATGATGTCCTTTCAGCTGGTCTTCGACCTGCCCTGGGACCGCGAGCGCCGCCAGCAGCCGCAACTGATCGCCAAGCAGCGCGAAATGGCGCGGATCGAGTCGGAACGTGCCGACACACTGCGCCGCCACGCCGAGGAGATCGACGCCCAGCTCGCGGAACTCAAGGCGCTGGATACCCAACATGCGCGCCTGGAGCGCCAGGCCCTGGCGCTGAACAGCGAGCGCGTCGCGCTGACGCTGGCCAGCTACCAGGCCGGGCGCGGTGACCTGGGCGCGGTGCTGGTGGCGCGGCGCGAGGCCGTCGAGAC
>CAZBDE010000401.1:0-2175 GCA_964490415.1 uncultured Pseudoxanthomonas sp. | reverse complement strand
GTCGCGCAAGCGCAGCATCGGCGAGCTGACCGGGCGCCAGCTGCCGGCCGAACGCGCGGCCGGTTCGGTCGCCGCGCACCTGCTCGCCGCCCAGCGCGGCGCGCGGATCGTGCGCGTGCACGACGTGGCCGCCACGGTCGATGCGCTGAAGGTCTGGGAAGCGGTGGCCGCGGTGCCCGCGCCGCGGCGCGATGCGGCGCCGGCGATCCGCTGGCCGGACGAATAGTCCCGCCTGCTGCGGCCGCTTCCCGCGGCCGCGGCCGGTGCCCCCACGGGTTTGCGTTGGCTCGACAACGGGAACGGGAATCCAGGGAACGCCGATGCGCTTTCAGAGGGTGATGCTGGCCGGGGTAGCGTCCGTCGCGCTGGCGGCATGCTCGCGCGCACCGGATCCTGTTCCACAGGCGGCTGTCGATGCCCCGGCGTCCGCGGTTCCCGCCGGCGATCCGGTCGAAGGCGAGCGTGTGGCCACGCGGGTCGGCTGCAATGGCTGCCATGGCCCGGGCGGACACGGCGAAGTGTTCCAGGAGGTTCCGGGGATGGGCCGGCTGGTCGCGCCGAACCTGACCCGGCGCCGCGGGTTGTACGACGATGCTGGCCTGGAGGCGCTTCTGCGCCAGGGCAAGACCCACGACGGCCATAGGCCGCTGGGCATGCCGATCAAGATGTTCCAGCACCTGAGCGACCAGGAAGTGCGCGACATCGCCGCCTGGCTGCGCGCTTTGCCGGCGGCCGACAATCCCGGGTTGCCGGAAACCGAACTGGCGCCGCAGGTGGCCGCCCAGATCGAGGACGGTACGTTCCCCTGGCTGGAGGACCTGGTGCCCGATCCCGGCAACCGGCCGCCGGCCACGCGCCCGGCCGGCGGCCTGGCCCTCGGCCGGCACCTGGCCTTCACCACCTGCAGCGAATGCCACGGCTGGGACCTCAACGGCTGGGAAGGCGAACCGGCACCGTCGCTGGTGGTGGCCAAGGCCTATGGCCCCGAGGCGTTCCGCACACTGATGCGCGAGGGCGTCACCTTGGCCGGCGGTGACAGCAAGCCTACCGGGCTGATGAGCAGCGTCGCCCGCTACCGCTTCGGGTCGATGACCGACGAGGAGATCGACGCGCTCAAGCAGTACCTCGATTCGCGCTGAGCGGGCGCCCGGGCGAGGGGCTCCGGTAAGCTTCCCGCTCCTTCCACGGCACGGCCCGCATGAACGCCAGCGCGTTGCCGCCACAATCCCGCCGGTGCGCGGCTGCGCTCCGGCCGACGCGCCGCAGCGGCCGTCCGGCCTGGCCGGGCGCGTCGGCGCGACCGACACACGGACGCCCGTAGCCGATGGGTGCCGATGCGCGGCCACTGGCGATCGCGGTGATGGGCCCGACAGCCTCGGGCAAGACCGCCTTCGCGATCGAACTGGCGCAGCGCCATGGCGGCGAGATCGTCAGCGTCGATTCGGCGCTGGTCTACCGCGGGCTGGACATCGGCGCGGCCAAGCCCGACGAAGCCGAGCGCGCCGGGGTGCCGCATCACCTGCTCGACGTACGCGAACCGTGGCAGCCGTACTCGGCCGCCGAGTTCGCCGTCGACGCGCGCGCGGCGATCGACGGCATCGTCGCCCGCGGACGGCTGCCGGTGCTGGCCGGCGGCACAGGCCTGTATTTCCGTGCCTTGCTGCGCGGCCTGGCGGCGATGCCCGAAGCCGATTCGGCAGTGCGCGCGGCGATCGCCGCCGAGGCCGGTGCACGCGGCTGGGACGCGCTGCACGCGGAACTGGCGCAGGTCGATCCGGCCGCCGCCGCGCGCATTCGCCCCGGCGATGCGCAGCGGATCCAGCGCGCGCTGGAAGTGTTCCGCCTCACTGGCCGCCCGATCAGCGAATGGCAGCGCGACCCGCCGCCGCCGCGGCTGCCGCTGCGCGTACTCAAGCTGGTGCTGGCGCCGGCCGAACGCGCGCTGCTGCATGCGCGCATCGCCCGGCGCTTCGACCGTATGCTCGAGGCCGGCTTCCTCGATGAGGTCCGCCGCCTGCGTACATTGCCGCAACTGCGCGATCACCCGGCGCCGCTGGACCTGCCGGCATTGCGCGCGGTCGGATACCGCCAGGCCTGGGAGCACCTGGACGGCGCGTTCGACGCGGCGGAGTTCCGCGACCGCGGCATCTTCGCCACCCGCCAGCTGGCCAAGCG
>CAZBDE010000400.1:0-2182 GCA_964490415.1 uncultured Pseudoxanthomonas sp. | reverse complement strand
GGAAGGGCGCCACGTTCGACGCGGAGTCCTCCGGAGCGGCTGCGTTGAACGCGGCTGCGCTGCAGGCGGGTCGGGTCGCCCCTGAAGGGAGCTCCTACAATGCCCGGCAACCGGAGGGCCGCCATGCCGCGTGCCATCGTCCCGTTGTGGGCCATCCCGCTGGCGATCGCGCTGGCGATGCTTGTCGCCGGCCACCTGGCCTGGTGGCTGTCGACCCAGGCCGGCCACATCCCCGCCTGCAATCCCTACTGGGACGGCTGCACCTCGATCAGCCGCGCCGCGCGCCATGGCCTGGGCAACCATGTGTTCCGGCTGCTGATGCTGCCCTGCGCGCTGCTGCTGGCGATCCACTGGTGGCTGGCGCGGCGCTGGCTGCGCGACCCGGCGCAGGTGCGCGACGTGGCCGGCGGCTGGCTGCTGGCGTTCGGCCTCGTCGCCGCGCACGCGCTGGCCATCTACGTGACCTTCCTCGGCACCGAGGGCAAGGCCTACGAGTTCATGCGCCGCTACGGCATCACCCTGTACTTCGGGTGCGGCTACCTGGCCCAGCTGCTGTTCCTGCGGCTGGCGCACCGGCGCGGAAGGCTGGTCCCGCGCATGCGCGCGGCCATGACGGCGGTGTGCCTGGCGATGCTCGCGCTCGGCGTGGCGAAACTGGCCGGCGATGCGCTGATCGCCGATCCGCGCCGGCTCGATCGCTTCGCCGACGCGCTGGAATGGCAGCTGGGCCTGCTCCTGGCCGGCTGGTACCTGCTGCAGGCATGGCATTGGCGGAGCGCGCGCATGGCGCTCTTCTTCGACGGCCCGACCGGTCGCGACCCGTAGAGCGGGGCTTGCCCCGCTCTACGGAGCGGGGCGTCGTTGCCCGTTCAGCGCGCGCGCACGCCGGCGACGATCGCCGCGGCCTTGGCCGCGCTGGCCTCGACCTTGTCCCATTCCCCGGCCTTGAGCCAGGGCTTCGGCACCATCCACGAGCCGCCGATGCAGACCACGTTCGGTTGCGCGAGGAACTCGGCCGCGGTCTCCTCGGTGATGCCGCCGGTGGGGCAGATCTTCAGCTCGGCCAGCGGGCCGGCCAGGCCCTTGAGCATCGCCAGGCCGCCGACGGCGGTGGCCGGGAACAGCTTGCACACGCGGAAGCCGCGCGCCATCAGCGACAGGAATTCGGTCGGGGTGGCGCCGCCGGGCACGACCGGGATCGGCGCCTTCGCCAGCGCATCGGCAAGTTCGGGCGGCGTGCCCGGGGTGACCAGGAAGTCGGCGCCCAGTTCGATGCACTTCTGCATCTGCTCGATGCTGAGCACCGTGCCCATGCCGACCGCGATTCCCGGCAGCTCCTTCTTCAGCGCCACCAGCGCGTCCAGCGCGGCCGGCGTGCGCAGGGTCAGCTCGATCGCGGTCAGCCCGCCCCTGAGCAGCGCGGCGGACAGCTTGCGTGCTTCGTCGACGCTGTCGGCGGTGACCACCGGCAGGATGCCGGACGTGCGCAACAGCTGCTCGGCCTGGGCCTGGGTACTGGCGATGCTCATGGGTTCGGAGGCTCCGGGAGAGTGCGTGGGGGATTGAATTCTACTCCGCGCGCCGCTCGGCGGACGCGCGGTTGCCGATGCATCCATCGTGGGGTATCGGCTTTTGCAGGAGCTCCCTTCAGGGGCGACGCGAGACAGTTGGACGCAGCCGCATTCAAGGCGGCCGGTCCGGAGGCGGCGCGTTGAACGCAGTGTTTTCCACTGTCCTCGGGTCGCCCCTGAAGGGGGCTCCTACAAGGGCAGGGGGCGGGTTTTCAGGCGTCTTTCGACTCGTGCGGGGCCAGCGCGGCGTCGGCGTCGCAGCCCAGTTCGTACTCGGCGTCGTAGTCCCAGGCGCCGCCATCGTGCGCCGGCGGGCCGCAGGAAATGGACAGCGCGCCCTGGTCGGCCGGGCCGACCAGGGCGCGGCTGTGGGCGAACAGGTTGCGGCCCAGGTCGTGCATGCCGGGGCTGGTGCTGGCGGCGACCGCACGCGCGTTGAACTCGGCCGCGTCGACCAGCACTTCGAGCGTGCCGGCCTCGCTGTCCAGCCGCACCAGGTCGCCGTCGCGGACCTTGCCGATCGCGCCGCCACGCGCCGCTTCCGGGGTGACGTGGATCGCCGCGGGGATCTTGCCCGAGGCGCCGGACAGGCGGCCGTCGGTGACCAGCGC
>CAZBDE010000399.1:0-2184 GCA_964490415.1 uncultured Pseudoxanthomonas sp. | reverse complement strand
TGGACATGGCGATGCCCACGTCGGCCGCCGCCAGCGCCGGGGCATCGTTGATGCCGTCGCCGACCATCGCCACGACCTGGTCTGCGCCGCGCAGTTCCTGCACCACGGCCGCCTTGCCGCCTGGCAGCACTTCGGCGCGGAACTGCCGGATGCGCAGCTCCCGCGCCACCACCTCGGCGCTGCCACGGTTGTCGCCGGTGAGCATCACAGTCTCGATGCCCAGCGCGTGCAGGCGCGCGACCGCATCGCGGGCGGTGGCCTTGATAGCGTCGCCGAAGGCCAGCAAGCCCAGCAGTTCGGTGTGTTCGCCGGAGTCACGCAGCAGCCATGAGACAGTGCGGCCGTCGCCTTCGAGGCGTTGTGCTTCCTCGGCCAAGAGGCCGGAACTCAGTCCCTTCTCGTGCATCAGCCGGGTGCTGCCGAGCAGCACGATCTGGCCGTCCACGATGGCCTGCAGGCCACGGCCCGGCAGCGCCTGGACTTCCAGCGCTTGCGGCACAGGCAATTGCTGCATTCGCACCGCCGCCATCACGGCTCGAGCCAGTGGATGTTCGCTCGATTGCTGCAACGCGGCGGAAAGGCGCAGCACGCCGTCCCGGCTTTGATCAGGCGCCGCATGCACGGCGACCAGTGAGGGCCGACCTTCGGTGAGCGTGCCGGTCTTGTCGAACGCCACCGTCGTCACGGCATGCGCCAGCTCAAGGGCTTGTGCGTCCTTGATCAAGATGCCGTGGCGCGCGGCCACACCAGTACCGACCATGATGGCGGTCGGCGTGGCCAAGCCCAGCGCACAGGGACAGGCGATCACCAGCACGGCGACCGCGTTGATCACGGCCTGCTCCCAGTCGCCCGTCATTCCCACCCAGGCCACCAGCGTGAGCAGGGCGATGCCCAGCACCACCGGGACAAAGACCGCGCTGACCCGGTCCACCATGCGCTGGATCGGCGCCTTGGCGGCCTGCGCTGATTCGACCATGCGGATGATGCGCGCCAGCGTGGTCTCCGCGCCCACCGCAAGGGTCTTCAGAGTCAACGCACCTTCGGCGTTGATCGAACCGCCGGTGACCCGGTCGCCCAGCCCCTTCAGCACCGGCAGGCTCTCGCCGGTGATCAGGGATTCGTCGACGTGGCTGCGGCCGTCCATCACTTCGGCATCGACGGCGATGCGCTCGCCGGGTCGAACCCGCACTCGGTCGCCGACGGCCACCTGCTCCACCGGCAGCTCGAGCTCGACGTCACCGCGCAGCACACGGGCCGTGGCCGGACGCAGTGCGTTCAGCGCTCGGATGGCATCGGTGGTCTGGCGCCTGGCGCGTGTTTCCAGCCACTTGCCGAGCAGGACCAGCGTGATCACGGCCGCCGAGGCTTCGAAGTACAGGTGGGGCATGCCGTGGTCCGCATGCTTGAACAGCAGGTACAGCGACAGGCCGAAGGCCGCCGAGGTGCCCAGCGCCACCAGCAGGTCCATGTTGCCGGTACCGGCGCGCAGCGCCTTCCAGCCTGCCCTGTAGAAGCGCCAGCCCAGCCAGAACTGCACCGGCGTCGCGAGTGCCAGCTGCAGCCAGCCGTTCATCATCCAGTGGATGCCGAAGGGCTGCAGCAGCATCGGCGCAACCAGGGGAAGCGTCAATGCCGCGCCAACGGCCACGGGCCACCATTGCGGGTGGCTCGCTTCAGGCGCTGGCTTTGCGGCGTCCACGCGCTTGGCCTTGTACCCGGCCCGATCGACCGCAGCCTCGAGGTCGCTGACGGACACGGTCGACAGGGCCTGCACGCTGGCGCGCTCGGTGGCCAGGTTCACCGAGGCACCCATCACGCCAGGCACCTGCAGCAGCGCGGTCTCGACCCGCCCGACGCAGGAGGCGCAGGTCATGCCCTCGACCTGGAGCGTGAAGTCGGTGCTGGCGACCTCGTACCCGGCCTGGCGCACCGCCGCCGCCAAGGCATTGGCCGCGACCGTCGCGTCGGCCTGGACCTGGGCGTGTTCGGTCGCCAGGTTGACCGTGGCCTCCTGAACTCCGGCGACCTTCTTGAGCGCCTTCTCGACGCGCATCACGCACGAGGCGCAGGTCATGCCACCGATCTGCAGATCGATCGGCTTGGGCAACAGGGTGGAGTGGGCTGAGGCATTCATGGCGGTCGCATCGATTGCCGTGAGTCAAGGTACCGGCATCCTCAGGATTC
>CAZBDE010000398.1:0-2221 GCA_964490415.1 uncultured Pseudoxanthomonas sp. | reverse complement strand
ACGGCGAGGCCGGCGGCCGCCACAATCCCGAGTTCACCATGCTCGAGTGGTACCGGGTCGGCTGGGACAACCTGCGCCTGGCCGACGAGACCGTCGAGCTGGTGCAGCAGGCGCTGGCGCTGGTGGGGCGCCGCGCCGAGGTGGTGTCCACGACCTACCGCGAACTGTTCGTGCACGGCGCCGGCGTCGACCCCTTCGCCGCGGACGAGGCGCAGCTGCGCGCGCCGCTGCGGGCCTTCGGCATCGACGGCGAAGGCCTGTCGCGCGACGACTGGCTGGACCTGCTGATGACCCATCTCATCCAGCCCGCATTCGCCGCAGACCGCATCACCGTGGTCCACGACTGGCCGGCCAGCCAGTGCGCGCTGGCGAAGATCCGCGGTCCGGCGCCGGGCACCGACGCGCCGCCGGTGGCCGAACGCTTCGAGCTGTACCTGGGCCGGTTCGAATTGGCCAACGGCTACCACGAACTGACCGATGCGGTCGAGCAGCGCCGGCGTTTCCAACGCGACCTGGGCGTGCGTGCCGGCCGTGGCGCGATACGGCCGCCGCTGGACGAACGCCTGCTGGCGGCGCTGGCTGCGGGCCTTCCGGACTGCGCCGGCGTGGCCCTGGGCGTGGAGCGGCTGCTGATGGCGCTGGCGGGCACCGACCGCATCGGCGACGTGCTTGCCTTCGATTTCGCCCGTGCCTGAGCCGTTGCCGCCGCGGCACGGGTTTCACTGGCCCTTTTCTACCCTGCGGCGAGAATCGGCACGACAGGGGGCAGGAGCGGCGCGTATGGCGATGGCGTGCAGTCCGTGGGGCAGGGGCATCCGATGCCAGGAACTTGCGGGCGGCTTCATGGCGGCGCTCGTGCTGTGGCTCGCCGGTCCGGGCGTGGCCGCGGCCGCCTCCGGCGTGGTGCGCTGCGAAGCCGACGGCCCGGCCCGCGTGCATTGCGCGATGGACACCCGCCACGGCGTCGACCTGGTCCGCCAGCTTTCCGAGCGTTCCTGCATCCGCGAATCGGACTGGGGCGTGGACGCGACCGGCGTCTGGGTGGCGCGCGGCTGCCGTGCCGAGTTCGGCGAACGGCGCGAACCGACCGGCGTGACCCGCTACACGATCCGCTGCGAATCGCGCAGCGGACGGCCCGGCCAGTGCCCGGTGAGGCTGCGCGGCGCACCGGTGCGGCTGCTGCGCGAGTTGTCGGTGCTGCCGTGCCGCCGCGACGAAAGCTGGGGCGTCGGCCGCAACGAGGTCTGGGTCTCGCGCGGCTGCAAGGGCGAATTCGAGATCGGCGATCGCGACGGCAACTTCCCGCCGGGCGCACGACTGCTCGCCTGCGAATCGAAGGAGCGCCAGCGGCGCAGCTGCGGCACCACCATCATGCGCGGCGCCATCCTGTTCCGGCAGCTGTCGGGGATGCCCTGCGTGGAGGGGCAGACGTGGGGCTGGGACGCCGAGCGCGTGTGGGTCGACAACGGCTGCCGTGCGGAATTCAGCGTGGAGTGAGCCGCGCACGGGCGGGTGCCGGCGCAGCAGCGGCTACAATGCGCCGATGAACGACGCCTTCGATTTCGATCGCTACGACCACATCCGCCCGATCCTGTGGACCGGCGAGGCACTGGACCTGCTCGACCAGCGCAGGCTGCCGTTCGTGGTCGAACATGTCACCTGCCGCGACAGCGACGAGGTCGCCCGCGCGATCCACGACCTGGCCGTGCGCGGCGCCCCGGCCATCGGCATCGCCGCGGCCTGGGGCGTGGTCCTCGCCGCGGCCACCGTCGACGCCGCCGACGGCACCGATGCCGCGGCGAAACTGGAACCGGCCCTGCAGCGCCTCAACGCCGCGCGCCCGACCGCGGTCAACCTCGCCTGGGCCCTGGCGCGCATGCGCCGCGCCCTTGCCGGCGCCGGCGCGGACTGGCGCGGAGTGCTCGAACGCGAAGCCCGTGCCATCGCCGACGAAGACCTGGCGGCCAACCGCCACATGGGCGCCCTCGGTGCCGGCCTGATCGTGCCCGGCAGCGGCGTGCTCACCCACTGCAACACCGGCTCGCTGGCCACCGCCGGCTTCGGCACCGCGCTGGGCGTGATCCGCGCCGGCATGGCCGAAGGCCGCATTGCCATCCACCTGGGCTGGAGCCACCAGGCCCGCCTCGCCGATGACCTGCTGCGCAAGTGCGTGGCCTGGACCTGGCGCGTCAAGCTCAGCCTCTCCACCGAGCGCGACCTG
>CAZBDE010000397.1:0-2232 GCA_964490415.1 uncultured Pseudoxanthomonas sp. | reverse complement strand
GCGCGCCGGCGCGGCTGGGCGGCATCCCCTCGGCCAGGAACGGACGCCGGCCCGCCGCGTACCGCCGCCGCGGCCCTGATCCGCGCCAGGGCCGGCTGCTAGCATCCGCGCATGGATTCCCTCACCCAGATTCTGCTCGGCGGTGCGATCGCCGCCGCCATCGCCCCTGCGCACCACCGCCGCGCCGCGCTGCTTGCCGGCGCCGCGCTCGGCACCCTGCCGGACCTCGATTCGCTGCCGATCGCGCTGCTCAGCGACGATCCTGTGATCCGCATGACCCTGCACCGCGGCCTCAGCCATTCGCTGCTGGTGCTGCCGCTGGTCGGCTGGGCGGTCTGGTGGCTGTTCAGGCGCTTCGGCAGGGGACGCGTGGCCGAAGCGCCGCGGCGGTGGTTCTGGGCGATCCAGCTGGCCCTGCTCACCCATCCGCTGCTGGACGCGTTCACCGTCTACGGCACCCAGCTGCTGTGGCCGCTGGCGACGCCGCCGGTGATGTGGTCGAGCGTGTTCATCATCGACCCGGGCTACACGGTCTGGCTGCTGCTGGCCTGGGTCGTCGCCTGGTTCGCCCGCGAGCGGCCGCTGGCGCGGCATGCGCTGGTCGCGGGGCTGGCGCTGAGCAGCGCCTACCTGGGCTGGTCGCTGGTCGCCAAGGCCATGGTCGAACGCGAGGCGCAACGCAGCCTGGCGGCGATGGGGCTGGGCGATGCGCCGCGCTTCTCGGTGCCGATGCCGTTCAACACCCTGCTGTGGCGGGTGGTGGCGATGACGCCCGACGGTTTCGTCGAAGGCGAGCGGTCGCTGGCCGCGGACCGGGGGGCGATGGCGTTCCGCCACTATCCCTCCGACGCGCTGGCGCTGGCACAGGCCGGCGACATCGCCGCGGTGCAGCGGCTGGCCTGGTTCAACCACGGCTTCATGAAGGCGCACGAGCGCGACGGCCGGCTGGAGCTGAGCGACCTGCGCATGGGCGCCGAGCCCGACTACAGCTTCGTCTTCGCGGTGGCCGAGCGCGATGGCGCGGCCTGGCGCGCGATCCCGCCCGAACAGCTGCGTCCACCGTGGGAGGCGCGGCGCCGGCTGGGCGCGATGTGGCATCGGATCTGGGAAGCGCCGGCGGAAGCGACGGCCGCCGGAGCGGTCTCCAACGCCGCCGAATGATGCCGGCCGCCGCGCGGGCGGCCGCTATGCCGCCGCAGGCAGCTCCGGCGCCACGCCCGCTTCCAGCGCATCGAAGTAGCCGGAGGTCAGCGCGAGCTGCGCGGCCGCCGACTGCGCGCGGTTGACCACGGCGCGGAAGGCCGCGTTCTCCGGGCGGTCCTTCGCATACCAGCCCAGGTGCTTGCGCGCGATGCGCACGCCCTGCTCCTCGCCGTAGAAGGCGTGCAGGGCCCGCAGGTGGCCGAGCAGGATGTCGCGGACCTCGCCGGCACCGGGCGCCGGCAGCAGTTCGCCGGTGGCCAGGTAATGGGCGATCCCGCGGAAGATCCATGGCCGGCCCTGCGCGGCGCGGCCGACCATCACCGCGTCGGCGCCGGTGTCGCGCAGCACCTGCGCGGCGCGCTGCGGCGAATCGATGTCGCCATTGGCGATCACCGGGATGCGGATCGCCGCCTTGATCGCGGCGATGGTGTCGTGCTCGGCCTGGCCGGCGTAGTGCTGGTCGCGGGTGCGCCCGTGCACGGTCAGGGCCTGGATGCCGGCGGCCTCGGCGATGCGCGCGATGGCCGGCGCGTTGCGGTGGGCCGCGTCCCAGCCGGTGCGGATCTTCAGCGTCACCGGGACCTCCACCGCCGCCACCACCGCCTCGAGGATGCGCCCGACCAGCGATTCGTCGCGCATCAGCGCCGAACCGGCCCAGGCGTTGCAGACCTTTTTCGCCGGGCAGCCCATGTTGATGTCGATGATCTGCGCGCCGTGGCCGGCGTTGTACTTCGCCGCTTCGGCCAGCTGCCGCGGCTCGGTGCCGGCGATCTGCACGCTCACCGGTTCGGGTTCGCCGGCGTGGTCCATGCGCTGCAGCGACTTGCGCGTGGTCCAGAAGCGCGGGTCGCTGATGGTCATCTCGGAGACGGCCAGGCCCGCGCCCATCCGCTTGCACAGCAGGCGGAACGGCTTGTCGGTGACCCCGGCCATCGGGGCCAGGACCACGCGCGGTTCGATGGAGTGGGGGCCGATGCGCATGACGGTTTAAAAGGGGTTTAAAAGGGGACGGAGGCAATTAATCCCCTT
>CAZBDE010000396.1:0-2237 GCA_964490415.1 uncultured Pseudoxanthomonas sp. | reverse complement strand
GCTGACCTTCACCCTGCCCGACGGCACCCTGACCGGCCCGGAGCTGGTGGTCGACGACGGTGGCGACGTCACCCTGCTGATCCACAAGGGCTACGAGCTGGAAAACGGCAGCACCTGGGTCGATGAAAAGGCCTCCTCGCACGAAGAGCAGGTCATCAAGAACCTGCTCAAGCGCGTGGCCAGCGAGCGCCCGGGGTATTGGACCCGGGTGGTCAAGGACTGGAAGGGTGTTTCCGAAGAAACCACCACCGGCGTGCATCGCCTGTACCAGCTGGCCCAGGCCGGCACCCTGCTGATCCCGGCGATCAACGTCAACGACTCGGTCACCAAGAGCAAGTTCGACAACCTGTACGGCTGCCGCGAGTCGCTGGCCGACGGCCTCAAGCGCGCGATGGACGTGATGCTGGCCGGCAAGGTCGCGGTGGTCTGCGGCTACGGCGACGTCGGCAAGGGTTCGGCGCACTCGCTGCGTGCCTACGGCGCCCGCGTGGTGGTCACCGAGATCGACCCGATCTGCGCATTGCAGGCGGCGATGGAGGGCTTCGAGGTCGCGCCGGTCGAGGACACCCTCGGCACCGCCGACATCTACGTCACCACCACCGGCAACAAGGACATCATCACCCTCGATCACATGAAGGCGATGAAGGACCAGGCCATCGTCTGCAACATCGGCCACTTCGACAACGAGATCCAGGTCGATGCGCTGTATGCGTCGGGCGCGGTGAAGACCAACATCAAGCCGCAGGTGGACAAGTTCACCTTCGGCAATGGCAACTCCATCTTCCTGCTGGCCGAGGGCCGCCTGGTGAACCTGGGCTGCGCCACCGGGCACCCGAGCTTCGTGATGTCGAACTCGTTCTCGAACCAGACCCTGGCCCAGATCGACCTGTGGGCGAACAAGGACAGCTACGGCAAGGACGTCTACCGCCTGCCGAAGAAGCTGGACGAGGAAGTGGCGCGCCTGCACCTGGAGAAGATCGGGGTGAAGCTGACCCGGCTGACCCAGGACCAGGCCGACTACCTCGGCGTGCCGGTGGAAGGTCCGTACAAGCCGGAGCACTACCGCTACTGAGCGGACCGGAGCTCATCATGGCAACGGGCGCCTCTTGGCGCCCGTTCCCTTTTGATGGGCGAGCCGCGGATCAGGGAAGGGGGCCATGCACCCGCGGCAGCGGCGAGGAAGGCCAGGCCGCTACGGCCGCCAGTTGGCGTTGTTCTCCCAGAATTCCACGCTGCGCCGGTAGGCCTCGCGATCCAGCGGCACGCCGGAGCCGCCCTCTTCCACCCCGAGCGCATTGCGCATCATGGTGATCGGCGCCATCGGGATCTCCTCCGGCATGGCGGTATAGATGCAGCCGACCACGCCCCAGTCGGCCTCGATCGGCGAGCCCTCCTTCGCCAGCTGCTCGCGGCTGTAGAGGATCACCACCAGGTAATCCGCCACCGGCGGCTCCACGCCCTCGAACCAGCGCACCAGCACCGGCAGCTCCTCGCGCGAACGCGCCTCGTAGCCGGAGCGCAGCAGGTGCCGGTTCGCGTCGGTGACCGGCACGGTCAGGCAGCGCGTCGAGGTCCAGTTGCGGTGCACGTGCAGCCTGCAGAACGGCGCGTAGCCGTCGAGCACCCGCAGCGGCGGGTGTTCGTTGAGGTACCGCTCGAATTCCTCCGGCGTGCAGTCGCGGAGGGTGTTGCCGCGCGGCGGGCGCGGGAACAGGCGGGTGCGGGCGAAGGGCGTGAGGAAGATCGACATGCGGGCCGGCCTGGACGAGCGGGCGAGTCTACCGGCATGCCGCGCCCCCGCGGTTACCCGGAGGCACCCTGCCCCCCCCTTTCCCATTCGCCGCTTCACATCCATCGCGATAAAGAGATATTATTCCGCGCACGCCACCACCCACCCGCCGCGATGACCCCCCGGATCAGCTTCGAGTTCTACCCGCCCAAGACCGACGAGCAGCGCGCCCAGCTCGACCGCGCCGCGGCGAAGCTGGCGGGCCACGCGCCCGAGTACGTGTCCTGCACGTTCGGCGCCGGTGGCTCGACCCTGAGCTACACCTCCGAGACGGTGCGCCACCTCAACCAGCACCATGGCTTCCAGGCGGCGCCGCACCTGTCCTGCGTCGGCGGCAACCGCGAGGAGATCCGCGAGCTGCTCAAGCTCTATCGCGCGATCGGCTGCCGCCGGATCGTCGCCCTGCGCGGCGACCTGCCCTCGGGCATGGGCCACCCCGGCGACCTGC
>CAZBDE010000395.1:0-2263 GCA_964490415.1 uncultured Pseudoxanthomonas sp. | reverse complement strand
GGAACTGCAGGCCGCGCTGGTCGAGCAGGCCGGCAGGCTGTGGCACACCAGCAACATCTTCTACAGCGAACCGCCGCTGCGCCTGGCCGAGGAACTGGTGCAGGCCTCGCGCTTCGCCGAGCGGGTGTTCCTGTGCAACTCCGGCGCCGAGGCCAACGAGGCGGCGATCAAGCTGGTGCGCAAGTGGGCGAGCGCGCAGGGCCGGCCGCCGCAGCAGCGGGTGATCGTCACCTTCCGCGGCAGCTTCCACGGCCGCACCCTGGCCACGGTCACCGCCACCGCGCAGCCGAAGTACCAGGAAGGCTACGAGCCGCTGCCCGGCGGCTTCCGCTACGTCGACTTCAACGACATCACCCAGCTGGAAACGGCGATGGCCGCCGGCGACGTGGCCGCGGTGATGGTCGAGCCGGTGCAGGGCGAGGGCGGGGTGATGCCCGCGGCCTCCGGATTCCTGCAGCAGGTGCGCGCGCTGTGCGACCACCACGGCGCGCTGCTGGTGCTGGACGAGATCCAGGCCGGCATGGGCCGCACCGGCACCCTGTTCGCGCACTGGCAGGACGCCGTGGTGCCGGACATCGTCACCCTGGCCAAGGCGCTGGGCGGCGGCGTCCCGATCGGCGCGATGCTGGCCGGGCCGAAGGTCGCCGAGGCGATGCAGTTCGGCGCGCACGGTACGACCTTCGGTGGCAACCCGCTGGCGGCGGCGGTGGCGCGGGTGGCGCTGCGCAGGATCGCCTCGCCGCAGGTGGCGGCGAACGTGTCGCGGCAGTCGCACGCGCTGCGCGAAGGGCTGCTGGCGATCGGCGAAGAGTTCGACCTGTTCGAACAGGTGCGCGGCCGCGGGCTGATGCTCGGCGCAGTGCTCAAGCCGGCGTATGCCGGACGGGCCGGCGAGATCCTGGACCACGCCGCGGCGCACGGCCTGCTGTTGTTGCAGGCCGGCCCCGATGTGCTGCGCCTGGTGCCGGCGCTGAACATCGCCGATGACGAGGTGGCCGAGGGACTGAAGCGACTGCGCGCGGCAGTGGCAGGGTTTCTCGGCGGCTGAACCCACTGGGCCTGCGCATACCCTTGTAGGAGCCCCCTTCAGGGGCGACCCGACGCCGTCGAAAGGCGCCGGCTCGTACCACCCGTCCCCTTCGGAACGTTGGCGTTGAACACGGCGTCTTCCGGCGGCCTCGGGTCGCCCCTGAAGGGAGCTCCTACAGGAGGCGATGGCGCTTGAGGACGCGGCCCAGCGCACGCGCGTCGCACGCGGTGTCTGCCTGAAGCCCGGCCTTGCGAGCACCCTGCACGTTGACGAACAGGTCGTCAACGAACAGCACCTGTGCCGCCGCCACGCCGAAATGCGCCAGCGCCCTGGCGAAGATCGCCGGATCCGGCTTGCGGACGCCCAGCGCGCCGCTGCACAGCACCCGGTCCTCCAGCACGGGAAACAGCGGCGCGACGACGGTGCGCATCGCCTCGGCCATCAGTGCGCCGTTGTTGGTCAGCACGCCGATCGGCGTGTGCGCGGCCACGGCCTGTACCTGGTCGATGGCGCGCGCGTCGGCCTGGTTGCCGGCGACGCGCGAAGCGATCCAGGCGGCCTCGTCCACGCGGCAGCCCAGTCCATCGCCGAGCCGGCGCAGGTAGGCGGCGGTATCGATGCGGCCGCTGTCGTACTCGGTCTCCAGGCCCGAGGCGAACAGCACCTCGGCCACGCGCGCCGGTTCGCAGCCGGCGCCGGCGGCCAGGTGGGCGATGCGATCCTGGTGCGAGTAGTGCGCCAGGACGCCGTCGAAATCCAGCAGCAACAGCCGCGGCCGCACCCGGGCGATCATCCGCGGGCGACGTCCCCGAAGGCCCCGCGCGCGGCCTCGATCGTGGCCGCGACGATCGCCTCGTCGTGCGCACTGGACAGGAACCCGGCCTCGTACGCCGAAGGCGCCAGGAACACGCCGCGTTCGAGCATGGCGTGGAAGAAGCGGTTGAACGCAGCGGTGTCGCAGGCGGTGGCCTGGGCGTAGGTCTCGACCTTCTCCGTGCTGAAGAACAGTCCGAACATCGCGCCGACGCGGGTGGTCGTGACCGCCACGCCGGCCTCGCGCGCGGCGGCCTCCAGGCCTTCGCACAGCGTCGCGGTGGCGGCCGCCAGGCGCTCGTGGAAACCCGGCGCCTGGACCAGCTCCAGCATCGCCAGGCCGGCGGCCATCGCCACCGGGTTGCCGCTCAGCGTGCCGGCCTGGTAGATCGGGCCGGCCGGCGCGATCTGCTGCATGAG
>CAZBDE010000394.1:0-2270 GCA_964490415.1 uncultured Pseudoxanthomonas sp. | reverse complement strand
GCGGTGCCGTGCACGGCCTCGAAGATCGCCGCGTGCTCGCCGATGTTGGCCCCCGGGGCCAGGCCCAGGCCGCCGACCAGGCCGGCGCACAGGTCGGAGATGATGTCGCCGAACAGGTTGGTGGTGACCAGGATGTCGAACTGTTCCGGACGCATCACCAGCTGCATGCAGGCGTTGTCGACGATCATTTCCTGGAACTCGATGTCCGGGTAGTCCGCCGCCACTTCGCGGGCCACGGCCAGGAACAGGCCCGAGGTCGACTTGATGATGTTGGCCTTGTGCACCGCGGTGACCTTCTTCCGCCCGGTCTTGCGGGCCAGCTCGAAGGCGTAGCGCACGATCCGCTCGGAACCCATGCGGGTGATCCGCGAGCCGGACACCGCGGTCTGGCCGTCGGCCGACAATTCCTGGCCTTCGGCCAGGTAGGCGCCCTCGGTGTTCTCGCGCACGGTGACCAGATCCACGCCGTCGCCGAAACGCGACCGGGTGTTCGGGAACGACTTGGCCGGGCGCACGTTGGCGTACAGGTCGAAGTGGCGGCGCAGGCTGACGTTGATCGAGGTGAAGCCGCCGCCGATCGGGGTGCTCAGCGGGCTCTTCAGCGCGATCCGGTTGCGGGCGATGGAGTCCAGGGTCTCCTGCGGCATCAGGTCGCCGTGCTTTTCCAGCGCGACCACGCCGGCGTCGGCGAATTCATACTCCAGGCCGGCGCCGAGCCGGTCGAGCACGTGCAGGGTCGCATCCATGATCTCCGGGCCGATGCCATCGCCGCGGATGACCGTGATCTTCTGGGTCATGAGGTGTGAGTTCCGGGAACAGGCGCACGGGCCCGGCAGGCGGGCGCGGCGCGTGGGGAGGGGAAAGTTGTTGCTGAAATTATGCCCGATCGCCGCTGAATCCCCCACCTCGACCTTGGGAGGACGGCCCATGCCACGCCTGCGGCAACCCCGGGCGCAACCGGCGTCGGAGCGGCGCCGGGACCGCCATGGCGCGGCGTCGGCCCTCAGCCGTGGTCGTGCACCGGCACCGCGGCGCCATCCGCTCCGGCCTCGAGCCGGTCGAGGAAGTCCACCGCCCGGCGCAGGTGCGGGATCACGATCGAGCCGCCCACCACCAGGCCCACCGAGAACGTCTCGAAGAACTCCTCGCGGTCCACCCCGGCCTCCCTGCACTGGGCCACGTGGTAACTGATGCAGTCGTCGCAGCGCAGGACCAGCGAGGCGACCAGGCCCAGCAGTTCCTTGGTCTTCACGTCCAGCGCGCCGGCCTGGTAGGTCTGCGTGTCCAGGGCGAAGAAGCGGCGCACGACCTGGTTGGGTTCGGCCAGGATGCGCTGGTTCATGCGCTGGCGGAATTCGGTGAACTCGCGGACGCGGTCGCCCCCGCCCTGCACCTCGTCGCCGTTGCTCACGCCGAGGCCTCCGGCGCCTGCCCGTCCAGACCGTGCCCGTCCAGGAGCGGCCGCAACCTGCCGGCGCGGTGCAGGGCCATCATGTCGTCGTAGCCGCCGACGTGGGTTTCGCCGACGAAGATCTGCGGCACGCTGGTGCGGCGGGCCAGGCGCAGCATCTTCTCGCGCTCGACCGGGTCCAGGTCGATGCGGACCTCGATCCACTCGCGACCCTGGCTCCTGAGGAAGTTCTTCGCCGCCACGCAGTACGGGCAGATGGCGGTGGAATAGAGGGTGATCGGGGGGGCGGACGGGGTCATCGGGAAACTCCGCGGGACGGATGGGGTCTGTGTGGATATGGTAGCCGCGCGGGCCGAACCCGCCTCCACGGATGGAACACAGTGGATTAACCGGCTATTCACCCGACCGCGCCGTGCCGCCGTCATCCTGACCCGTCTCCCGGAGATCGCCCCTTGCGCTACCTGCTGCTGGCCGCCGCCCTGTCCCTGAGCCTGGCTCCGCTGCGCGCGCCGGCCCAGGACGAATCGCGCCTGCCCGACATCGGCTCCTCCGCCGGCGAACTGCTGACCCCGGCCAGGCAGGCCGAGTACGGCGGGATGATGCTGCGCGAGCTGCGCAACTACGGATACCTGCTCGAAGACCCGCTGCTCGAGGACTGGCTGCAGTCGATGGGCAACCGCCTGGGCGCCAACAGCGACCGGCCCGAGCAGCCCTACACCCTGTTCATGCTCCGGGACCGGCAGATCAACGCCTTCGCCACCCTGGGCGGCTACATCGGCATGAACGCCGGCCTGGTCCTCACCGCCCAGCGCGAGGACGAGGTCGCGGCGGTGCTCTCGCACGAAATCGCCCACGTCAC
>CAZBDE010000393.1:0-2280 GCA_964490415.1 uncultured Pseudoxanthomonas sp. | reverse complement strand
CCCCCGACATCCTGCTCCCAAAGCAGGCGCGCTACCAGACTGCGCTATACCCCGGTGTGCTGGGTCGGTCCGGCTTCGCCACTGCCTCGAGGCTCGCCGAGCCCGGCTTCCCGATGCCCGAAGGCCTCCGGAAGGCCGGCCATTGTCCGGAAACCCCGCCATGGCTGTCAATGCCGGGCCTGCCTCGGGCTGGCGCAGCCGCAGCGGATGGGCGAAACTAGCGCGTTCCGTCGGGCCGGCGGCAAAAGCGGCGCCGGAACCCACCAGACAACCGAATTTTCCGCCGTGGCAGGAGCTGCGGCCGCAGGAGCCAGAGCACATGCAAGTTTCCGTCGAATCCACCGGCAATCTCGAGCGCCGCATGAACTTCAGCCTGCCGGCGGAGCAGCTGGAGTCCGGCGTCAGCGGGCGCCTGCGCGAGATCGCGCGCACCGCGAAGATGAAGGGCTTCCGTCCCGGCAAGGTGCCGGCGAAGGTGATCGCGCAGCGCTACGGCGATCAGGTCAAGGCCGAGGTGCTCGGCGGCCTGGTCCGCCAGACCTTCGATTCGGCCGTGCGCGAGCACGACCTGCGCCTGGCCGGCAACCCGCGCATCGACCGCGCCGGCGAGGGCGAGCTGGATTTCGTCGCCACCTTCGAGGTGGTGCCGGACTTCGGCGACGTCGACGTCACCCGGCTCACCGTCGTGCGCCACACCGCCGAGGTGACCGACGCCGACATCGACACGATGATCGGCAACCTGCGCCTGCAGCGCCGTACCTGGAACAAGGTCGAGCGCGCCGCGCAGGAAGGCGACCAGGTCGGCGGCGTGCTGTGGACCGAGTTCGAGGGCTTCCGCCAGCCGGCCGAGGGCGAAGAGCGCTTCAGCACCGTGATCGGCTCCGGCCAGCTGCTGCCGGCGCTGGAGAACGCGCTGGCCGGGCAGGTCCCGGGCGTGGAGCACGTGCTCGACGTGGCCTTCCCGGAGAACTGGCGCCAGCCGCAGCTGGCCGGCAAGACCGCCCAGGTCCACGTGGTCCTGGCCCAGGTGTCCGAGCCGGTGCTGCCGGAAGTCGATGCCGCCTTCATCAAGAGCTTCGGCGTCAGGAGCGGCGAAGCGGACAAGTTCCGCGACGACATCCGCAGCAACCTGGCGCGCGAGCTCAAGGGCGCGCTGATGAACCGCCTGCGCCGCGAGGTCGGCGAGCAGCTGACCGCCACCTGGGCCCACGTCGAGCTGCCGCCGCGCCTGGTCGAGAACGAGGCCCGCGCCATGCTCGCCCAGCAGGTCGAGCAGATCCGCCGCAGCGGCCGCGATCCGGGCCAGCCCCCGGCCGACGCCCACGAGGCGTTCCTGGAGCCGGCGCGCAAGCGCGTGCTGGCCGGCCTGCTGGTCGGCGAGGTGGCCCGCCGCCACGACCTGCGCCTGGACCCCAGGCGCGTGAACGAAACCCTGCGCCTGATCGCTTCCACCTACGAGGAGCCGGAGCAGGTGGTTGAGATGTACCGCAACGACCCCCAGTTGATGCAGGGACTGCAGAACCGGGTGATGGAAGAGCAGGTGATCGACTGGATCGCCGAGCGCGCCCAGCACACCGAGACGCCGCTGTCGTTCCAGGACGCGATCCGGGGATGATGCCGGCGGCGGGTGCGGCCCGGCCGCCGCGCCCGCTATGCTGACCGAGGACGCCCGGACCGCCGGGCGCCCGCACCCGAACGCCGGCACGCACCAGGAGCGCACGCACAGATGAGCATGATCCCGACCAAAGCCCTGAACCTGGTCCCGATGGTGGTCGAACAGACCAGCCGCGGCGAGCGCGCCTACGACATCTATTCGCGCCTGCTCAAGGAACGGGTGATCTTCCTGGTCGGCCCGGTCGAGGACCACGTCGCCAACGTGATCATCGCCCAGATGCTGTTCCTCGAGGCCGAGAACCCCGAGAAGGACATCAGCCTGTACATCAATTCGCCCGGCGGCCTGGTCACCGCAGGGATGGCGATCTACGACACCATGCAGTACATCAAGCCGGACGTGAGCACGATCTGCGTCGGCCAGGCGGCCTCGATGGGCGCGGTGCTGCTGGCCGCCGGCGCCGCCAAGAAGCGTTACGCGCTGCCGAATTCGCGGGTGATGATCCACCAGCCGCTGGGCGGCTTCCAGGGCCAGGCCACCGACATCGACATCCACGCCCGCGAGATCCTGAGCATGCGCGCGCGGCTGAACGAGATCCTGGCCCAGCACACCGGCCAGTCGATCGAGACCATCGCCCGCGACACCGAGCGCGACAACTTCAAGAGCGC
>CAZBDE010000392.1:0-2291 GCA_964490415.1 uncultured Pseudoxanthomonas sp. | reverse complement strand
GGCCGGCGACGTGGTACGAGGCGATGCGCGCGGCCGGCATCCGCGCCAGGAAGGCACGCGCGTCGTAGCCGTGGTTGACCGCGTTGACGTAGACGTTGTTCACGTCCAGCAGCAGGTCGCAGTCGGCCTCGGCCAGCACCGCCCCGACGAAATCGGCTTCGTCCAGCGCCTGCGCCGGCGCCGGCGCCACCGGCAGGGCGGCGTAGTAGGAAACGTTCTCCACCGCGATGCGCCGGCCGAGCAGGTCCTGGACGCGGCGGATGCGCGCGGCGGCATGCCGCACGCTCGCGTCGGTGAAGGGCACCGGCATCAGGTCGTAAAGGTGCCCGGCCTCGTCGCTGCAGGCGCTCAGGTGCTCGCTGTACAGCGCCACCTTGTGGCGGTCGAGGAAACGCCGGGTCTTGGCCAGGAACACCTCGTCCAGCGGCCCGGGCCCGCCCAGCGACAGCGACAGGCCGTGGCAGGTGAGCGGATGCCGCGTCGACAGCTCATCCAGGGCCTCGCCCAGCCGTCCGCCCACGCCGATCCAGTTGTCCGGTGCGCACTCGAGGAAATCGAAGGCGCCGGGAGGCGCGGCGCGCAGTTCGTCGAGCAGCGCGCGCCGCAGCCCGAGACCGGCGCTGGCCTCATGCAGGCTCATGGACCGGTGCAGGCGCGACTACGCCATCCCGCCGCACTTGCCCTCGCCGCACTTGCCTTCCCCGCACTTGCCCTCGCCGGCCTTCTTTTCGGTCTTCTCGCCGCACTTGCCCTCGCTGCCCTTGGCCGCGTGGTGGGCCTTGCGCTCGGCCTCGTCGAGAAAGCCGTCCGCGTTGGTGTCGATCCTGGCGAACTGCTCGGCCTTGTCGGGGTGGGCGGCGGCGAACTCGGCCTGCGAGACGCGCCCGTCCTTGTCGGTATCGACCTTCTCGATGCCGCACTTTCCTTCGCCGCACTTGCCTTCCTGGGCCTTGGCGGCCTCGCCGGCGGCGAGCATGTAGCCCTGGGCCAGCGGTTCCATGGCGAAGGCGCCGCCGCTCAGGGTCAGGCCGGCCAGGGCGGTGCCGAGCGCGATGGCGGCGGGTTTCTGCTTGGACATGGCGATTGCTCCGGGATGGGGGCGCGAACCGGCGCGCCGGCCGTCGTGGGGGCCGCCAGTCTAACGCCGCCCGCTCCCGGGCTGGTTATCTTCGCGTGGAGCCGCGGCGCGGGACCTGCGCCCGGGTGCCGCGGTGTCGAAGCCGGGCGGCGCGGGCGCCGCCGCGCGCTCAGGCCACGCCGGTGGTGTTGGTCTCGTCGCGCTTGTCGCGCGGCGGCAGCGGCTGCTCGCCGTGCAGCAGGAACCAGACGTTCTCGGCGATGTTGGTGGCGTGGTCGCCGATCCGCTCCAGGTTCTTGGCCATGAACAGCAGGTGCGTGCACGGGGTGATGTTGCGCGGATCTTCCATCATGTAGGTCAGCAGCTCGCGGAACAGCGCGGTGTACTGCTGGTCCAGGCGGGCGTCGTTGTCGCGCACCTGCAGGGCCAGTTCGCCGTCGCCCTCGCGGTAGGCGCGCAGCGCCTGGCGGACCTGGCCGGCGGCGAGCAGGCCGAGCGCGCGCAGCCCGGAGATGTGCGGCAGCGGTGGCGAGGCGTTGAGTGCGATCGAGCGCTTCGCCACGTTGGCGGCGTAGTCGCCGATCCGCTCGATGTCGGCGGGGATGCGCAGGCCGGCGAGGATCTCGCGCAGGTCGCGCGCCATCGGGCCGCGCAGGGCCAGCAGCATCACGTCGTGGCTGATCCGGCGTTCGCTCTCGTCGATGGATTCGTCGTTGGCCACGATCCGGCGCGCGGCGTTGTCGTCGCGGCGGTCGACCACGTCCAGCGCCGCTTCCAGCTGCGCCACCGCGGTCTGGCCCATGCGCACCACTTCCTCGACGATGTGGCGCTGCTCCTCGTCGTAGCTCTTGACGATGTGCTCGTGGGGCTGGATGGTGCTCATCAGCCGAACCTCCCGGTGATGTAGTCCTCGGTCTGCTGCTTCGAGGGGCTGGAGAAGATGACCTGGGTGCGGTCGTGCTCGATCAGGTCGCCCAGGTACATGAACGCGGTGAAGTCGGACACGCGCGCGGCCTGCTGCATGTTGTGGGTGACGATGGCGATGGTGTAGTCGAGCTTGAGTTCCTCGATCAGCTGCTCGATGCGGCTGGTCGAGATCGGATCGAGTGCGGAGGTGGGTTCGTCGAGCAGCAGCACGTCCGGGCGCAGGGCCACGGCGCGGGCGATGCACAGGCGCTGCTGCTGGCCGCCGGACAGGCCCAGCGCGCTCTGG
>CAZBDE010000391.1:0-2310 GCA_964490415.1 uncultured Pseudoxanthomonas sp. | reverse complement strand
TCAAGCAGGGCCGCATCGAGCAGGAGGAAGCGCTGCGCGCGGCCGACTCGCGCGATGGCCTGGCGCTGAAGTTCCGCCTGTCCGAAGGCGCCGACGCCGAGCACGACCCCTACGCCGACGTGAACGCCATCCCCGCCTCGCCCACCATCAGCCACGGCTTCGTCTGACCCGGCGTTGTTGTAGGAGCGCCCTTCAGGGGCGACCCGAGGCCGTCTGATCGCGCGGCGGATGGAAAAAGGGGACGGAGGCATTTAAGCGCGTTGCGCTTAAATGCCTCCGTCCCCTTTTTCCCTTTTTTCTTTTTTACGCGCGCGGCGCGTCGGGCTGGGCTTCAGGCGCCGCGTCGCGGAACGCCGGCAGCGCCAGGCAGGCCTGCTCGATCCGCGCCAGGGTCGGCCACGGCGCCAGGTCGAGGCCGAAGCGGCGCGCGTTGAACAGCTGCGGCACCAGGCAGCAGTCGGCCAGCCCGGGCGCATCGCCGTGGCAGAACGCGCCGGTGGCCGGGTCGTCGGCCACCAGCGCCTCGAAGGCGGCCAGGCCTTCGACGATCCAGTGCCGCACCCACTCGTCGCGCTCGGCCTGCGGCACGTTCCACTGGCCTTCGAAGAACTGCAGCACGCGCAGGTTGTTGAGCGGATGGATGTCGCAGGCCACCAGCAGCGCCAGCCCGCGCACCCGGCCGCGCTCGCGGGCGGTGTCCGGCAGCAGCGGCGTGCCCTGCTCCGGCCAAACCTCCTCCAGGTACTCCATGATCGCCAGCGACTGGCGCACCGCGCGGCGCCCGTGGAGCAGCAGCGGCACCAGCTGCTGCGGGTTGAGCGCGGCATAGTCGGGTGCGTGCTGCTGGCCGCCACCCTTGAGCAGGTGCACCGGCACGGTCTCGTAGGCGAGCCCCTTCAGCGCCAGGGCGATGCGCACGCGGTAGGCGGCGCTGGAGCGCCAGTAGGAATACAGGTGCAGACCTTCGTCCATGCCACGTCTCCGCCGGCCGGCCGGCTCCCCAGCGCGCACGATAGCGCGCCGCGGCGGCGGCGCCACCTCCGCCGGTCGCGCGGCGGACGCCGCCCGCCGGTTCAGCCCTGCCCGGGCAGGGGCTGGCGTTCGATCCGCTGCTCGATCGCGCCGAACAGACTGCGCCCGTCGCGGTCCAGCATCTCGATCCGGACCCGGTCGCCGAACTTCATGAACGGCGTGCTCGGGCGGCCGTCGCGCAGCGCCTCGACCGTGCGCTTCTCGGCGAAGCAGGAGGCGCCGCGGGACACATCCTGGTTGGCGATCGTGCCCGAGCCGACGAGGGTGCCGGCCGCCAGCGGCCGGGTCCTGGCCGCATGGGCGACCAGCTGGGCGAAGTCGAACTGCATGTCCTCGCCGGCTTCCGGGGCGCCGAACCATTCGCCGTTGACGTGGGTCAGCAGCGGCAGGTGCAGCTTGTTGCCGCGCCACGCCGGGCCCAGTTCGTCCGGGGTGACGAACACCGGCGACAGCGCCGAGCGCGGCTTGGACTGCAGGAAGCCGAAGCCCTTGGCCAGCTCGGCCGGGATCAGGTTGCGCAGGGAAACGTCGTTGACCAGTCCGACCAGCTGGATGTGCGCGGCGGCCTGTTCGGGCGTGGCCGCCATCGGCACGTCGTCGGTGACCACCACGATCTCGGCCTCCAGGTCGATGCCCTGGTCTTCGCTGGTCACGCGCACGGCGTCGCGCGGCCCCAGGAAGCCGGCGCTGGTGGCCTGGTACATCAGCGGGTCGCTGTAGAAGCTCTCCGGCACGTCGGCGCCGCGGGCGCGGCGCACGCGCTCGACGTGCGGCAGGTAGGCGCTGCCGTCGACGAATTCGTAGGCGCGCGGGAGGGGTGCGGCCAGGGCTTCGGCCTCCAGCGCGAAGGCGCCGTCGGCGCTGCCGGCTTCCAGCGTCTCGGCCAGGGCCACCAGCCGGGGCGCGATGCGCTGCCAGTCGTCCAGTGCCTGCTGCAGGGTCGCGGCGATGCCGGTGGCGCGCACGGCGCGCGCCAGGTCGCGCGACACCACCACCAGGGTGCCGTCGCGGCCGCCTTCCTTGAGGGATCCGAGCTTCATCCGGGCAACTCCTGCTGGCTGGGAGCGCGGATTGTAACGGCTCCGGGCTGATCGTTTCACCGGAAACATTCAGGGGTGTGGACTGGTTCTGGCGAAGGGGCGGTTGGGAGTGAAGGAAGAAGGGCGTTTGGGCGAAGGGGGCGAAACGGGCTAAGGGAGAGCGGCGGTGAGGTGGCGGGGGTGGGGTTCGCCGCGATGCCCCCTGCCGCTCATGTCCCCCGGCGCCGGCCTGCGGCCG
>CAZBDE010000390.1:0-2311 GCA_964490415.1 uncultured Pseudoxanthomonas sp. | reverse complement strand
GCTGGCTGAACACCTTCTCCTGCGCCTTCTCGCGGATCGAGCAGGTGTTGACCAGGACCACGTCGGCCTCGGCCGGGTCGTCGGTCAGCTCCAGGCCCTCGTGCTCGGCGAGCACGTCGGCCATCTTGGCCGAGTCGTACTCGTTCATCTGGCAGCCGTGGGTCTTGATGTAGAGCTTGCCGCGGGCGCCCCCCGGGATCGTGCGCGGGGCCTGGCCCGGCAGCGGCAGCAGGGGGGAGGCGGGGGAGTCGACGGGCGCGATGGCGGCATCCGGACGCGGGTCCGGCGTGGCGTTCATCCCGGTCATGGCGGTTAATCCAGGCGGGCAGGGGTGCGCATTGTAAGCCGGACGCGCCCCGCGGGGCGTCCGGTGCGTGCCGCGCGGCACGTTTTTCCGCTTGTCGGACAATGGCTTGGCAAGGGCTGGGGAAGCCGGGATACTCCGCGCCATGAAGGGGATGTTGGGGAATGCGGGCGCCATGCTGCTGGCGCTGGCCGCCTTGCCGGCCAGTGCGGGCACGCTGTACCGCTGCGTCGGTGCCGACGGGGTGCCGGCCTACGTGACCAAGCGCGTGCCCGGGGCCACCTGCGAGGTGTCCGCCCGCTACACCCCGGAACGCAGCCGCCCGTACACGGCCAAGGCCCGCCCGCCGCCCGCCCCGGCGGCCACGCCGGTGGCCGCCCCGCCTGACGGCGCGCAGCAGGCGGTCATGACCCCGGCGGTGGACCGCTCCGACGCGATCGTGCCGGCGCCGCTGCCGGCTCCGCGCGCGGCCGCGCCGCAGCGCCGGGTCAGCGGCCAGGTCTATTCCTACATGCAGGACGGCGTGCGCCACTTCAGCAGCCGCCCGCCGGCACGCGGCACGGCCGCCGGGCCGGTGCGCACCATCGCCTACAGCTACATCGAGAAGTGCTACGCCTGCGCGGTCAACCCGGGGGTGAGCTTCGCCACCGTGCGCCTGAACACCAGTGCCTACCAGGCCGAGATCGCCGCCGCGGCGCGCGAGTTCGGGGTCGAGGAGGCGATCGTGCGGGCGATCATCCACGCCGAATCGGCGTTCAACCCCGCCGCCCTGTCGCACGCCGGGGCGCAGGGGCTGATGCAGCTGATGCCGGCCACCGCGCGCCGGTTCGGGGTCGCCGACAGCTACGACGCGAGCCAGAACATCCGCGGCGGAGTCGAGTACCTGGCCTGGCTGCTCAAGCGTTTCAACGGCGACCTGACACTGGCCGCGGCCGGCTACAACGCCGGCGAAGGCGCGGTGGACCGGCACAAGGGCGTGCCGCCCTACAGCGAGACGCAGCGCTACGTGCAGCGGGTCGGGGTCCTGGCCGAGCGCTATCGGGGCGTGCAGGCCGCGCGCTGATTCCGGGCCGCGCCAGGCCGGCGCCATTGTCGGCCTGTTAAGCCTTCCGTTACACTTCGCCGTCTTTAGCGGTCGGACCCTGCCTGTCGTGAGGGGTGCCGTGCCGCAGGCAGCCAACGCTACCAGTAGAAGATTTTCGGAGTGCCGGATGGCCAACGATGAGGTCCACAAGCCCGTGAATACGGGTCGACGCCGGTTCCTGACCGCCACCACCGTTGCGGTGGGCGCCGTCGGAGCCGGTTTCGCCGCAGTGCCATTCATCAAGTCGTGGAACCCCAGTGCGCGTGCCCGTCTGGCCGGCGCCCCGGTGACCGCCGACATCAGCGCCCTGCAGGAGGGCCAGCGCCTGATCCTGGAGTGGCGCGGCCAGCCGATCTGGATCGTGAAGCGCTCGAAGGCCATCCTCGAGGCGCTGCCGACCCTGGATGGCCATCTGCGCGACCCGCAGTCGCAGAACGCCGACCAGCAGCCGGCCTACGTGCTGGCCGCCAACCCGGAACTGCGCTCGATCAAGCCGGAGATCTCGGTCCTGGTCGGCCTGTGCACCCACCTGGGCTGCTCGCCGGAGATGGCCGCCGAGATCCGCCCCGAGCCGTTCGATCCCGAGTGGAAGGGCGGCTACTTCTGCCCGTGCCACAAGTCGCGCTTCGACATGGCCGGGCGCGTGTTCCAGGGCGTGCCGGCACCGACCAACCTGGTCGTGCCGCCGCACCACTACGTCGACGACAACACGATTGTCGTGGGCGTCGATCCGCAGGGGGCGTAAGCGATGGCGAACATCTTCACCCGCACCGCCACGGGCGTGATGGACTGGGTCGACGCCCGCGCCCCGGCGCTGGCGCCGATGTACCGGAAGCACATGTCCGAGTACTACGCGCCGAAGAACTTCAACATCTGGTACATCTTCGGCATTCTCGCCACGGTGGTGCTGGTCAACCAGATCG
>CAZBDE010000389.1:0-2313 GCA_964490415.1 uncultured Pseudoxanthomonas sp. | reverse complement strand
CGCGGTCGCGCTCAGGGACGGAGACTGCGACGCCTCCTGCTACCAGATGCCGACCCAGTTCACCGACGACCTGCGCACCACCGAGAAGTCGCAGAGTGCGTACGTGCAGTGGACGACGAGCTTCGACTGGTCGATGCCGCTGGACGTGGCGGTCGGCGTGCGCTACGAGCAGACCGACGTGGAGTCCTCGGCGCTGGTGCGCATCGCCAACGGCATCTCCTGGGATGCGGCCAACGAGCTGTACGTCACGTACGAGCCCGGCCAGGGTTTCACCGAGCTGGAAGGCGATTACGACTACTTCCTGCCGAACCTGGACATGGCGCTGCACGTCACCGACGAAATCGTCCTGCGCGGCAGCTACAGCGAGACGATCGGGCGTCCGGGCTGGCAGCAGATCCAGGGCGGCCAGCGCCTGGCCAACATCGTGCGCGTGGATGGCGGCGACGGCAGCCGCGGCAACCCGGCGCTGGAGCCGCTGCTCTCCAGGAACTTCGACCTGTCGGTGGAGTGGTACTACGGCGAAGCGAGCTACGTGTCGGCGGGCTACTTCCGCAAGAACATCAAGAACTTCATCAGCGACACGATCGTGCGCGAGGAGCCGTTCGCCCTGCATACGCCGGTGGGCGGCGCGTACTGGAACGCGGCCGTCAACAGCGGAACCTGCACGACGGGCGACCTGCCCTGCATCCGCGACTACATCTTCGCCAACTACGCCGGTTCGCCGGGTGTCAACTACACCGGCCAGAACGCGGCCGGACAGAGCACGGGCAGCATCGTCGGCCAGCCGGGCGACCCGATCGCCGGGTTCGACATCACCACGCCGTCCAACCAGCGCTCGGACCACCTGGACGGATTCGAGATCAACGTCCAGCACGTGTTCGGCGAGTCCGGCTTCGGCCTGGCGGCGAACTACACCAAGGTGGACTCGGGCCTGACCTTCGACAACGCCGACCTGGGCACGCAGTACCCGATGGTGGGCCTGAGCGACTCGGCCAACCTGGTGGCGTTCTACGACAAGAACAAGTGGCAGGTGCGTGCGGCCTACAACTGGCGCGACGAGTTCCTGAACGGCATCGGCGGTGGCGGCGTGCCAGCCAATCCGAACTGGACCGAGGCCTACGGCCAGCTGGATGCGATCATCAGCTACGAAGTCCTGGAGAACCTCACGCTGAGCCTGGAGGGCATCAACCTCACCGACGAGACGCAGCGGATCCACGCCCGCCACGAGAACATGGTGCGGTTCGCCACGCAGACCGGTCCGCGCTACATGTTCGGGGTGCGCTACCGGTTCTGACGCAGCACGGTCGCGCGACTCCTCCCAGGTCGCGCGACCGGAAGGGGCCGCTGGAATTCCAGCGGTCCCTTCCCTCTTCGGGCCCGATCTTTATTCGGGTCAACGGATCGGGCACGATGCCGCAGGACGCGGCATGCGGCCGCGGAAGCAGCAGAGCCGATGAGCAACCACGCACTTCTGAACAACGTCGACCACCGCGACCTGAGGGTGGCTTCCGGCCACGGCGCCGCGCTCGGCGACGACATCATGTACGCGCCCACGTTCCCGGAAGAGTTCCGCAGCGTGCAGGCGCACTATCCGATCGTGTTCCACCGCGACGCCTCTGGCGGCTTCCATCCGCTGGCCCTTTTCGGCCTGCAGGAAGGCGCCAACCTGTTCCTGGAGGGCGAGCGCTGGGATGCGACGTACATTCCGCTGTCCGTGCAGCGGCAACCGTTCCTGATCGGGATCTCCGGCAGCGAACGCCACATCCATATCGACCTCGACCATCCCCGCGTGTGCGGCGGCAGCGACAGCGGCGAGGCCCTGTTCCGCGATTTCGGCGGCAACACCGAGTACCTCGAGCAGGCCAAGTCGGTGCTGCTCGCACTGCACGACGGCATCATGGCCACGCCGGCGTTCATCGAGGCGCTGCAGCGCCACGAGTTGCTGGAATCCTTCGTCCTGGACGCCAAGCTCGATGATGGCTCGCACAACCGCCTGGCCGGCTTCCACACCATCGACGAGGCGCGCCTGCAGGCCCTGGACGGCGCGGCGCTGGAACGCCTGGCACGCAATGGCCACCTGCTGCCGATCTACATGGTGCTGGCCTCGATGTCGCGTTTCCGCGACCTGATCGAGCGGATGAACCGCCAACGCGCCGCCGCCCGCTGAGAGCCCACGCCAATCCACCCGCCGCGCGCGTACCGCCGCGGCCGAACCACCCGAGTACTCCCGCATGCACAGCAACGATCCCGTCGTCTCCCCCCGTCCCGTCAAGCGCGTCGTCATCGCCGGCGGCGGCACCGCCGGCTGGATGG
>CAZBDE010000388.1:0-2318 GCA_964490415.1 uncultured Pseudoxanthomonas sp. | reverse complement strand
CCGACTTCGTCGAGATGTTCGTGGGCGTCGGCGCGAGCCGCGTGCGCGACATGTTCGAGCAGGCCAAGAAGAACGCGCCCTGCATCGTGTTCATCGACGAAATCGACGCGGTCGGCCGCCATCGCGGCGCGGGCCTGGGCGGCGGCAACGACGAGCGCGAGCAGACGCTGAACCAGCTGCTGGTCGAGATGGACGGCTTCGAGGGTGGCGAGGGCGTGATCGTGATCGCCGCGACCAACCGTCCGGACGTGCTCGACCCGGCGCTGCTGCGCCCGGGCCGCTTCGACCGCCAGGTCGTGGTCGGCCTGCCCGACGTGCGCGGCCGCGAGCAGATCCTCAAGGTGCACATGCGCAAGCTGCCGCTGGCCGACGACGTGGAGCCGATGGTGATCGCCCGCGGCACGCCAGGCTTCTCCGGCGCGGACCTGGCCAACCTGTGCAACGAGGCGGCGCTGTTCGCCGCGCGCGAGAGCGCCAGGGAGGTCCGCATGGACCACTTCGACCGCGCCCGCGACAAGATCCTGATGGGCGCCGAGCGCCGCTCGATGGCGATGAGCGAAGAGGAGAAGACCAACACCGCCTACCACGAGGCCGGCCACGCCATCATCGGCCGCCTGGTGCCGGACCACGACCCGGTCTACAAGGTCACCATCATCCCGCGCGGCCGGGCCCTGGGCGTGACCCAGTTCCTGCCCGAGGGCGATCGCTACAGTTCCACCCGCGAAAGCCTGCACAGCCGCCTGGCGACGCTGTACGGTGGCCGCGTGGCCGAGGAGCTGATTTTCGGCGTCGACAAGGTCACCACCGGTGCGTCCAACGACATCGAGCGCGCGACCAAGATGGCCCGCAACATGGTCACCAAGTGGGGCCTGTCCGAGGAGCTGGGGCCGATCGCCTATGGCGAGGAAGAGGACGAAGTGTTCCTCGGCCGCTCGGTGACCCAGCACAAGAGCGTGTCCGACGAGACCGCGCGCAAGATCGACGAGGTGGTGCGCGATATCCTGGACAGCGCCTACAACCGGGCCAAGTCCATCCTGACCGAGAACATCGACAAGCTGCACCAGATGGCCAGGCTGCTGCTCGAATACGAGACCATCGACGTGCCGCAGATCGACGCGATCATGGAAGGCCGCGACGTGCCGCCGCCGCAGGGCTGGGACAAGACCGGCAAGGGCGGCGGCGATCGCAACGATCCGCGCCCGCTGCCGCCGGTGGGCGGACCCGCCACGCAGACCTGAGCGGGGCCGCGCATGGCCGATCCGCAGCAGGACCGCGAACCGCGGCGCAGCTACTACGTGCACAACCCGTGGCGCAGCCGCGCCACGGGCGGTTTCGCCGGCGCCTCGATGATGCTGACGGTCACCGCCATCTTCTATGCGCTGGGTCGGCTGCCGTTGCCGCTGGTGGCGATTTCGGTGCTGCTGGCGAGCGGCGCGTTCTGCTTCGGCCTGTATGCGCGTCGCCGCGCCGCGCGCTTCGACGCGGAGATCGGCGGCCGCTGATCTGCCGCCGGGACGACGGAGCGATGGGGCGCGGGATTGTCTGCGGCATCCGCAAGGGCCAGACTTGCGTGCAACTCCCTCGGGCCGATGCCGATGTTCGATGTCTCCCCCAGCCTGGATTGCGCCGGCCGCATCCTGAGGCTGGACCGCGCCCGGGTGATGGGCATCGTCAACGTCACCCCCGATTCGTTTTCCGACGGCGGCGCGCACGCCACCGCCGACGCGGCGGTGGCGCACGGCCTGGAGCTGGCCGAAGCGGGCGCCGACCTCCTCGACGTGGGCGGCGAATCCACCCGCCCCGGGGCGGAGGACGTGCCGCTGGAAGAGGAGCTGCGCCGCGTGGTGCCGGTCATCGAGCGCCTGGCGCGCGAAACCGCGTTGCCGGTCAGCGTGGACACCTGCAAGCCCGAAGTGATGCGCGCGGCGGTGGCGGCCGGCGCGGGCATGATCAACGATGTCCGCGCGCTGCGCGCCGACGGCGCGCTGGAAGCCGCCGCCGCGCTCGGTGTGCCGGTGGTGCTGGTGCACATGCTCGGCGAACCGCGCTCGATGCAGGACGACCCGCGCTACGACGACGTCGTCGCCGAGGTGCACCGCTTCCTCGCCGAGCGGATCTTCGCCGCCGAACTGGCCGGGATCCCGAAGAAGCACCTGGTCGTCGACCCGGGCTTCGGCTTCGGCAAGACCACCGCGCACAACGTCGAGCTGCTGGCCCGGCTCGAGCGCTTCGCCGAGCTGGGCGTGCCGGTGCTGGCCGGGCTGTCGCGCAAGCGCAGCATCGGCGAGCTGACCGGGCGCCAGCTGCCGGCCGAACGC
>CAZBDE010000387.1:0-2329 GCA_964490415.1 uncultured Pseudoxanthomonas sp. | reverse complement strand
TCGGGCTTGAGCACGTTGATGTGCAGGTTGCCGTCGCCGATGTGGCCGAACCAGACCACGTCGAAATGCGGATAGGCCTGGCCGAGCAGCGCCTGGGTCTCGGCCAGGAACGCGGGCATCGCCGAGATCCGCACCGAGACGTCGTTCTTGTACGGCTTGTAGCGCGCCACGGCCTCGGTGATGCCTTCGCGCAGGCGCCAGATCTGCGCGGCCTGGGCGTCGCTCTGGCTGATCGCGCCGTCGGCGACCCAGCCCTGCTCCATGCAGTGCTCGAAGGCGGCCATGGCCGCGGCCTCGGTGGCCTCGTCGTCGCTGGCGAACTCGGTGACCACGTAGTACGGGTATTCCTCGTCCAGCGGCTTCTGCACGCCGTGGGCGAGGACGTGGCGCAGGGCGCGGTCGGTGAAGAACTCGAAGGCCTCCAGGTGCAGGCGGCCGCGGAACTCGGCGAAGACCTGCATCAGCACTTCGAACGAGGGCAGCGCCAGCAGCATGACGTTGCTCGGCGGCGGCGGGTCGGCCAGGCGCAGGATCGCCTCGACGACGATGCCGAGGGTGCCTTCGGAGCCGACCAGCAACTGGCGGAAATCGTAGCCGCTGGAGTTCT
This sequence comes from uncultured Pseudoxanthomonas sp., assembly GCA_964490415.1. Taxonomy (GTDB): domain Bacteria; phylum Pseudomonadota; class Gammaproteobacteria; order Xanthomonadales; family Xanthomonadaceae; genus Pseudoxanthomonas. The sequence goes on along the minus strand of CAZBDE010000387.1, from coordinate 1,722 downwards.
TGACCAGGGCGCGGTTGAGTTCGAGCACCTCGCCGGCGCCGGTGACCACGGTCAGGCCGGCGATCCATTCGCGGGTGTTGCCGTAGCGGATCACGCGGATGCCGCCGGCGTTGGTGGCGATGTTGCCGCCGATCGTGCAGGAGCCGCGGGCGCCGAAGTCGACCGGATAGACCAGGCCGTGTTCGCGTGCGGCGTTGTGCACCGCCTCCAGGACCATGCCGGCCTGCACGGTCAGCGTGCGGTCGACCGGATCGAAGGCGAGCGCCTTGTTCATGCGTTCCAGGCTCAGCACCAGTTCGCCATCGGCGGCCACGGCGCCGCCGGACAGGCCGGTGCGGCCGCCGGAGGGGACGATGGCGACGCGGTGGCGGTTGGCCCAGTGGACGATGGCCTGCACTTCGTCGACGGTGGCCGGCAGGGCGATGGCGAGCGGTGCGGGGGTCCAGCGCCGGGTCCAGTCGCGGCCATAGTGTTCGAGGTCGGCGGGGTCGGTCTTCAGGCGCAGGTCGGGCAGTGTCTGCCGGAGGTCGGCCAGGCGGGGGTCGGTCATGGAGGGACTGGCGGCGGACGCGCGCGTGCGGGAGCGCCGAAGCGTGCCAGCGATGCCGCGTTGCGTCCAGCGCAAGCTTGTCCTGTAGGAGCTCCCTTCAGGGGCGACCCGAGGTGGCTGGAACGCAGCCATGTTCAACGCCGACGCTCCGGAGAGGATCGGTTGGGACGAACCGGCGCCTTCCAACATCCTCGGGTCTCCCCTGAAGGGAGCTCCTACAACACCGCTGCGAAGGCGGGAGCCGGAGAGCGTTTCAGGGGCAACTTTCCGTGCGTGGCCATTGGCTCGCAGCGCCGCACACGGTGTTCCGCGGAACGCGCGAAAAGGCCATGCCGCAGTGCGGCAAACGCGAGGGGGTTCTGGCATAGTTGACGGCTCCCGCCACCTCCACCCGACTCCCACGGAAGCCGCCGCGCATGTCGCCCAAGAAGACCTCCTTTCCGAAATCGGACATCCGCGTGCTGCTGCTCGAAGGGGTCAGCCGAACGGCGCTGGAGACGTTCCGGGCGGCCGGTTACCAGCAGATCGAGTTCCACGAGAAGTCGCTGCCGGAGGACGAGCTGAAGACGCGGATCGCCGAGGCCCACATCGTCGGCATCCGCTCGCGCACGCACCTCAGCGCCGAGGTGCTGGCCGAGGCCAAGCGCCTGATCGCGGTGGGCTGCTTCTGCATCGGCACCAACCAGGTCGACCTGGACGCCGCCGAGCTGGCGGGCATCCCCGTGTTCAACGCCCCCTACTCCAACACCCGCTCGGTGGCCGAACTGGTGGTGGCGCAGGCGGTGCTGCTGATGCGCGGGATCCCGCAGAAGAACGCGCAGTGCCACCGCGGCGGCTGGTCGAAGTCGGCCAGCGGCAGCCACGAGGTGCGCGGCAAGACCCTGGGCATCATCGGTTACGGGCACATCGGCACCCAGGCCGGGGTGCTGGCCGAGGCGCTGGGCATGCAGGTGCTGTTCCACGACATCGAGGCCAAGCTGTCGCTGGGCAACGCGCGCGCGGCCACCGGCCTGGACGACCTGCTGGCGCGTTCGGACGTGGTGACCCTGCACGTGCCGGAGACGGCGGCGACGAAGAACATGTTCGGCGCGGCGCAGTTCGCGGCGATGAAGCGCGGCGCGCACCTGCTCAACGCCTCGCGAGGCTCGGTGGTGGACATCGATGCGCTGGCC
>CAZBDE010000386.1:0-2345 GCA_964490415.1 uncultured Pseudoxanthomonas sp. | reverse complement strand
TCTTCTGAAAAAGCTCCTTCAGGTACGTTCCGAATAAGGCCCGCGAAACAAAATCTCCCGGCAAAACATTTTTATACCCATGGGATTGCAGCCAGTGATAAAAATCTCCGGCCGGCAGCCCGTAAAGATTCATACCTGCTGCAGGCACATTCAGAAGCTGAGTTTGATCGGATGCCCGGTAGGCAATTCCCCGCGATAATTGCTGATAGTCCTTCTCAAAAAGATATACCGTTACCGGGTGCCGGTCGTTCTGCAACAAATAATGTGCAAGCAGTGTTCCGCTGAGTCCGCCTCCGATTATCGCAATATCCATGACCGAAAGCTACGGTTAAGCCCCAAGCCTTGAAAAGAAGGCTTTACTTTTTTTGATTTTTTTTGTTACTTAGGGTCAATAAGTACCCCTTAGCCATGATAAAACCAAAACCCGGTAAACTTTTAAAGTGTTCGTTATTAATTGCGTTGTGCTGCGTTGTGTTTTCCTGTGAAGAAAATCATTTTGAAAACATCAATCCCTCTCATAAAGATAATCTGGTATCTGCCGAAGATGCGGTAAATTTGTTGAAGAGTGTTTCGCAAACAAGCGCTGCCGCGCGAAGCAGAAATGGTCGCGGAGATTTTCTTAAACGAAAAATTATTAGAGTTAAAACGCTAAAGGATGAACAGGAAACACCTCTGTTTCACATTATAAATTATGAAGGCGGTGGTTTTGTTATCTTCTCTGCTGATAACAGGGTAGCACCGGTATTGGCGTATTCCGAAACAAATAATTTTTTTGAAGATGCAGAATCTTACCCGGAAGGGCTGGTGGATTGGTTGGCACAAACAAAGGAATACATTAAAGCAGTAAGAAATAGCGATCAAACACTACAATCCCAAATATCGGGGATTTGTCCGGTAGCTTCTATGATATATGGTGTACCATGCGATGGTGATGGCGATGGAGGAGGAGGCGATGGAGGAGGCGGTGGATCTGGAGGCGGAACCGGGTGCAGTACTGAAAATGAGTACGAATACGTAGCTCCGCTTCTTCAAACAGAATGGGGGCAACTTTGCGGATACAATAGTGTAATACCCTATTCATGCAGTAACCCAGGTCAATGCTATAAAGTCCCGACAGGTTGTGTGGCTACAGCAATGGCACAAGTAATGCGCTATCATGAGTACCCCAGTACACATAATGCTAGCACATACAACTGGTCTGCCATGCCGGGTGGTCTCTTCACCCAATTTGATCCTGGCGCAACAGAGATATCCGAACTGATGTGGGATATTGGTCAATCCGTTAATATGGCCTATGGTTGTGCGGCTTCGGGCGTACAGTATGCCAGCACTATAGTCTATAGTTTTATTAACGATTTTGGGTACTCTTCTTCATCCTATCATAGCTATAACAGTGTTTCTTCTGTTACCCCGATTGCAAATGAGATTCGCAATGGCAGGCCCGTGATTTTTGTTGGGTACTCAAGTTCATCAGGTCATGCATGGGTTGCAGAAGGTTACACGTATGCATTCGTATGGAGTGAAAATTGTGAAGTTGGCTGGACGTATAACCAGTTTTACATGAATTGGGGGGTGGATGGTCGTTATAATGGATGGTATTATCCCGGCAATTTCACACTCCATGGTACCAACATTACCTATAACACTAATTTAGGATATATTAAAATACAACCTTAAACAAGTAAACAAATGAAAACGAAATTGATATTGGTTTTATTTTCTTTGGCTGTTGTAGTCTTTTCTTGCGTTGATGAAAAGGAAGATAGCTACTTTGATAATGTTAATTTGACGGTTGTCCTTACAATTGAAGATGCTAACGGGACGGATTTGCTGGATTTAAAAAATGAAAATGCTATCCAAAGCCAAAACATAAAGGTGTTTTACGAAATTAATGGTAAACGTGAAACGTATGCATCTACGTTTACCAAAGGGGCTACTCCGGGTAATCCCAAAGGATTTAACATAAGACAACCCAATGGCGGTAGCGGCTTTGAAGGAAAGGCAATTTTATATTTCTACAGTAATCCAACCGTAGGGAAAGGGCAGGTCAATATCATTGAAATAAAGGGAAGAGAGGATATAGAAATTATCACGGATGTAGTTCAAAGAGGAAGATACTGGGGTAATGAGGATATATGGTATGAGGGTAAATCAGTATTCCCTCCTTCCGATATGGTGATATCGCCCGATTCGCTTTATGACCCGCCTTATGTAAAAGTGATTTATAAGTAAGCTATATTGATGTTTAAAAACAAAACCCTGCGGGGATTTGGCAGGGTTTTCAAACATCTACAGAGGCTTTCTCAAATACACATTTCCATATTTGGATTCGAAGCTATACCGCG
>CAZBDE010000385.1:0-2349 GCA_964490415.1 uncultured Pseudoxanthomonas sp. | reverse complement strand
GCCTATTTCGACCAGTACCGCGCCGCGCTGCGCGAGGACTGGAACGCGATGGAGAACGTGGCCGGCGGCCAGGACTTCATCGAGCTCAATGGCAGCCGCAAGCACGTGCTGGCCTACCTGCAGGACTTCCTGTTCACCCCGGAGCGGGCGAGGGCGCCGATCACCCGCCTGTCCGGCGGCGAGCGCAACCGGCTGCTGCTGGCGCGGCTGTTCGCGCAGCCGTCCAACCTGCTGGTGATGGACGAGCCGACCAACGACCTGGACGTGGAAACGCTGGAACTGCTCGAGGACCTGCTGGCCGACTATCCCGGCACCCTGCTGCTGGTCAGCCACGACCGCGACTTCCTCGACAACGTGGTTACCTCGACCCTGGCCATGGAGGGCGAGGGCCGCGTCGGCGACTATGTCGGCGGCTACACGGACTGGCTGCGGCAGCGGCCGTCGCAGGTGGATGCCGGATCCGGCAGTGGTCGCACGCCCGCGCAGGCGTCGGCGCCTGCCGCGGCCGCGGCAGGCAACGCCAGGCGCAAGCTCAGCTACAAGGACGCACGCGAGCTGGAGCAGCTGCCGGCGCGGATCGAGGCGCTGGAGGCCGAACTGGCGGCGCTGGCCGCGGCGATGTCCGACGCCGGCTTCTACCAGCAGACGCCGGGCGCGGTGACCGCGCATACGCAGCGCATGGCCGCCGCGCAGGCCGAGCTGGATGCGGCCTATGCGCGCTGGGCGGAACTGGACGGCTGAGCGCAGCTCCGTTCCGGTCGTTCCGACGAACGCCGGGACGACGGCTGCAACAGCCCTCAGCTCCCGCTGTCCAGCATCGAACGCCCGCCGTCGACCGCCAGGAACGCCCAGAACGGCACTCCGGCGCCGGCCCACCACTGCGACGCCTCCTGCAGGATGCCGACCAGCGTTTCCAGTTCGTGCGGCCGCGCCGCCTGCAACTGTCCCGCAGCCTCGAACAGCAGCGCATATCCCGGCGCGGGCAGCCACGCCAGGTCGCGCAGCGCATCCATCAGCGCGTCCCAGTTGCGGCCCCAACCGGGCGGCGTGTCGAGCACGGTGCCGATGCGCAGCAACAAGGCCTGCTTGTCGCCGCAGCCGTCCAGGTCGACGCGGCGCACCAGCAGCCCGGCGTCGCGGGCCGCGGCGGCCAGCGCGGGCAGGTCGGCGGCCACGACTTCGAACACGCCCGCCTGGCTGGCATCGTCCATGCCGATGTCGAACCCGGACCGGCTCATCGCGCCGCGTCCATCGCCGGCGGGTGGAATGCGCGGAAGCTCTCGTAGTGGTCCGCGGTGTAGTACCACTCGCCCGGCGGATCGCCGCCGGTGACGATCCGGCGCGCGCCGCGGTGCTTCAGGCCCGGCGTGGGCACGGTGTATTCGCGGTAGAAGCCGTACTCGCGGCCGGGCAGGCGACGCTCGCGGTTGCCGAACACGCTGCCATCCTGGGCATGCGGCAAACGCGCGCCCGACTGGATCCTGCGGATGACCGGCCCGGCCTCGACGGGGAGGAAGCCGGGGAGGGCGGTGTCGGCGCGTGCCGGCGCACGGGCCTGGGCGGCCTCCGGGCCTGCCGGCAGCGGCGGTTGCGGCGCCTGCGCGCCGGGCCGCAGCAGCCAGGCGACCAGCAGTACCGCGGCGACCGCGAACAGCAGGCGGGACCATGGCCGGGACAAGTCCTCGGAGCGCGTGCGGCGGCGGGACGGGCGCGACATGGCCCGAAGTATGCGCGAGCGCGCAGGACACTGCTTGAACGCAGGCGCGGCAGAGGAACCGCCGTTTCACGCGCCGGCAACCGCGCGGTCGGCATCCTTTCCGTCCATGTCCTGCGCGGTCGCAGGACGCAGCATTCCCCCGCCGGCACGCCGGCACCTTGGTCCGGCGCGCCGGCATCCCTACACTGTCGGGTGCCGCCCGCGTCCGCCGGGCATATCCGATTCCACAAGGAGACCACCGTGGCCTATACCCTCCCCGAGCTGCCGTACGCCTACGATGCGCTGGAACCGCACATCGACGCGGAGACGATGAAGATCCACCACACCAAGCACCACCAGACCTACATCAACAACGTCAATGCGGCGCTGGAAGGCACGGAGTACGCGGACCTGCCGGTCGAGGCGCTGGTGGCGAAGCTGAAGACGCTGCCGGAGAACCTGCAGGGCCCGGTGCGCAACAACGGCGGCGGCCACGCCAACCACAGCCTGTTCTGGACGGTGCTGTCACCCAAGGGCGGCGGCGAGCCGAAGGGCGACGTGGCCAAGGCGATCGACAAGGACCTGGGCGGTTTCGAGAAGTTCAAGGAAGCCTTCACCAAGGCCGCGCTGACCCGCTTCGGCAGCGGCTGGGC
>CAZBDE010000384.1:0-2409 GCA_964490415.1 uncultured Pseudoxanthomonas sp. | reverse complement strand
GACAAAATGGAAACTCCAGCGCGTCGCGAAGCTCGCGGCTCCGCGCCGTTGCCAAAGATCGTCTTGTGCCGCTTGGTTCTCGTGCGCTGGAATGGCTGCGCCGCTACCTCGCCCACACCAGGCCGCGCATGGCGACGGGCACCACGGACAACGCGCTGTTCCTCACTGGCTACGGCGACCGGTTCAACGTGAATGGCCTTGGAAACCACATCCGCAAACTGATCGACAAAGCCCAGCTCGACAGGCCGGGAAGTTGCCACATCCTGCGGCACTCCTGCGCCACCCACATGCACGAGCGCGGGGCCGACATCCGCATCATCCAGCAGCTACTAGGACACGCCCGGCTCGACACCACCGCCATCTATGCCGACGTGAGCATCCACCACTTGAAGGCCGTTCACGCCAGAACTCACCCCGCCGCGAGTGCCGAGACGACCACAACGACGGCAGCAGCTACCGAAGCAGCTAAAGAAGAAAAAGCGGCTTCCCTTTAGCCGCTCGTGGCCGCATAATGGCCGCGAAATGAACGCCCGTTTTGCCATCCTGCTCGTGCTGTTCGCCGTGATGACCGGCGAGCAACCTTGCGCCTGGGGCAAGATGCACGTCAGCGGAAAAACCGCATCTGGGGGTTTTGCAGCCAACTACGACGCCCGCGCCTGGGCTGACGACGTTGGAGCCATTGAATCACAAGGGACAGCGAGCCAACGCGACTACGAACCCGCGTCGGATGTGCCCTATTACGGCTACCGGTATTCCAAGCCGGATCTCGGCTGGATTTCCAGAGACTCCATCGGAGAACGCGGGGGACTGAACCTGTATGGGATGGTGGGGAATGATCCTGTGAATTTGATTGATCAATTAGGGCTTGTTAGCATTATTTGGAATGATCAGCCGGCTTTAAGCTTGCCAGAGAGGGATTATAACCATACAAATCTGGAAACTGCAATTGCTAGAGCACCGGTGATTGGAGGAATATCAAGACTGATAAAATCTAGGTTTGATGCAAAAATCTCAGTTCTTTCGTGGAGGCTGCCTCGAAAGTGTATTGCAGCATATAGAGCGATAAGTGATGGATTGTTAAATGTATCAAATGTAATGTATACTATTGCTTCCTGGAGAAGCAGTACATTTGAGCTGTATTACAGAGGAGATCACGATGATAATATAGCATGGGTGCATACGGGGCATCCTTTTCGCAATGGACATTTTGGACCTTTGCAAATTTCAATGGGACGAAGGTTGGTGCCAGCGGACACGTATCTACATGAACTTGCCCATTTAACTGGATTCGTGCCGCATCACAGAGGCCTGGCAGATGCAAGCTCCCCGAGGGATGCCTCCGGTTCCGGATTATTTTATAATCCGCTAATGAATTCAGATATTGCGTGGCACCTTCGGCGTGTTTTTACATCGAAACCATTGAGTAGAGCGATTTCTGTTTCGTTTGGTAGCGAAGAATGGAATGCATTGGAATCGTGCTGTGATTGGAATGCACCTTTCGGTCAATAACAAATCAAAAGTACCATGAATTTCAAAAAATATCAATATGCTTTGATTTTGGTTCTATTGATTGCTTTTGCTGTGGTGTTCTTTACGAACAAGAATAACAAACATGATAATTACAAGGATGATCTTGTATACTATCTTGCAGTGGCGTTAAATGAAGAACGAAATAAGAGTGGCAGTTGGCCGACGCATCTTCAAGAAATTAAGAGGCTCGGAGAGCCTTTAATTCATGAAATTGTAAATGATAATATCATATGCAGAAGGAGTATAGATAATGAATTATTCATCGAAAGATTGGATGGTAATCCTCCTGGTTCATTTAGAGTTTTTTTTATTAGAGATTTAACTTGGCGCTCTCTTGAGAAGAGTGAATACGAGAGATTGATTCACGGTGCAGCAATTATACCTTCAAAAAAAAACAGTGACAACCCATAGCAGGCCGTGCCAACAGACTGCTTTCCAAAAATAAAATCCCGTGACAACCTTCTCGTGGCAGTGGCCCCATGAGGGCTTGCCTCTTACCATCCGAACGCGTCAAGGCAAGGTCCCGCCACCATCCAGCACTGTCTTGGGCAACCGTTGGGAGGATTTTGATGCAGGATGTTTGATTCGTCTGCTCCACTCGCAGACTCACCCCTTCGGGGTAAACCTTCGGTTTATCTCAAACGCCTCTCCAACGGCGTTTGTCACCCAGTCCTTTGCACACGAACCCAGTTAGACGCGCGACTTGTCCGACTATGTCGGTTGAACTTGAGGCAGAGGATGGTTTTGTCAAGGGCGGCACCCCGTTGCTGCAGAGCGCCTACACATACGACTCGCAATCCCGTCTCGGCTCGATTAGTCTGGGCGGCGTGAGCGCGCACTACCAGTACGAGGGCGGCAGCCCGGTGGTCAAGGGGCTGA
>CAZBDE010000383.1:0-2411 GCA_964490415.1 uncultured Pseudoxanthomonas sp. | reverse complement strand
CACCGCCGACCTGGAGAACAAGTCGCTGCGCGTGATCGCCGACCACATCCGCGCCAGCGCCTTCCTGATCGTCGACGGCGTGCTGCCGTCCAACGAGGGCCGCGGCTACGTGCTGCGCCGGATCATCCGCCGCGCGCTGCGCCACGGCTGGATGCTGGGCGTGCGCCAGCCGTTCTTCCACCAGCTGGTGCCGGTGCTGTCGGCGCAGATGGGAGAGGCCTACCCGGAGCTGCCGGCGGCGATCGCCACGGTCGAGCGTGCGCTCAGGGCGGAGGAGGAGCGCTTCGCCGAGACGCTCGATGCCGGCATGAAGATCTTCGAGGACGTCGCGTCGCGCGCGGCCGACGGCACCATCCCGGGCGTGGATGCGTTCCGCCTGTACGACACCTACGGTTTCCCGCTGGACCTGACCCAGGACATCGCCCGCGAACGCGGCCTGGCCGTCGACGTCGCCGCTTTCGACGCGTCGATGGAGCAGCAGCGCGAGACCGCGCGCGCGGCCGGCAAGTTCGGCGGCGGCGTGCAGCTGCCGGCCGACCTGGTCGCGACCCTGCAGCCGACCGTGTTCCTCGGCTACGACGAACTGTCCGCCGGCGACCTGAAGGTCGTGGCCCTGCTGCGCGACGGCCGCCCGGTCGACGCGGCGCAGGCCGGCGACGACGTCATCGTGTTCACCGACCGCACGCCGTTCTACGCCGAATCCGGCGGCCAGGTCGGCGACACCGGCACGCTGGAAGCGCCGCGCGTGCGCATCGACGTGGCCGACACGCAGAAGTTCGCCGGCCAGTTCAACGGCCACGCCGGCCGCATCGCCGAGGGTTCGCTGAAGGTGGGCGACGTGCTTTCCGGCAGCGTCGACGCGGCGCGCCGCGGCACCATCATCCTCAACCACTCCGCCACCCACCTGCTGCATGGCGCCCTGCGCGGCCTGCTCGGCACCCACGTGGCGCAGAAGGGCTCGCTGGTCGCGCCCGACCGCCTGCGCTTCGACTTCTCGCACTTCCAGCCGATCGCCAGCGAGGAACTCGCTTCGATCGAGCGCATGGTCAACGATGAGGTCCGCGCCAACCATCCGGTCGTGATCCGGCAGATGGGCATCCAGGAAGCGCTGGACCTGGGCGCGATGGCGCTGTTCGGCGAGAAGTACGGCGAGCGGGTGCGCGTGGTGAAGATGGGCGAGTCGGTCGAGCTGTGCGGCGGTACCCATGTCGGCCGCACCGGCGACATCGGCTTCTTCCGCATCGTTTCCGAAGGCGGCGTGTCCGCCGGCGTGCGCCGCATCGAAGCGGTGACCGGGCAGGGCGCGCTGGACCACGTGTCCGCCGAGGGCCGCAGCCTGGACGAGGCCGCCGCCGTGCTGGGCGGCAGCCGCGGCGAGGTGGTCGACAAGGCGCGTTCGCTGGCCGAGCGCATCCGCAGGCTCGAGCGCGAGATCGAATCGTTCAAGGCCAGGGCGGCCAGCAGCGCCGCCGCGGACCTCGCTTCTTCGGCGGTGGATGTCGGCGGGATCAAGGTCCTGGCGGCGCGCCTGGAAGGCATCGACGCCAAGGGCCTGCGCGAGGCGGTGGACCGGCTCAAGCAGCAGCTCGGCGACACCGTGGTCGTGCTCGCCGGCGCGCAGGACGGCAAGGCCGCGCTGGTCGCGGGCGTGAACGGCTCCGCAACGGGCAGGGTCAAGGCCGGCGAACTTCTGGCCCACGTGGCCGGTCGTATCGGAGGCAAGGGCGGCGGCCGCCCGGACCTCGCCCAGGGTGGTGGCGAGGACGGGCCCGCCCTTGCCCTTGCCCTGGAAGAGGTTTCGGCCTGGGTGGGCCAGCGCCTGCAGTAAGCGGCGGGCCTGCGGCAAGGCGGCCGGGCATCTTCCGGGATGCCGGTGGCGCTGCTGCGCCGGCCCTTGCCGGGTTCCCGGCGGCGGCAGTACGATCCGGACGTTATTGTGGTGAGCGCAAGCGGCTGGGTGGACGCGCGGGACCCGTACCGGGCCTTGCGCAGCCGGCGAAGGGATGCCGGCGCAATGGAGATAGACAATGTTGATTCTGACCCGCCGCGTAGGCGAAACCTTGATGATCGGTGATTCGATCAGCGTCACCGTGCTCGGCGTCAAGGGCAATCAGGTGCGCATCGGCATCACCGCGCCGAAGGACGTCGCCGTGCACCGCGAGGAGATCTACCAGCGGATCCAGCGCGGCGAGGCGCCGGGCGCCGGCACCGGCGCCGAGGGCGATCCGGCCGCCTGAGCGGAAACGTTTGCCGCGAAACGGCCCAGACGTTATCCTTTGCGGCCCGCACGCGCCCCAGGCGCGGCGCGGGTCGAACGGAGTGATGCCCGAGAGGCCGAAGGGGCTCCCCTGCTAAGGGAGTATAGGGTCAAAAGCTCTATCGAGGGTTCGAATCCCTCTCACTCCGCCAGT
>CAZBDE010000382.1:0-2420 GCA_964490415.1 uncultured Pseudoxanthomonas sp. | reverse complement strand
GTACGCCGAGGCCGATTTCCTCTCGCGACCGGAGTTCACCGATCCGGAGATCCGGCGTTCCAGCCTGGCCGGCGTGATCCTGCGCATGCTGCACCTGGGCCTGGGGCGCATGGAAGACTTCCCGTTCCTGGAGCCGCCCGACGAGCGCGCCATCGCCGACGGCTGGCAGCAACTGGTGGAACTGGGTGCGATCGAGGACAGCGGCGACGGCCAGCGCCGCCTCACCGCCATCGGCCGGCAGATGGCGCGGCTGCCGGTGGACGTGAAGCTGGCACGCATGCTGGTCGCCGCGCAGGCTCGCGGCGTGCTGCGGGCGATGCTGCCGATCGCCGCGTTCCTCGGCGTGCAGGACCCGCGCGAACGGCCGCCGGAGGCGCGCGAGGCGGCCGACAACGCGCATGCGCAGTTCGCCGACGCGCGCTCGGAATTCGTCGGCATCCTGCGCCTGTGGCAGGCCTACGACGGAGCGCACGAGGAACTCACCCAGTCGCGGCTGCGCGACTGGTGCGGCAAGCGCTTCCTCGGCTTCCTGCGCATGCGCGAGTGGCGCGAGCTGCACCGCCAGCTGAAGCTGCTGTGCGAAGAACTGGGCTGGCGCGAGGAGACCGCCGGGCAGGCCCTGCTGCCGCTGCTGGCCGGCGCGCCGGCGGCGGACGGGCGGCCCGGCGCGTCCACGCGTCCCACGCGGGGCGAACTGCACCGCGCCGCGCGCCTGGCGCGCGAGGGGAAAATGGTGTCAGAGTCATTTTCCCGTTCGGGCCGCGATGTGCCTTGGCGCACCTCGGGGGAAAATGACTCTGACACCATTTTCCCCCGCGCTGGCGACACGTCGAGGAAAAGGGACTCTGACCCCGGTTTTCCCCCCCGCGAACGGGCCGCTGCCTACCAGGCCCTGCACCGCGCTCTGATCGCCGGCCTGCCGACACAGCTCGGCCACCGCACCGAGAAGGGCGATTACCAGGCGCCGCGGCAGCGCCGCTTCCAGCTGTTCCCGGCCTCGCCGCTGGCGAAAAAGCCGCCGCCGTGGGTCCTGGTGGCCACCCTGCTGGACACGCAGAAGGTCTGGGGCCTGACCGCCGCGGCGATCGAGCCGGACTGGGCGATCGAGGAACTGCCGCACCTGCTCGCGCGCCGGCACTTCGACCCGCGCTGGTCGCGCGCGCAGGGCAATGTGCTCGCCTCCGAGCAGATCGGCCTGTTCGGGCTGGTGCTCGCGCCCAAGCGCCCGGTGCACTACGGCCGCATCGATCCGGCCGGTGCCCATGACCTGTTCGTGCGCCAGGGCCTGGTGCCCGGCGAGATCGACACGAAGGCCTCGTTCGTCGCCGCCAACCTGGAAACGCTCGAGCAGGCGCGCGAGGAGGAAGCCAAGCTGCGCCGTGCCGGCCTGGTCGCCGACGAGGACTGGCAGGCGCGCTGGTACCTGGACCGGGTGCCGGGCGACATCCATTCGAGCGCGGGCCTCGATGCGTGGTACCGCACGCAGCCGCAGGAACGGAAGCAGTCCCTGCGCTGGTCGGCCGTCGACCTGCTGCCGGGCGAGGGCGGGCAGGACGACCTGTATCCGAAGTACTTCCCGCTCGGCGACGCGCGCCTGCCGCTGCACTACCGCTTCGAGCCGGGCGCGGCCGATGACGGCGTCACCCTGGAGGTGCCGCTGTCCCTGCTCAACGCGCTCGATCCGGCGCGCTTGTCCTGGCTGGCGCCGGGCTTCGTCGCCGACAAGGCCGCAGGCCTGATCCGCACCCTGCCCAAGGCCGCGCGCCGCAACTACGTGCCCGCGCCGGATTTCGGCCGCGCGTTCTTCGAGGCCTTCCGCACGCCGTCCGCCGACGCGCTCGGTGGCGAGCTGGCGCGGTTCCTGTCCCGCGCGACCGGCGTGGCGGTGGCGGCGCTGGACTTCGACGAGGCCGCGCTGGAGCCGCACCTGCGCATCAACCTGCGCCTGCGCGAAGAGGGCGGCGGAGTCCTGGCCGAGTCGCGCGACCTGGACGCGTTGCGCGCGCAGTTCGGCGAACGCGCCGGCCGCGCCTTCGCCGCGCGCGCCGGCCGTGCGCTGGCCACCGCCGCGCAGTCGCTGCGCGAGTTCCCCGAGTCGCCGATCCCGCTGCAGATCGCCGGCGAGGCCGGCGTGCCCGGCTGGCCGGCACTGGTCGACGAAGGCGACCACGCGGTGCTGCGCGTGTTCGCCGACCGCGCCCAGGCCCAGGCCGCGCACCCGCGCGGGGTCGACCGGTTGCTGCGCATCGCCCTGGCCGACAAGGCGCGGCAGGCGCGCAGGCAGCTGCCGGTTTCGCCCAGGCTCGGCCTGCTGTACGCGGCGATCGAACAGTTCGGCAGCGGCGCGGACGCCAGGGCGAAGGAAAAGGAGCAACTCCGCGCCGACCTGGTCGATGCCGCGCTCAACGCGGTGCTGGCCG
>CAZBDE010000381.1:0-2424 GCA_964490415.1 uncultured Pseudoxanthomonas sp. | reverse complement strand
AAACCTAACCTAAATCTATAGTACGTGCCCGGCATTGAAAAGTGCCGGGTTTTTTCTTACACTAATCCTTCCCGGACAGTTCGGCAAGACCTTTTTAGTACGATTCTCTCACTAAGAATTATCAAAGTAATGATAAAAAGTACGCGCTCAATCCTGATTGAACATTATTCATTCCTTCGTTTTTACAGAACACGCATAATGTGTGTACCGCAATAAAATAAATATCTGAACCAAATATTACATCACCCATATAAAATTTGGATGGAAGTATCTTCCATTGGAATACTATAGATTTAAGAAAAAGTTCATAACTTATAACTACCGTTATACTCAAACCGTTGGCTTATGAAACTTAAATCCCTCCTCTTCCCTGCAATAATATTTTTGTTCGCTGTTTCGTGTAACGAGCAGGTGGAGATTAAACCGCTCCGTAAACCTAATTCTGCAAAGGTTGTTATTACATCCCTTGCCAATGAACCGCAGCTCGAACGAGTGCTGGACATTGCGGGATTTCTGCCCGGCCGCGGATCAAAAAATGCCCGCAGCAATAGTGAAGGCTATGAGATTGACGTAAACGAGATTTTTAAAGTTATTCAGGAAGATAGTGTTCACCACACCTATACTTTTAAAATAGAAGATGATATCCCAAGCGGCTTTTCAAATCTTATAATTGAAGAAATTCCGGATGGCACTTATTTAGCTTTTATCCTGACATACGAGTTTGACGGACGTTTTGACTTCAATAATTACTCCGGGAGTATTAAACGCTTTGATTTAGAAGGTATACTTTTAAGAACACTAACTTTTCTTAACGGGGAAATGTTGCCGGATGAATCCAACAGGCAGGCGAAGGAATCACCAAGCTCAGACTGTTTAATTGGAGTGACCAAACATGAAGAATGCCTTGAATGGGGAACATATTATAACGCTTTAGGTGCGCATGAAACATGTATCAGAAAAGCTTTGGTTGTTACCCTGGAGTATGGAGATTGTTCTTCCTATGAACCCGGTACTCCCAATGACTCCTCTCCGTCATACGGGGGAGGCACTACAATAAGCGCTCCCGGTAGTCCATCACCCGGTTCAACTCCAACGGATGATATTGACGCAGGTAACGATGTTCAGCCGATTCCCGGTTATAAGCCTAAAAAGCCGGTGGCTGTGATTCCGGATGAATGGCCTGGCAGTGACGAGGGTTTACCAAATCAATGGTGGCTGAACGATGAATGGCTGGACGAGAATTTTTCGCTAAGCCCGGACGATGAGGATTATAATCAGTTAACTGCCGAAGAAAGAAACTTAATCAAACAATATCCCGGGCAGGCATATCTGATAAGCAAAAACGCTGAAAAAGCACAGACCGAGACGCGGAGACTTTTTAATGGTGTAAATGGGCTGAATGACAAGTCTGACGCGTTTAGGCATGCGTTCTTTAATGCTATGAATGAACGTGATTGTGGTAAGGACCAAAACCTCAACAGTATCGCTAAAAAGTTCTCAGATGCTCACGAATCTGAGGTTCCTCTGCCTCTGAAGCTTGAAAAAGATATGGATTTGTTTAATAATGCCATCGGTCATGCGGTTGGCGATGTAATGTTTCCGATTTTTGTTTCTGACAACTCATTATCGGAAGACGTTATGGAAAAAATAATCGATGGAAGTTTACGTTACCTCAGTCCGTTGGATAAAATAGCCTCACGCCCATATGATTTAAATCAGGATGGAATACAAGATTGCCTCACTTGCTTAAATGGAATCATATCCACTACTTCATTGACACCGACAAATCAGTAAAAAATGGTCAATCTAAGCATCAAAAAGAAAATAAGCATTATACTCTTGATCGTTGCAGATCTCTTGGTGATTTCTTGCTCTGACGGAGGCACATATGCAAAATTTGAAATAATGAATGACTTGCCATACAGGATCGATTCGCTTGTAATTCTACCAAATAAAGATTTGAATAAATATATTTCTATAAATCCTGGTGAAGTCAAAAAATATTCATGTAATATGACGGGAGGAGCGAAAGTTGATGGCGCATATCAGTTAACTTTTAGAGCCAATTTTAAGACCCGAACCGAGGTATTTGGTTACTTCACGAACGGATATCCACTCGAGGAAATGACTACAATCAATATCAAATCGGATACTGTACTATTCAAATTTTCAAGATGAAAGAGATTATGGGATATGTGAAAATGGCGGAGGTTCCGGAGCAGGAACCTACGTCCGCCTGATCCGCAGCGCTATCCCTCGAAAAAGATATGGTCTCTATAATAATGCTATCGGGCATGCACTTGGTGACATAATGTTTCCGATCTTTGTATTTGGGGACAACTCGTTAGCTGAAGACTACGTCTCCGTAACCTGATAAATAAACTTCACCAGTTCATCCTCCGTTCGCTGCTGATTGCTCCACCA
>CAZBDE010000380.1:0-2430 GCA_964490415.1 uncultured Pseudoxanthomonas sp. | reverse complement strand
CACCGGGATAGATGCCTGCGCGGGCGGCGGAAATCAAGCGGTAAAAAGGGGACGGAGGCAATTAAGCGCGTTGCGCTTAATTGCCTCCGTCCCCTTTTTACCGCCGTCCCCTTTTTACCCTTTTTACCTACAACTCCCCGCAGGCCGGCAGCTCGCGCAGCGGCGCGCCCGCCACCGCCCCGGCGATCGCCCGGTCCGCGCCTTCCACGTCGATCCCGTGGCGCCCGTACCAGCCCGCGTCGTAATAGCTGTGCGCGTAACGCTCGCCGCTGTCGCACAGGATGCTCACGATCGAACCGGCCTGCCCCGCCTCGTCCATCGCCTGCGCCGCGCGCAGCACCCCGACGAAATTCGTTCCGGTCGAGCCGCCCACCCGCCGGCCCAGCACCGCGCTGACATGGCGCATCGCCGCCAGGCTCAGCGCGTCGGGCACCTTCACCATCGCGTCCACGCACGAAGCGATGAAGCTGCGCTCCACCCGCGGCCGGCCGATGCCCTCGATCCGCGACCCGCCCGCCAGCGCCAGCGCCGGATCCGCACGGCCTTCGCACGCACTGCGGTAGTAGTCGAAGAACACCGACGTCTCCGGATCGGCGCACAGCACCCGCGTTTCGTGGCGCCGGTAGCGCACGTAGCGGCCCAGGGTCGCACTGGTGCCGCCCGTGCCCGGCCCGCACACGATCCACGCCGGCACCGGATACGGCTCCTCGGCCATCTGCTTGAAGATCGACTCGGCGATGTTGTTGTTCGCCCGCCAGTCGGTGGCCCGCTCGGCATAGGTGAACTGGTCCATGAAATGCCCACCGGTCTCGCGCGCCACCCGCTCGGATTCGTCGTTGAGCGAACAGGCGCTCTCGACCAGGTGGCAATGCCCGCCATGGAACTCGATCGCCGCGATCTTCTCCGGCGAGGTCGAGCGCGGCATCACCGCGACGAACGGCAGCCCCAGCAGCCGCGCGAAGTACGCCTCCGACACCGCGGTCGAACCGCTGGACGCCTCCACCACCGTGCTGCCCTCGCGCAGCCAGCCGTTGGCCAGCGAGTACAGGAACAGCGAGCGCGCCAGGCGGTGCTTGAGGCTGCCGGTCGGATGGCTGGATTCGTCCTTGAGGTACACGTCGACGCCCGCATAGCCGGGCAGCGGCAGCGGGATCAGGTGGGTGTCGGCGGAACGGTTGAAGTCCGCTTCGATCTTGTGGATGGCGGCGGCCACCCATTCGCGCTGGGACATGGGCGTGTCGATGGACGGGATGCGGCGATTCTACCCGCGTCGCCCGTCCCGGCCCCGGCCCGGAAGTCCCGGGGCCCCGGCCGCCTGCCGGCGGCGCACGGCTTATAGTGGGGCCACGGACCCATCGGGCTGACGGGAGTGGGGATGGCCGACACCGCACCAACGCGCACGACGCTTCGCGAGCATGGCCGCAATGCCGCCGGCCGGATCTTCCGGCGCCTGGCCGCCCGCCCGCGCAATACCGGACTGGCGCTCGGCGCGCTGTTCTTCGCCGCCTCGCTCACCCCCAGCCTCACCCCCCGGATCACCGTGGCCCAGGCGGTGCTGTCGGGCCTGTGCCTGGCCGCCGGCTACGGCCTGGGCGTGCTGCTGCGCTGGCTGTGGGGCTATCTGGAGCTGCCGCTGCCGAAGGCCGAGGGTGCCCCCCGCCGGCGCCGGATCGTCGTCGTCGCCTGCGCGGCCGTCGCCGCCATCGCCCTGTGGCGCAGCCAGCACTGGGAGAACATCGTCCGCGAACTGATGCACCTGGATCCCGCGGGCCCGTCGCGGATCCTCGGCGTGGCGGCGGGCGCGCTGGTCGTCGCGCTGCTGGCCGTCGTCCTGGGCCGCGCGGCGCTGCTGGTGGTGGAGGCGGTGATGCGCCTGGTCGCCCGCAAGGTGCCGCGGCGCATCGCCAATGTGGTCGGCGCCATCGCCGGCGTCCTGCTGCTGGTGGGCCTGGTCAACGGCGTGATCGTCGGTTCGGTCCTGGACATGCTCGATGCCTCCTACCGCCAGGCCGACGCGCTGATCCCGCCGGACATGCCGCCTCCCACCGAGTGGGACAGCCCCGGCAGCGCCCAGTCGCTGGTGGCCTGGGACCAGCTCGGCCGGATGGGCCGGCGCTACGTCGACGCCCGGCCCACGGCCGCGGAACTGGCGGCCTTCGCCGGACCCGACGCCAAGGCCCCGTTGCGCGTGTACGCGGGCCTGCCCACCGGCGACACGCCGGAGCAGCGGGCGAAGCTGGCGCTGGAGGAGCTCAAGCGCGTCGGCGGCTTCGAGCGCAAGGCGCTGATCGTCATCACCCCGACCGGTACCGGCTGGGTCGACCCCTCCGGCATCGACGGCATCGAATACCTGTACCGCGGCGACGTGGCCAGCATCGCGGTCCAGTACTCGTACCTGTCCAGCCCGCTGACCCTGTTCCTGGACCCGGA
>CAZBDE010000379.1:0-2437 GCA_964490415.1 uncultured Pseudoxanthomonas sp. | reverse complement strand
TTGACCAGCGCGCGCGTGGCCATCACACCGTCTCCGTGACCTTGTTCAGGTGCGGCGGCAGGTCGGGATTGTGGCCGCGGCGCAGGGCCAGCGCATTGATCGCACGGTAGAAGCTCTGCACCGTGAGCAGCGGTGCCAGCGCAGGGTGCGGTGCGGCGGCGAGTGGCAACCCGCCCTTGGCCGAGGCCACCCAGACCCCGGCACCGCGCGCGCGGAACTCGTCGGCCAGGGCCAGGGTGCCGGCGCCGGTCTCGTCCGGCTGCGCGAACACCAGCACCGGGAAGCCGGCGCCGACCAGCGCCATGGGCCCGTGCTTCACCTCCGCCGAACTGTAGGCCTCGGCATGCAGGCCGCAGGTCTCCTTGAACTTCAACGCCGCCTCCTGCGCCGCGCCCAGCCCCAGGCCGCGGCCGAGCACGAACAGATTGCGCGCATCGGCCAGGCCATCGGTCAACGCCGACCAGTCCTTCGACCATGCCTCGCGCAGCGCGCCGGGCAGTGCGTCGAGGGCGGCCAGCAGCGCCGGATCGTTCTTCCAGTGCGCGACCAGCTGCGCGATCGCGGCCAGCGAAGCCAGGTAGCTCTTGGTCGCCGCCACGCTCTTCTCCGGGCCTGCGCACAGCGGCACCACGGTGTCGGCCAGCGCGGCCAGCGGCGAATCCTCGACGTTGACCAGGGCCACCACGTGCGCGCCGGCGGCCTTGGCCGCCTCGGCATTGCGCAGCAGGTCCGGGCTCCTGCCCGACTGCGAGATCGCGATGAACAACGCACCGCGCAGCCGCAGCGGTGCCGCGTACACCGAGCCGACCGACGGCGACAGCGAAGCGGTGACCACGCCCAGCTGCGTCTCCAGCAGGTACTTGGCGTAGGTGCAGGCGTGGTCGGAACTGCCGCGCGCGCAGGTGGCCACGAACGGCGGCGGCGAGCTGCGCAGCTTCGCCGCCAGTGCGGCCAGGGTGTCGCGGTTGCGCGCGAACTGCGCGGCGATCACGTCGGCGGCCTGCGCGGCTTCGCGGAACATCAGGGTTTCGGCTGGCACGGGAAGGCCGGTGGAAAGCGACAGGGGCATGTTCATGCTTCGGAAGGAGTGGCCGGGCGCGCGCGCAGCGGCGCCGGCGCGGTGGAGCCGCGCACCACCAGCTGCGGCACGAAGCCCTGGTTGGACACGGCCAGCGGATGGTCGTCGTAGGCGTCCTGGCGCAGGCCGCCGATCAGCAGCCGCGCCGCGTGGCGGGCGATGTCCTCGGTGGCCTGCTTGGCGGTGGTCAGCGCCGGCCAGGACTGGCGCGAGAACGGGCTGTCCTCGAAGCCGGCGATGGACAGGTCGTAAGGCACGTTGAGCCCGACCGACTTGGCCGCGGCCAGCACGCCGGCGGCGATCTCGTCGTTGCTGCCGAAGATCGCCGTGGGCGGCTCGCGCAGCGCCAGCAGCCGGCGCGCGCCGCGGAAGCCGTCGTCGAAGGTGTAGTCGCCCGGCACCACCAGGTGCTTGTCCAGGGCGATGCCGTAGTCCTTCAGCGCCGCCTCGTAGCCGGCATAGCGCTCGCCCGAGGAACGGTGCTGCGCGCCGCCCCAGAGGAAGCCGATGCGCTGGTGGCCGAGCTGGACCAGGTGCTCGGTGATCTCATAGGCGGCGTCGCGGTCGTCGATGTAGACGCAGGGGCCGTCGCCCGGGTCCTCGGTGGCGGCGATGATCCGCACCACGCGGATGTTGCGCGCCACCAGCGCGGCGACCAGGTCGGTGCGCTCGGACATCGGCGCGGTCAGCACCAGCCCGGCCAGGCGCGAGCGCTGCACGAACTCGGCCAGTTCCTCGGCCAGCAGCGGCGAAGTCGAGTCGCAGGGCTGGATCTGCAGGCCGAAGCCGGTTTCCCGGCACGCGGCCAGCACGCCGTTCTGCACGCCGATGATGTGGTACGGGTTCGGGTTGTCGTAGACCAGCCCGATCACGAACGGCGTGCCGCTGCGCAGGTTGCGCGCGGTCGCGTCCGGCTCGTAGTCCAGCTCGGCGATGGCGGCCAGCACGCGCGAGCGCGTGGCCTGCATCACCGACGGCTCGTTGTTGATCACCCGCGACACGGTCTTGAGCGAGACCTTCGCCCGTTCGGCGACGTCCTTGATGGTGGGCCTGCGCATGCCTTCGTTCGCCTTCGGGATCGGTCTGCCGTCCATGATGCGGCAATCAGTGTCCGCCCGGCAGCCCGGCGCGGTGGCCGCGCCAGGCATAGAAGAGGATGTACAGGTAGCACGGCACCATCAGCACCGCGAACACCGCCTGGAAGTCGAAGTGCTGCTTCAGCACCGCGAACGCCTGCGGGATGATCGCGCCACCGGCAATGCCCATGATCAGCAACGCCGAGCCGGTCTCGGTGAAGCGCCCCAGCCCGCGGATCGCCAGCGGGAAGATCGCCGGCCACATCATCGCGTTGGCGAAGCC
>CAZBDE010000378.1:0-2456 GCA_964490415.1 uncultured Pseudoxanthomonas sp. | reverse complement strand
TGGGTGGTGATCTCCGGCATCGGCGGCCTGGGCCACATGGCGGTGCAGTACGCCAAGGCGATGGGACTGAATGTGGCCGCGGTGGACGTGGACGACGACAAGCTCGAGCTGGCCAGGCGCCTGGGCGCCACCGCCACGGTCAATGCCCGCACCACCGACCCGGTCGAGTTCATGAAGCGCGAGATCGGCGGCGCGCATGGCGCCCTGGTCACCGCGGTCTCGCTCAAGGCCTTCGAGCAGGTCCAGGGCATGATGCGCCGCGGCGGCACGGTCTCGCTGGTCGGCCTGCCACCGGGCAGCTTCCCGCTGGACATCTTCGGCATGGTCCTCAACGGCATCACCGTGCGCGGCTCGATCGTGGGCACGCGCCTGGACCTGCAGGAGTCGCTGGAATTCGCCGGGCAGGGCAAGGTCGCCGCGACCGTGGCCGCGGACAAACTGGAGAACATCAACGACATCTTCGCGCGCATGCACAAGGGCGAGATCGAGGGCCGGATCGTGCTCGACATGGCGGCCTAGGAGAAAGCCCCTCTCCCTCCGGGAGAGGGGTTGGGGAGAGGGTCGGGCGAAGCCTGCGAAGCTGCCGATCGCCGTCGCGCTGCCCTACCCTCATCCGCCCTTTGGGCACCTTCTCCCGGAGGGAGAAGGGAACAGCAAAAAAGAAGGCCCCGGTTTGCCGGGGCCTCTTTGGATTCCACTCTTCGAAACCGCTCAAGCCGCTGCCGGTTCGCCGGGCTGCGCCCGCACCGCCAGCAACTCGGCGATGCTCTGCGCCGCGTCGCGGCCCTCCGCCACCGCCGTGACCACCAGGTCGGCGCCGCGCACCGCGTCGCCACCGGCGAACACGCGCGGATGGGTGGTCTGGTACGGCAGCAGGCCGTCGGCGGGTGCGCTGCCGCCGCCCACGACGATGCGGCCGTTCGGCGTACCCTCGATGCCCAGCGCACCCAGCCACTCCGGCACCTCCGGCGAGAAGCCGAACGCAATCACCACCACATCGGCCTCGATCAGCGATTCGCTGCCCTCGATCGGCACCGCGTTGCGGCGGCCGCGCGCGTCCGGCTCGCCGAGCCGGGTCTCGACCACGCGCACGCCGGTGACCCGGTTGTCCGCGTCGGTCTCCACCGCCAGCGGCTGGCGGTTGAACAGGAAGCGCACGCCTTCCTCGCGGGCGTTGGCCACTTCGCGCGCCGAGCCGGGCATGGAAGCCTCGTCGCGGCGATAGGCGCAGGTGACCTTGCCGGCGCCCAGCCGGATCGCACTGCGCACGCAGTCCATCCCGGTATCGCCGCCGCCGAGCACCACCACGCGCTTGCCGGACAGGTCCGGCAGCTTGATCGTGTCTTCCCAGCCCGCGATCGGCCGGCCCCAGGGATCGTTGCCGGCGACGATGCGCCCGTTCTGCACCAGGAACGGCAGCGCCGGCAGCACGCCTTCGGCATCCTGGCCCGGCAGCCCGCCATCGGTGTAGCGGTAGGCGCCGGTGCCCAGGAACACCGCGTCGAACTCCTCGAGCAGCTGCTCGACGGTGACGTCGCGGCCGACCTCCACGCCCAGGCGGAACTCGATGCCCATGCCTTCCAGCACCTCGCGGCGCTTGGCGATCACCGTCTTGTCCAGCTTGAAGGTCGGGATGCCGAACTGCAGCAGGCCGCCGATCTGTTCGTAGCGGTCGTAGACCACCGCCTGGATACCCGCGCGTGCCAGCCGGTCGGCGCAGCCGATGCCGGCCGGGCCCGCCCCCACCACCGCCACGCGCCTGCCGGTCGCCACCACCTCGGACAGGTCCGGTCGCCAACCCTGGGCGAAGGCGGTGTCGACGATGTACTTCTCCACCGCGCCGATGGTCACCGCGCCGAAGCCGTCGTTGAGCGTGCAGCTGCCCTCGCACAGGCGGTCCTGCGGGCAGACCCGCCCGCACACTTCCGGCAGCGGGTTGGTCGAATGGCACAGCTCGGCCGCCTCGAGGATCCGGTTCTCCTGGACCAGCTGCAGCCACTGCGGGATGGCGTTGTGCACCGGGCACTTCCAGCTGCAGTACGGGTTGCCGCAGTCCAGGCAGCGCCCGGACTGGTGGCTGGCCTCGGCCTGGCCGAACTTGCCGTACAGCTCGCCCCAGTCGCCGGAGGTGCGCAGCTCCACCGGGATGCGCCGCGGCATCTCGCGCGGCAGATCCAGGAATTGAAACACCTGCTTGCGGCTCATGCGGCCCTCCTGAGCGTATCGGCCAGCGACTCGATGCTCGCCGCCTTCGGCTTCACCAGCCAGAACTTGCCGACGTAGTCGCGGAACTCGTCGAGGACCTGCTGCGCCCAGATGCTGCCGGTGAGCTCGCGGTGACGGCTGACCAGGCGGTGCAGGTGCTGTCGGTAGCTCTCGAAGCCTTCCGGACTGATCCGGTGGATGTCGATCAGCTCGTGGTTGTAGCGGTCGACGAAGTCGCGGTCCTGGTCGAG
>CAZBDE010000377.1:0-2457 GCA_964490415.1 uncultured Pseudoxanthomonas sp. | reverse complement strand
CCACGCGCAGCGGCTGGGCGACCTTGCCCATGCCCAGTTCCAGCGCGGCGGCGGTGTCGTGCAGCGCCTGCGACACGCCTTCCACCGTCCATTCCGCCAGGGCGGCCAGCCGTTCGCGCGCCTTGGCCAGCGGCGCGCCGGCGCCTGCCTTGAGGTGCTTGGCCACCGCGGCTTCGTCGTAGGTTTCCAGCGGCAGGTACCAGACCGCCGCCTTCTCGGCCATTTCCTTCAGCGTCTGCACCCGTTCGCGCAGGGCCACGACCACGTCCACCGGCGCCGGGCCGGCAGCCAGGTCCAGGCCCAGCTTTTCCAGCTGCGGCACCAGCTGCGGCGCGATCGTCGCCGGGTCGTCGCTCTTGAGGTAGTGCTGGTTGACCCAGCCCAGCTTGGCCATGTCCAGGCGCGCGGCCTTGGAGTTCACGTCCTTCACGTCGAACAGGCCGACCAGCTCGGCGCGGCTGAAGATCTCCTGGTCGCCGTGCGACCAGCCCAGCCTCGCAAGGTAGTTGACCAGTGCGTGCGGCAGGTAGCCGGCGTCCCTGTACTGCATCACGTCGGCCGCGCCGGTGCGCTTGGACAGCTTGGCGCCCTGCTCGTCCAGGATCATCGGCATGTGGGCGAACTTCGGCACCGGCGCGCCGAGGGCTTCGTAGATGTTGATCTGGCGCGGGGTGTTGTTGATGTGGTCGTCGCCGCGGATCACCTCGGTGATGCCCATGTCCCAGTCGTCCACGACCACGGCGAAGTTGTAGGTCGGGTAGCCGTCCGGGCGGAAGATCACCATGTCGTCGAGTTCGCTGTTGGCGATCTCGATGCGGCCCTTGATCAGGTCGTCGAAGGCGACCACGCCGTCGGGCGGGTTCCTGAAGCGGATGACGCGGTTGGGATCGTCGCGATGCGGCAGGTTGGCGTCGCGCGCGGCGCCGTTGTAGCGGGGCTTCTCCTGCCGGGCCATCGCGGCCTCGCGCATGGCGTCGAGTTCCTCGCGGGTTTCATAGGCGTAGTAGGCCTTGCCCTGCGCGACCAGCTGTTCGGCGACCTCGCGGTAGCGGTCGATCCGTCGGGTCTGGTAGATGGGACCCTCGTCGTAGTCCAGGCCCAGCCAGTCCATGGCCTCGAGGATGGCGTCGATCGCGGCCTGGGTGCTGCGCTCGCGGTCGGTGTCCTCGATGCGCAGGACGAACCTGCCGCCGCGGTGGCGCGCCTCCAGCCAGCAGTACAGGGCGGTGCGGGCGCCGCCGATGTGCAGGTAGCCGGTGGGACTGGGGGCGAAGCGGGTGCGGCAGGTCATGGGGGCGGCGCGATCGGGGCTGGAGCGGGGATTTTACCCTGCATGGGCGTGGCGCCTCCGGCGGGTGTGCACTCGGTCGTTTCCGCGCAGGCGGAGACCCAGTGGCTCTGGTCCTGGACTGCGGTTCGGGAGAAGCGGGATGGGTTCGCCGCGGCACCCCGGTGCGATGCCTGCCGCCGCTCATGTCCCCCGGCCCTGGCCTGCGGCCAGGACCTCCTCCTTGACTTCCCGTCGGCAGGCATCGCACCGGGGTGCTTCAGGCGTGGCTGGCCGTTCTATGAAGAGCGGCGTGTGCAGCATCCGGATGACTGGGCCGGGTTTGCGCCAGCAGACGCGCAATGGGCGAGAGGCGATTGGCGCCCGTGTGGCGCCGGCCTGCAATGCACGCGCCTGTGACGTGCCGCACTACAATCGGCGCATGGCCACCCTGTTCGTCTCCGACCTGCACCTGGATCCGGCCCGGCCGGAGGTCACCGCGCTGTTCCTGCGCTTCCTGCGCGACGAAGCCGCCACGGCCGAGGCGCTGTACGTGCTGGGCGATCTGTTCGAGGCCTGGATCGGCGACGACGATCCCTCGGACGCCGGCGATGCGGTCGCTGCAGGGCTGCGCGCGGTCGCGGAGGCGGGCGTGCCGGTGTATTTCATCCACGGCAATCGCGACTTCCTGGTCGGCCGCGACTACGCGCGGCGCGCCGGGATGCGCCTGCTGCCCGATCCGGCGGTGGTGTCGCTGTACGGCGAACCGGTGCTGCTGATGCACGGCGACCTGCTGTGCACCGACGACACCGCCTACCAGGCCTTCCGCGCGCAGACCCGCGACCCGGATTGGCGGGCGCGCTTCCTGGCCCAGCCGCTGGCCGCGCGCCAGGCCTTCGCCGCACAGGCGCGCGAGGCCAGCATGGCCCGGCAACGGCAGATGATCGAAGGCGACCGGGCGAACTTCGAGACCGTCACCGACGTGACCCCGGCGACGGTGGAGGCCACCCTGGCCCGCTACGGGGTGGCCACGTTGCTCCATGGCCACACCCATCGCCCGGCGATCCACGAGTTGCAGGCCGGCGGCCGCGCGTGCCGGCGGATCGTGCTCGGCGACTGGTACGAGCAGGGCTCTGTGCTGCGGGCGACCCCCGACGGCTACGACCTGCAGTCGCTCGCGCCCTTGTAGG
>CAZBDE010000376.1:0-2468 GCA_964490415.1 uncultured Pseudoxanthomonas sp. | reverse complement strand
AGCAGCAGCACGTCGCCTGCCTTAACGTCGCCGGGCAGGCCCAGGTAGCTGACCCCGACCTGGGTGGCGTCGCCGGCGGGCACGCCGGTGGCGGCGACCAGGTCGAAGCGGTCGCCGGCCTTGAGCGCGACCTTGCCTTCGGCGAAGCGCTCGATGCGGATCTTCGGGCCGGGCAGGTCGGCGAGGATGCCGATCTCCACGCCCACGCGCTGCGCGGCGGCACGCACGTCGGCGGCGCGCTTGGCCTGGCCGGAGGGGTCGCCGTGGGAGAAGTTCAGGCGGACGACGTTCACGCCGGCGCGGAACAGTGCCTCCAGCACGCCCGGCGCGTCGGTGGCCGGCCCGAGGGTGGCGAGGATCTTGGTGCGGCGCTGGCGTTCGGTCATGTGCGGATGGCTGCGTGAAAGGAAGCGGAAAAGGCAGGGGAAACTACCACATCCCCAACCGCGGCGGCAGCGCTGTCATCGGCGTGGCGGCCGCGTGGCCGGCGTACGCAGGCGGACGGAGAAGGTTGCAGCGACAACCATCCTCCGATTCATCCCCGGTGCGCCTCAGATGTCGCGTCGCAGGCTACGATGGACAGTCCACCCTGTCCCGCGAGCCATTGCAGATCCCGATGAGCGCCACTGCCCCGACCGACTCCTCCGCCCCCACCCGCCTGCAGCAGCTGCGCGAACTGTCCGTGGTCGTCGCCGACACCGGCGACTACGACGCCATCGTCCGCCTGCGCCCGGTCGACTGCACCACCAACCCCACCCTGGTGAAGAAGGCGCTGGGCCTGCCGGTGTACGCGGAACTGATCGAGCGCGAACTGGCCTGGGCACGCACCCAACCGACCGTGGACAAGACCGTCATCGACGAGGTCGCCGACCGCCTCACCGTGGGCGTGGGCGCGATGCTCAGTGCGCTGGTCCCGGGCCGCGTCTCCACCGAGGTCGACGCCGACCTGGCCCACGACACCGCCGCCACCGTGGCCAAGGCGCGCAAGTTCATGGCCATGTACGCCGGGCGCGGCATCGCCGCGGAGAAGATCCTGATCAAGGTCGCCGCGACCTGGGAAGGCGTGGAAGCCGCGCGCCAGCTGCAGGCCGAGGGCATCGACTGCAACCTGACCCTGATCTTCAACCCGACCCAGGCGATCGCCTGCGCCGAGGCCGGCGCGTTCCTGATCTCGCCCTTCGTCGGCCGCATCCTCGACTGGTACAAGGCGCACGGCCAGGTGCCGGCGTCGATCGACGAGGACCCGGGCGTGACCTTCGTGCGCGGCGTCTACGCCGAGTTCAAGCGGCGCGGCGCGGCCACCGTGGTGATGGGCGCCTCGTTCCGCTCGGTCGAACAGGTGCTGGCCCTGGCCGGTTGCGACCGGTTGACCATCTCGCCGGACCTGCTCGAGCAGCTGGAGGCCTCCACCGGCACGGTCGAACGCAGGCTGGCACCGGTGCCGCGCGAGGAGCGGGTGATCGCGCCGGTCGATGAAGCCGCCTTCGCCAAGGACCTGGCCGCCGACGCGATGGCCCGCGAGAAGCTGGCCGAAGGCATCGCCGCCTTCGCCAAGGACCTGGACGCGCTACGCGCGGACATCGCCCAGCGCCTGGCCTGACGGCGGCCAGAGCGCCATGACCCTCGGCCGGGTGCTGCTGGCCGGCCTGCTGGTCGTGCTGGCGGGCTGGTGGCTTTCGGAGAAACGGCACGCCGCCGACCTGCCGGCGGCGGTGCCGGGCGGCGTACGCTGCCCGTTGCCGCCGGCGCTGCGCGGCCATGGCCCGCCGCTGCAGACCCCGGTGCCGGAGGGACTGGGACTGTTCGCGATGGACGCTTCGACGCTGGTGCCGCTGGCCGGCTTCAGCCTCGACGCACGCGTGCTGTCGCGGCGGGACTACGCCCGCGGCCGCGAAGCAGACTGGTCGCCGACCGACCTGGCCCTGGGCTGGGACGGCATGGCCCGCGACGACGTGCTGGCGCGGCTGGACATCGGCCAGTCGGGGCGCTGGTACCACTACCGCTGGCGCGACGACCCGCCGTTGCCGCCGGGCGAGATCGCGCGCAGCAGCGCCAACATGCACATGGTCCCCGCCACTGCCGAGGTGGCGCGCGCCCTGTCGGCGGTCAGGGCCGGCCAGCGCGTGCGCATCGACGGCTGGCTGGTGGAAGTCCAGGCCGACGACGGCTGGCGCTGGCGCAGTTCCACCAGCCGCGAGGACAGCGGCGCCGGCGCCTGCGAACTGGTCTACGTGTGCGGGATCTCCGCGCACTGAGGCACGCCGGGCACGGCGCCGACGACCTCCTGGACGACCTCCTGCAGGAGCTCCCTCCAGGGGCGACCCGAGGCGGCTTGGCGCAGCGGCGTTCAACGCGACCGATCCGGAGGTGCGCGTTGAACGCAGTGTCCCCCACGGGACCGGGTCGCCCCTGAAGGGAGCTCCTACAACATCCCGGCAGCACCGGGACGGGGCCTAGATCGCGCAGGA
>CAZBDE010000375.1:0-2476 GCA_964490415.1 uncultured Pseudoxanthomonas sp. | reverse complement strand
TTCCAGAACCTCCTTTCACAAAACCTGATGCGCGGCAGTATAACACGGGAAGTGGAAATCTCCGTCCGGGTGTCACTGGAAGTGAGGGGGCCACGGCATGGGGTACCCGTAAAGGGAGGCTGACATTTTTTGTCGTAAGCGGTTAACAGAGCACCTCTCGCATTTTTGCCGGAGCTCTGGCGGCTATGGCATCTATGCTACCCGGCTCTCGATGGTCTGACAAGCGGCCGGGCGGGTTTTGATCCAGTTGGCGGGCAACAGGGCTTCGGGTTCTTCCGGAGCGGGGTGGTGCATCAGTTTTTCGAAGACCCACTCGAAGTAGGCGAAGGGATCCGCTCCGTGGCGGCGGACTTGTTCGACGAAGGTGTGGATGACCGCGCTGCGCCAGCCGGTGTGCTCGCCGCCGATGAACATCCAGTTCTTGTGGCCGAGCTTGGTGGGACGGATCGCATTTTCTGTCAGATTGTTGTCGAACTCGATCCGGCCGTCCATGAAGCAGGGTTCGAGGTGCGGCCATTGGCTGGCGGCGTAGGCGAGAGCCTGCCCCAGCTTGCTGCGGGGCGTGATCCCACGGAAGCGGGCGACCCGGCGGAACAGCTTGGAAAGATGATCATAGGGTTTCCTGGATTCGAGCCAGCGGGCGCGCTGCCGGTCGAGGGGGCCGGCGCACTCTTCACGCAACCCTTTCTCAACTTGATAGATGCTGCCGGTCAGAAGCAGGATGCGCGCGGTGATGCGCGGGTGCTCGTCACGGGCTTCCTTGAATTTCCGGCTGATGTGGGCGGGACAGGAGACGGGGGTGATATCTAACTGCTGATGGCGCTCGATGAAGGTGCGGTAGGCGCGCAGGCCGTCGCTCTGAAGATGGCCGCTGAATGACGGCTCTCCATCCCCTCCGATGAGGATGGAGTCGAGACAGGTGTTGGCGCGGCTTTTGTGCCAGTCGAAGAGGACTCCGTGTCCGGCGTGGTGATAAACCCAGAAGTAGCCCGACGCGGTCTTGCCCGCGCCGGGCTCAAGACATCGCACCGGGGTTTCATCGACCTTGATGTAGCTGGCCCCGCGCATGCGCGCGGCGATGAGCTGATGGAGCGGCTGCAGGCGGTCGGCAAGGTGGTCGTGCCAGGAGCACATGAGGTTGCGGGTGAGCTCGATGCCGTGGGCGGCTTTGAGTTTCCATTGCTCGCGGTAAAAGGTGCTGTGGTAGCAGGACTTCTGGGTGAGCAGGTGGGCGCCGAGCGAGGGGGTGAGCACGCTGCCGGGCAGCAGGCAGGGTTCGAGCGGAGGTGTTAGCGGGACGGCGTCCACCTCGTTTTTGTGGACATGGGTGAGCCGCCTGATGATCTCCAGGGTGAAGGAACCGGGCTTGACGTGGAGGCGCTCGCTGGTCTCCTCGCCTAGCAGGCGGAAGCCGTCGGGCGCGGCAAGCACGTCGGGATGGATGATTTCGCGCACGACGGTGGGCAGGCTCCTGAGGGACTCGCTGAGCTTGCTTACGCGGCGGGCGCGGGTCTTTGGCTGTTTCGGATCTTCGGATTCAGCCGCCGGTCCTTGGTCTTCGGGAGCGGCGGCGGCGGGCTTTTTTGCCTCATCTCCGAGGAACTCCAAGAGGAGTTGTTCGTGACTCATCTTCTCGCTCCTGGCTCCGTAGATGCGCTTGAGCAGCGCCGCGACGATGCCTTTCTGCACGGCGAGTTCGGCCTTCAGTGAAGCGACTTCCGCAGCGAGTTGGGCGATCTGTTGTGCGGGCGAGTTGATGGACAACTAACAAGCAAGTGCCATGCCATGGGCAGGCAAATATATGATGTTTATCGTAATTCATACCATGGCCGCTGCAGGCCGTCGCGCAGGTCGATGCCGTCGGTGGGCATGGCCAGCGCGGTGGGCTTGAGCACGAGCTTGCGGCGGTCGCCCTCGATGTCCTTCGGCCAGCTGAAGGTGCCTTTTTCCAGGCGTTTGGCGACGAGCCAGTATCCGGTGCCGTCGAAGTAGAGGATCTTGATGAGCCGCCGCGATTTGTTGGTGAAGAGGAAGGCCGCGCCGCTGAGCGGATCGAGGCCGAGGTGGTTGCGGGCGAGCGCGGCGAGGGTGTTGAAGCTCTTGCGCATGTCGCAGGGTTCGAGCGCGACATAGACCTTGAGGTTGCCGTTGAAGGTGAGCATGACGGCGGACTCAGGCGAGATGGCGGAGCAGGGCGGCAAGCAAACGGATCTGTTCCGCATCCGATGCGCGGACGACGGCCCCGCAGGGCAGTAGGACTTCAAGCGCCGGTCCGTTGGCGGATGATGCGACCTCGGCAACAAGGAAGGCAGGAGTATTCCCGCGGGGAGCGGGTTGATCAACCCGTTTCCGCGCCCCGATCCAAGCCGCCAGGGTGGGATACTTGATGCCGCATTGCCTGGCAAAGACCGGGGCGCTCAAGCTGCTGGATTCAAAAGCGGCGAGAACCTCGCGCTTGTATTCGGGAGTGTAGCGG
>CAZBDE010000374.1:0-2481 GCA_964490415.1 uncultured Pseudoxanthomonas sp. | reverse complement strand
ACGCGGGCGTTGCCCTCGAACACGTGGATCGATTCGTCCACGCCGGCGGTCTTCACCACGCAGCCGTCCACGGCGATGTTGCCGTGGAGCACGGCCAGCCCGCCTTCCTTCGAGAACGCATGGGCCACGTCGCGGATGCAGCCCTCGGCGCGGTCGCTGTCCAGCGTCGGCCAGCGCGTGGCCTGGCTGAAGGCGACCTGGCTCGGGATCCCCGCGGGGCCGGCCTTGAAGAAGGTATGCACCGCCTCGTCGCCGGTGGTGGTGATGTCCCACCTGGCGATCGCCTCGCCGAGCGTATTCGCGTGCACCGTCGGCACGCGGGTGTCGAGCAGCCCGCCGCGCGCCAGTTCGCCCAGGATCGCCATGATTCCGCCGGCGCGGTGCACGTCCTCGATGTGGTACTTCTGCGTGTTCGGCGCGACCTTGCACAGCTGCGGAACGCGCTTCGACAGCCGGTCGATGTCGCGCAGGGTGAACGGCACTTCCGCCTCCTGCGCCGCGGCCAGCAGGTGCAGGATCGTGTTGGTCGAGCCGCCCATGGCGATGTCCAGGGTCATCGCGTTCTCGAACGCGGCGAAGCTGGCGATGCCGCGCGGCAGCGCGCCTTCGTCGCCGGCGCCGTACCAGCGGTGGCACAGTTCCACCGCGGTCACGCCGGCGCGCTTGAACAGCGCTTCGCGGTCGGCGTGGGTGGCCAGCACGGTGCCGTTGCCCGGCAACGACAGGCCCAGCGCCTCGGTCAGGCAGTTCATCGAGTTGGCGGTGAACATGCCCGAGCACGAGCCGCAGGTCGGGCAGGCGCTGCGCTCGACCGCGGCGACCTGCTCGTCGCTGGCGTTCGGATCGGCGGCCATCACCATCGCATCGATCAGGTCGAGCTTGTGGTCGGCCAGCCGGGTCTTGCCCGCCTCCATCGGCCCGCCGGAGACGAACACGGTGGGGATGTTGAGCCGCAGCGCGGCCATCAGCATGCCCGGGGTGATCTTGTCGCAGTTGGAGATGCACACCAGCGCGTCGGCGCAGTGCGCGTTGGCCATGTATTCGACCGCGTCGGCGATCAGCTCGCGGCTGGGCAGCGAGTAGAGCATTCCGTCGTGGCCCATGGCGATGCCGTCGTCGACGGCGATCGTGCTGAACTCCTTGGCCACGCCGCCGACGCGCTCGATCTCGCGCGCGACCAGCTGGCCGAGGTCCTTCAGGTGCACGTGGCCGGGCACGAACTGGGTGAAGGAGTTGGCGATGGCGACGATCGGCTTGTGGAAGTCGTCGTCCTGCATGCCGGTGGCGCGCCACAGCGCGCGGGCACCGGCCATGTTGCGGCCATGGGTGGAGGTTCGGGAGCGGTAGTCGGGCATCGGTTCGGGGACGCTGGCGGAGGCTGGCGCGTGGGGGCGCGGGGAGGCGTGCGCGGGGCACGCGGGAAAGGAACGGCGGGAAGCGGGAAACCGGCACGGATTGTGCTGCGTTTCCTCGGTTGCAGTTGCAACAGTAGAACGCCGCGGCGATGCGCTTGACAAGTCGCGAACCAGCGTGCTTTGCTGCCGGTCATGTTGCAGCGCCACACACCCCTGACGAACCGCCACCACGCGCCCCACGGCGCGGAGTCGCTTGTCGTCCTCGTCCTTATTACCTCGCCACCAGGTGCGGGACGAACCGGCGCGTAAGCAGAAAGAAGACGCCAGATTCGCAAAACCCCGCACCGGAAGGCGCGGGGTTTTTTATTGGCCGCGAAGCCGCCGAGAAATTATCAGCAGAAACAATCGGTTTGCGGCACATTCCACCCCCTTCACTCCACCCTCAACCCATCGAACCGCACAGGACCACCCGCCATGACCAGCAGCACTTCTCCCAAGATCGCGATCGTCGGCTACGGCAGCCAGGGCCGCGCGCACGCGCTGAACCTGCGCGATTCCGGCTTCGACGTGACCATCGGCCTGCGTCCGGGCGGCCCCACCGAAGCCAAGGCCCAGGCCGACGGCTTCGTGGTCAAGGCGCCGGCCGAGGCGGTGAAGGATGCCGACCTGGTCGCGATCCTGACCCCGGACATGGTCCAGAAGAAGGTCTACGAAGACGCCGTCGGCCCGAACATGAAGCCCGGCGCCTGCCTGCTGTTCGCCCACGGCCTGAACGTGCACTTCGACATGATCAAGCCGCGCGCCGACCTGGACGTGGTCCTGGTCGCGCCGAAGGGCCCGGGCGCGCTGGTCCGCCGCGAGTACGAGATCGGCCGCGGCGTGCCGTGCATCTACGCGGTGTACCAGGACAAGTCCGGCAAGGCCGAGCAGCTGGCGCTGGAATACGCCGGCGGCCTCGGCGGTGCCCGCGCCAACATCATCAAGACCACGTTCAAGGAAGAAACCGAAACCGACCTGTTCGGCGAGCAGGCCGTGCTGTGCGGCGGCGCCTCCTCGCTGGTCCAGGCCGGCTTCGAGACCCTGGTCGAGGCCGGCTACCAGCCGGAGATCGCCTACTACGAAGTCC
>CAZBDE010000373.1:0-2483 GCA_964490415.1 uncultured Pseudoxanthomonas sp. | reverse complement strand
CCGGACGAGTGCATCGACTGCACCCTGTGCGAGCCGGAATGCCCGGTCAACGCGATCTACCCGGAGGACGACGTCCCGGCCGGGCAGGAAGGCTACTTGGCGCTCAACGCCGAGCTTTCGCAGGCCTGGCCGGTGATCACCGTGCGCAAGGAACCGCTGCCCGACGCGGCCGAGTGGGACGGCAAGCCGGGCAAGCTGCCGCTGCTGGAACGCTGAGCCGGCGCGCACGCCGCCCCGGGCGGAAACGAAGAAGGCGCCCGCAGGCGCCTTCTTCGCATCGGCCATGGCCGCCGGCGCGGGTCAGTTCCCGGCCAGTGCCGCCTGCAGCGTGGCGACCACCTTCAGTGGCGCCTCGGCATTGGCCGGCAGGCCGCGTGGGTCCACCGCGGAGACATAGACGCCACCTTCGACGCCGACCACCCGGACCAGGAAGTCCGCGCCCTGGTAGTTGACGTCGTAGGTGCCCAGCAGCTGCGCGCGGCTGGCGATCGTCAGGCCGTCGATGGCCTCGAGCGCGGTGCCGACCTTGGCGAACACGTCGTCACGGCTGCCGGACACGGTGAAGCCGCTGGGCGAAGCCGCCGGCGCGGCGGCCGGTGCCTGCGGGCGTGCCTGGCCGGCGGCCGGCGGCAGCGCCATCGCGCCGCTGCTGTCGGGCTGGTTCAGGTCCGGGGGCACTTCCAGGGGGCGCGCCTCGGGACTGAGCGCGTAATCGCCCTTGGCGCCGCCGAACCAGGAGCAGCCGCCGAGCGTCGCGGTGACGGTGAAGGCCAGCAGCGCGGCCGTGGAGGCGCGGGCGAGGCGGGAGGTCTGGGACATCGGCAATGCTCTCCGGAAGGTTCGGGTATTTCGGATACGTCAGGCCGCGAGCGATTCGCGGCCGCAGCAGGCTTCGAGTTCGCGGGCCAGCGTGGTCATGCGCTCGGCTTCGCCATGGTAGTGCGGCGGCAGCGGCAGCAGCGGCAGGCGCAGGCCGTGGCCGAGGTCGAGGCGCTGCAGCAGCGCCTTGACCGGAACCGGGTTGGATTCCACGGCGCAGAACGCGTGCAGCGGCGACAGCCGTGCATCCCATCCGCCGGCCGCGGCCGCGTCGCCGGCGCGGGCCAGGTCGCACAGGCGCCGGTAGGCGGCCGGGGCGGCGTTGGCGCCGACCGAGACGAGGCCTTCCGCACCGGCCAGCAGCGCGCGCGCCGCCGTGGCGTCGTCGCCACCCAGCACGCGGAACCCCGGGCTGCGCAGCGCGACCAGCGCGGCGATGCGCGCCGGGTCGGCGACCGCTTCCTTGATGCCGACGATGTTTTCGTGCGTCGCCAGTTCGGCCACCGTTTCCGGCAGCAGGTCGGCGGCGCTGCGGCCGGGCACGTTGTACAGCATCACCGGCAGCCCGCCCTGCCCGGCCACGGCGCGGTAGTGCGCCAGCAGCCCGGCCTGGGTCGGGCGCACGTAGGGCGGCACCGCCACCAGCGCCACGTCGGCACCGGCGGCGGCGGCGCGGCGGGTCTGGGCGATGGTGCGCGCGGTGCCCGGCTGGCCGGTGCCGGCCAGCACCGGCACGCGGCCGGCGACGACCTGCACCGCGGTGCGCAGCAGGAGGTCGTACTCGTCGTCCGCCAGCATCGAGGCTTCGCCGGTGGAACCGGCGACGACCACGCCTTCAACGCCTGCGGCCAGCTGCCATTCCAGCAACCTGCGCCAGGCGCCCAGGTCCAGTGCGCCGGCCTCGTCGAACGGGGTCGCAAGCGCGGTGATCAGGCCGGTGGGATGCAATGCTTCGTGCTCGGGCGATTGCTGGGTTCCGGCGGTCTGCACGCGTGGCGTGGCCGGCTTCCAGGGAGGTCCGATCATACTTGCGGCTTGAAAGCACGGGCAAGTATGCTGGCCGCGCGGCCGGGCCCTCGACGGCCCGCCATTCAGCCTATGCACGCAATGCCGGAACCGACTTGACCGATACCCCTCCCCGGCCTTCGCCGACCGAAAACCACCTCCTGATCAACGCCTACACGACGCATCCGGAGTCTCCGCTGCTGTCGGTCACGCGCCGCATCGCCGACAGCGGCTGCAATCTGGTGGACGCACGGCTGGCCACGGTGGGGCGCGACGTGTCGATGACCGCGCTGGCGACCGGCTCCTGGGACGCGGTGGCCAAGCTCGAGGCCATGCTCGGCCGCCTCGACCGCGAGGAAGGGCTCAAGCTCAACTGGTACCGCACCGCGGCCAAGCAGAGCCAGTCCAGCCTGCTGCCCTACATCGTCGAGGTGGTGGCCGCCGACAAGCCCGGGATCCTGTTCCAGCTGGCCGACTTCTTCGACCGCCAGGGCATCACCATCGAGAACCTGCAGAGCACCCGCTACCGGGCCATGCAGACCGGTGCGGAGATGTTCTCGGCACAGGTCACCATCGGCGTGCCGGCCAACATGCACATCGCCGCCCTGCGCGACGACTTCCTCGAGTTCTGCGACCACCTCAACCTGGACGCGATCATG
>CAZBDE010000372.1:0-2496 GCA_964490415.1 uncultured Pseudoxanthomonas sp. | reverse complement strand
AGGGAGCTCCTACAACATCCCGGCAGCACCGGGACGGGGCCTAGATCGCGCAGGACACGCCGGTGCCGCCCAGGCCGCAGTAGCCGTTCGGGTTCTTCGCCAGGTACTGCTGGTGGTAGTCCTCGGCGTGGAAAAATTCCGGGGCCGGATACGCGATGTCGGTGGTGATGGCCGGGTAGCCGGCGTCGCGCAGCGACTGCTGGTAGGCCTCGCGGCTGGCCAGCGCGGCCTCCTGCTGCGCGGCGGTGTGGCAATGGATGACGGAGCGGTACTGGGTGCCGACGTCGTTGCCCTGGCGCATGCCCTGGGTCGGGTCGTGGCTTTCCCAGAAGGCCTTCAGCACGGTGGCGAAGTCCACCTGCGCCGGGTCGTAGACCACGCGCACCGCCTCGGTGTGGCCGGTCTGGCCGGAGCAGACCTCCTCGTAGGTCGGGTTCGGCGTGCCGCCGCCGGCATAGCCCACCGCCGTGGTGTACACGCCGGGCAGCTGCCAGAACTTCCGCTCCGCGCCCCAGAAGCAGCCCAGGCCCAGGTCGACCACTTCCATGCCGGGGAACTCGCCGCGCAGCGGGCGACCGCTCACGTGGTGGACGTTGCGCAGCGGCAGCGGTTGCCCGCGGCCGGGCAGCAGGTCCTGCGCACGCGGCAGGCGCTGCTTCCAGGCACCCACGCCGGGGATCGATCCGAGGCTCACGG
Source organism: uncultured Pseudoxanthomonas sp. (assembly GCA_964490415.1). Taxonomy (GTDB): domain Bacteria; phylum Pseudomonadota; class Gammaproteobacteria; order Xanthomonadales; family Xanthomonadaceae; genus Pseudoxanthomonas. The sequence continues at coordinate 1,800 of CAZBDE010000372.1, read as the reverse complement.
GGAACTCCTTCAGGCCGGCTGGAAGCCGGAGTCGCCCCAGGAAATGGGGTCGGCGCCCGCCTCGGGCAAGCCGTCGCCGGCAAGCCCGGCGGCCTGCAGCGCCGCCTCGGCGTCGGCCAGGCAGGGGTCGGGCACGCACACCCGCAGCACGCCGAACAGCGGCAGTTCCCCGCCCGCGCCGAGCAGGTTCTCGCCGAAGACGAAGGCCGGGATCCCGGCGTCCTCCAGCGCGTGGCGGGCCAGGTGGGCGTCGAACAGGTTGTTGGCGCGGTAGGCGACCTGCATGGCGGGCTTCCTCGCTCGGCGCCGCCGGGCGGCGGCGGTCGTCCCGAGCATACGCCCGGAGCGGCCGGCGGTCCGGGCGCCGGCCCGGCAACCGACCTGCGCTCACCCGGCCTTGGGTGAACAGCACCGGCCAGCCGCCGCAAGCGCGGGCGACCGCCCGCGGCGGCTCGGCTAGACTTGCGGTTAGCCTTCGCAGTCCCGCGCTCCCAATGGCCGCCCCCCGCCCCATGTCCGATACCGCAGCACCCGCCGACGCCTCCCCGGAAAAACGCGCCACCGATGCCCTGGCACCGGAAAAGCGGGATTTCATCCGCCAGATCGTCCGCGAGGACCTGGCCAGCGGCAAGCACGCCGCGATCCGCACCCGCTTCCCGCCCGAGCCCAACGGCTACCTGCACATCGGCCATGCCAAGGCGATCTGCCTGGACTTCGGCGTGGCCGCCGAGTTCGGCGGGCGCTGCAACCTGCGCTTCGACGACACCAACCCGGCCAAGGAAGACCCCGAGTTCGTGCAGGCGATCCAGGACGACGTGCGCTGGCTGGGCTTCGACTGGGCCAGCCTGCGCCACGCCTCGGACTACTTCGGCGTCTACTACCTGGCCGCGCGCAAGCTCATCGCCGACGGCAAGGCCTTCGTCTGCGACCTGAGCGCGGAGGAAGTGCGCCAGTACCGCGGCAGCCTGACCGAGCCGGGCCGCAACTCGCCGTACCGCGACCGCAGCATCGAGGAGAACCTGGACCTGTTCGCGCGCATGCGCGCCGGCGAATTTCCCGACGGCGCGCGCACCCTGCGCGCCAAGATCGACATGGCCAGCGGCAACATCAACCTGCGCGACCCGGCCCTGTACCGGATCAAGCACGTCGAGCACCAGAACACCGGCGGCGAGTGGCCGATCTACCCGATGTACGACTTCGCGCATGCCCTGGGCGACGCGATCGAGGGCATCACCCATTCGCTGTGCACGCTGGAGTTCGAGGACCACCGCCCGCTGTACGACTGGTGCGTGGACAACGTCGACCTGGCCGGCCATCCCGACCTGCTGGAACCGCTGGCCAGGCACGGCCTGCCGAAGGAGGCGGCCAAGCCGCGCCAGATCGAGTTCTCGCGCCTGAACATCAACTACACGGTGATGAGCAAGCGCAAGCTGACCCAGCTGGTCGCCGAGAACCTGGTCGACGGCTGGGACGACCCGCGCATGTACACCCTGCAGGGCCTGCGCCGCCGCGGCTACACGCCCGCGTCGCTGCGCCTGCTGGTCGACCGCGTCGGCATCAGCAAGCAGAACTCGGTGATCGACTTCTCGGTGCTGGAAGGCTGCCTGCGCGAGGACCTGGACGCGCACGCGCCGCGGCGCATGGCGGTGGTCGAGCCGCTCAAGCTGGTGCTCGCCAACCTGCCCGAGGGCCCCGAGGAAAGCCTGACCTTCCCCAACCACCCCAAGGACGCCACCTTCGGCGAGCGCCAGGTGCCGTTCTCGCGCGAGCTGTGGATCGAGCGCGAGGACTTCGCCGAGG
>CAZBDE010000371.1:0-2513 GCA_964490415.1 uncultured Pseudoxanthomonas sp. | reverse complement strand
GAAGTCCTTCAGGGCGAGATGGCTGAGCATGGCCGTATTGTAGGGCGGGCACGGGGTGCCAAGGCTGTGCGACCGGCGTCGCAGGCGCCGCGACGGGATGTAGGAAGGCGCCCGGGCCGGGGGGGCAGGCACGGATGCCGATGTGGCTGCCCGCCGTACGCGATGCCGTCCGCCGGCCCGGTGGAGCGGGGCGCTTGCGGTGTGGCCGGCCGGCCGCTATCTATTCGACATGACCGTGCCCGCCACACCGCCGCTCGACCCCCGCGCCCGCCAGTTGCTGCGGACCCTGATCGGCCGTTACATCCACGACGGCGAACCGGTCGGCTCGCAGACCCTGGCCCGCCATGCAGGGCTGGACGTGAGCCCGGCCACGATCCGCAACATTCTCGCCGACCTGGAGGACAGCGGCCTGCTCAGCTCGCCGCACACCTCGGCCGGGCGGGTGCCGACCACCCAGGGCTACCGGGTGTTCGTCGACAGCCTGCTGCAGGTCCGCTCGCTGGGCGAGCGCGAGGTGGCGCGGCTGCGCGCCGAGCTGACCGCCGGCGCTGGCAACACCCAGGCCCTGCTCGGCAACGCCTCCGAACTGCTGTCGGCGATGACCCATTTCGTCGGCGTGGTCGGCGCGCCGCGGCGCGGGCAGTTCGCCTTCCGCCAGATCGACTTCGTGCCGCTCGGCGGCAAGCGGGTGCTGGCGATCGTGGTCTTCGCCGACGGCGAAGTGCAGAACCGGGTGATCGAACCGCAGCGCGCGTTCGAGCCGGCGGAGCTGGAGAAGGTCGCCAACTACCTCAATGCGCATTGCGCCGGTCGCCCCCTTGCGCAGATCCGCGCCACCCTGCTGCACGAACTGCGCCAGGCCCGCGACGAGATGGCACTGCTGCTGGCGCAGTCGGTCGCGCTGGCCGAACAGGCGCTGGAGCCCCCGGGCGACGACATGGTCCTGGCCGGCCAGACCCGGCTGATGGGCCTGCAGGACCTGTCCGACGTGGAGCGGCTGCGCGAGCTGTTCGAGGCCTTCGCCCGCAAGCGCGAGATCCTGCAGCTGCTCGAGCGCACCCAGCGCGCGCCGGGCGTGCGCATCTTCATCGGCGAGGAGACCGGGCTGGCGCCGCTGGACGGGGTCTCGCTGGTGACCGCGCCCTATGGCGCCGGCGGCCAGGTGCTGGGCGTGCTCGGCGTGATCGGTCCGACCCGGATGGCCTACGAGCGGGTGATCCCGGTGGTCCAGGCCGCCGCCGACGCGCTCGGCGCGGCCCTGCAGCCGCCGGGCGAGGGTCGCGACCCGGCCTGACCGCACGAGGCGCCGCGGCTGCGCCTCCGGCCCCCGATCGTGCCCTGCCCGATCGCCGCACGACTTGAATCGCTCCGCGCCGGCCCCCATTGGGTCCGGGATGGGCGGCCGGGAGCGCCGCCACGGAGCCGACCTGATGACCGAAAACGAAACCCCGATCCCCGGCGACGACGCCAGCCCGGAGGCGCAGCTGCGCGACGAGATCGAGGCCCTGCGCGGCGAGCTGGAGCAGGTGCGCGCCGATTCGCTGCGCGAGCGCGCCGACCTGGAGAACCAGCGCAAGCGCGTGGCCCGCGACGTGGAGCAGGCCCGCCGCTTCGCCAACGAGCGCCTGCTGGGCGAGCTGCTGCCGGTGTTCGACAGCCTCGATGCCGGCCTGGCCGCCGCCGGCGGGCAGGACGGCCCGCTCAGGGACGGCATGGAGCTGACCTACCGCCAGCTGCTGAAGGTGGCCGCCGACAACGGCCTGGCCGTGGTCGACCCGGCCGGCCAGCCGTTCGACCCCGAACACCACCAGGCCATCAGCCAGGCCGATCCGGCCGGCGCCGCGCCGGGCAGCGTGCTGCAGGTCTTCCAGAAGGGCTACCTGCTCAACGACCGCCTGCTGCGCCCGGCGCTGGTGGTGGTCGCACGCCACGACTGAATCCGGTCACGGATCCGCAGCAGCGCCCACTTGAACGGCGCCGGCGCGACCCTATCTAGCGAACAGGGCCCGGCAAGACGGGGCCAGCCAAATTCCCGAGGGAGCACGTACACATGAGCAAGATCATCGGCATCGACCTGGGCACGACCAATTCGTGCGTCGCGATCATGGACGGCGGCAAGGCCCGCGTGATCGAGAACGTCGAGGGCGACCGCACCACGCCTTCGATCGTCGCCTACACCAAGGACGGCGAGGTCCTGGTGGGCGCGCCGGCCAAGCGCCAGGCGGTCACCAACCCGAAGAACACCTTCTACGCGGTCAAGCGCCTGATCGGCCGCAAGTTCACCGACGCCGAGGTGCAGAAGGACCTGGGCCTGGTGCCGTACGCGATCAAGGCGCACGACAACGGCGACGCCTGGGTCGAGACCAGCGACGGCCGCAGGATGGCCGCGCAGGAGATCTCGGCCAAGGTGCTGGAGAAGATGAAGAAGACCGCCGAGGACTACCTGGGCGAGGCGGTCACCGAGGCGGTGATCACCGTGCCGGCCTACTTCAACGACAGCCAGCGCCAGGCCA
>CAZBDE010000370.1:0-2519 GCA_964490415.1 uncultured Pseudoxanthomonas sp. | reverse complement strand
AGCAGCATCCCGCCGACCACGTCGCTGAGCCAGTGCGCGCCCAGGTACAGCCGGGCGAAGCCGATCAGCGCCACCACCACGCCGGACACCAGGTACGGCCAGATCCGGTCGCGGCCGGGCAGTTCGCGCGCGATCAGCACGGCGAAGAAGCCGAACGCGATGGTCGACATCGTCACCGCGATCGAGGGGAAGCCGAAGCCGCTGCTGGCGCCGGGCGGGCGCACCACCTCGACGGTGTTGCCCAGCAGCCAGGTCAGGGCCAGGCCGAAGGCCAGCGCCGCCAGCCAGTGCGCGGCGGCCATCCAGCGCCGGCGCCAGGTGAAGTACAGCAGCACCAGGGCGCAGGCCGGGGCCAGCACCGGCCAGTCGCCGAGCGAGGCCAGCGCCGCCATCGGATAGTCGGCCAGCGGGTTGCGCAGGGCCAGCATCAGTTCGTGCACCGCCAGGTCCATGGCCAGCGGCTCGCCATGGCCGATCACCGCCACCAGCAGGGCGAACCAGGCCCAGCCGATGCCCAGCAGCAGCACCGCCAGCAGCGCCAGCGAGGTCGATTCGCGATGCGCCGGATCGAACAGGGCGGCCGAGTGCCGGCCCATCACCGGGTGCCGGTGGCTCCAGTCCAGTGCGCGCGCCAGCAGCGAGTCGGCGTGGTCGGCGAACCAGCGGTAGGTATAGAGCACCCAGGCCCAGGCCAGGGCCAGCACCGCCACCAGCAGGCCCAGCACGATCACCAGGTGGCCGGCCACCGCCGCCACCGCGTCGTAGGCGCGGCCCAGCACCCAGCCCGGGGCCAGGAACAGCACGCCCCACGACAGGCAGGCCAGGCCGCTGATGACCAGGTAGCGCCGCGCCGGCATCCGCGCCATGCCGGCGATGGCCGGCACGAACGGGCGCACCGCGCCGACGTAGCGCGCGGCCAGGATCGCCTTGAAGGCGTTGCGCCGGAACAGGATCTCGCCGCGGCCGAGCAGCTGCGGGTAGCGGCGGAACGGCCACACCCCGTGCAGGCGCCCGCCCCAGCGGCGGCCGACCCAGTAGCTGAGGCCGTCGCCGGCGAACGCGCCCAGGGTCACGCAGGCCAGCGCGTAGGGGCCGGAAATCTCGCCCATGCCGACCAGCACGCCGACGGCGATCAGCAGCGGCAGCGCCGGCACGATCGCGCCGACGACGATCAGGGCGTCGCAGAAGGCGATGGCGAAGATCACCAGGCCGGCGAGGACGGGGTTGTTCCCGATCCAGGCCAGCATGGTGTCCATCCAGGTGGAATCCATGGCGCGGATTATAGAAGGGGTCAGCCGCTGCCAGGCTTAAGCGCAGATGGCCGGGCGTCTGCGGGGGTTCCGCGCGACAATGCGGGTTCCCGCGTCCCGCGCCCGAGGTACCACGCCATGACGTCCCTGGCCGGCAAGACCCTGTTCATCACCGGCGCCTCGCGCGGCATCGGCCTGGCCATCGCCCTGCGCGCGGCGCGCGACGGGGCCAACGTGGCGATCGCCGCCAAGTCCTCGGTGCCGAACCCGAAGCTGCCCGGCACCATCCACGGCGCCGCCGAGGCGGTGGTCGCGGCCGGCGGCCAGGGCCTGGCGCTGAAGTGCGACATCCGCGAGGAGGACCAGGTGCGCGCGGCGGTGGCGGCCACGGTGGACACCTTCGGCGGCATCGACATCCTGGTCAACAACGCCAGCGCGATCTGGCTGCGCGGCACCCTGGACACGCCGATGAAGCGCTTCGACCTGATGCAGCAGGTCAATGCGCGCGGCAGTTTCCTCTGCGCCCAGGCCTGCCTGCCGCACCTGCTGCAGGCGCCGAACCCGCACATCCTCACCCTGGCGCCGCCGCCGTCGCTGGACCCGGAGTGGTGGGCCCCGCACACCGGCTACACCCTGGCCAAGATGGGCATGAGCTTCGTCACCCTGGGCCTGGCCGCCGAGTTCGGGCCGCAGGGCGTGGCGGTCAACGCGCTGTGGCCGCGTACCCTGATCGCCACCGACGCGCTGAACATGATCCCCGGGGTGAGCGCGGCCAACGGCCGCCGCCCGGAGATCATGGCCGATGCCGCGCATACCATCCTCACCCGGCCAGCGGCGGGTTTCAGCGGGCACTTCCTGATCGACGACGAGGTGCTGGCGCAGGCCGGCGTCACCGACCTGTCCGGCTATGCGGTGGATCCGGATGCGCCGCTGCTGCCGGACCTGTTCCTGGACTGACGCGCCGCTACGTGCGATGGCGCGGACGATGCGCGAGAATGCCGGACTCCCTTCACTGCCCCGTATCGCGATGACCGCCGCCACCGACCCGCTGTTGTCCCTGTCCGACTACTTCCTGCCGGTCTACCGGCCGCGCCAGGTGGTGCTGGAGCGAGGTCAGGGCGCACGCGTTTGGGACAGCCACGGCAAGGAATACGTGGACCTGTCCGCCGGCATCGCCGTGTGCGCCTTCGGCCACAACGATCCGGAGCTGTTCACCGCGCTGGTCGAGCAGGCCGGCAGGCTGTGGCACACCAGCAACGTCTTCTACAG
>CAZBDE010000369.1:0-2545 GCA_964490415.1 uncultured Pseudoxanthomonas sp. | reverse complement strand
CATGCCCAGGGTCTGTCCGCCGCGGCGCCAGCTCAGCGTCGCGTACAGGCCGGTGACGACCCCGCAGGCCAGCCACAGCAGCCACTGCAGCGCGCTGAACGGCGCGATGTTCTCGCGCGCGGCGTGGTGGCCGAGGTAGGTGTAGCCGAGGGTGAACGGCACCGCGACCAGCATCCACAGCGCGGCGACCGGCCACAGGTCGTAGAACAGCGAAAGCAGGCGCCAGCCGACCAGGGCGCGCGGGCGCGGCGCGGCGGCGGTGGGCGATGAGGGGGCGGTGGCGTCTTCCATGGGCGCACAGGATAGCGGGGTGCGGCGGCTATCCTGTGCGCGATGACGCCCGAACCCCGTCCCGCCCGCGGCACCGCCGCCGATCGCCGCCGCATCGCCAGCGCGCTGCCGCCGCTGCGCGACGCCGACGCCGGGGTGATCGGCCGCTTCATCGACGCGGCCTGGGCCGAGCACGGCCTGGCCCGGCAGACCCAGCACGCCTACCGCAGCGACCTCGAACTGCTGGCGCGCTGGCGCGACGGCGCCGGGGGCGGGCTGGCCGGCGCCGACCGTGCCGCGCTGTTCGACTACCTGCGCTGGCGCGCCGGCCACGGCTACCAGCCGCGCAGCAACGCGCGCCTGCGCGCCAGCCTGCGCGCGTTCTACGCCTGGCTGGTGCGTTCGGGCGCGCGCACCGACGATCCGGCCGCGCTGATCGAGCCGCCCCGCCTTCCGAGGCCGTTGCCGAAGGCGCTGACCGAGTCCCAGGTCGATGCCCTGCTGGCCGCGCCCGCTGTCGATACCCCCGAAGGCCTGCGCGACCGGGCCATGCTCGAGCTGATGTACGCCGCCGGCCTGCGCGTGAGCGAACTGGTCAACCTGCCGGCCAATGCGCTGAACCTGCGCCAGGGCGTGGTCCGGGTGCTGGGCAAGGGCGGCAAGGAGCGGCTGGTGCCGCTGGGCGAGGAGTCGCAGCACTGGCTGGAGCGCTACCTGGCGCAGGCGCGGCCGCAGCTGGCCGCGGGCAAGCCGGTACCGGCCGACGCGCAGGGCCAGGTGCCGCTGTTCCTGACCGCCAGGCGCCAGGCGCCCACCCGCCAGGCGTACTGGCAGGCGCTGAAGCGCCATGCCGCCGTGGCCGGGGTCGACCCGCGCACGGTCACCCCGCATGGCGTGCGCCACAGCTTCGCCACCCACCTGCTCAACCACGGCGCCGACCTGCGCGCGCTGCAGCTGCTGCTGGGCCACGCCAGCCTGTCCACCACCCAGATCTACACCCTGGTCGCGCGCGAACACCTGCAGCGCCTCCACGCCCGGCACCACCCGAGGGGGTGAGGCAGGCCGCTTGTGCGGCACGGCCGCGCGGCCTGCCGAACGCCCCCGCCAACACCAACGCCGCCCCAACACGATTCCATCCTGGAGCGGCCCCCGCACGCCGCTGTGCGAAAATCCCCCGACTTCTATCCAGACGGTGTTCCCATGTCCCGATTCCTCGCCGCCGCGCTGCTGGGCGCTTTCAGTCTGAGCGCCTGCGCCCAGCCAGCCCCGCCCGCCGCCGGCAAGGCGCCGGCGGCCAGGCCCGCGGCCCCTGCCGCCGCGGGCACGCCCGAGGCGAAGGTGCAAGCGGCCCTGCAGGAGGTCGCTCCGGACATGGCGCCCGAGTACATCGGCGCGGCCCCGTTCCCGGGCTTCCGCGAGGTGCTGCTCGGCGGTCAGCTGCTGTATGTCTCCGACGACGGCCGCTACCTGATCCAGTCGCAGCCCTTCGACCTGCAGGAGCGCAAGCCGGCGGCGAGCGCGGGCCTGATGGCGCACCGCCGCGCGCTGCTCGCGCAGATCCCGGTGGAGGACCGGATCGTGTTCGCGCCGCCGAACGCGAAGCACACCATCACAGTGTTCACCGACATCGAATGCGGCTACTGCCGGCGCATGCACCAGCAGATCGCCGACTACAACCGGCTCGGCATCGCGGTCCAGTACGTGGCCTTCCCGCGCATGGGGCCGGCCAGCCAGGACTTCCTCGACATGGAATCGGTCTGGTGCGCCGGCGACCGCCGCCGCGCCCTGTCCCAGGCCAAGGCCGGCCAGCCGGTGCCGAAGAAGCAGTGCGACAACCCGGTGGCGATGCAGTTCGAACTGGGCCAGCAGGCGGGGGTGAACGGCACGCCGGCCGTGTTCGCCGAAGACGGCACCCAGCTGGGCGGCTACGTGGCCCCGCAGCAGTTGCTGGAGGCGCTCGAGGGCCGCGGCGCGGCGGGTGGCTCGCGCTGATCGAGGCCGGGCCCCGCCCCTCGTAGGAGCTCCCTTCAGGGGCGACCCGGGGACACTGGACGGTACCGGTTTGCACCGCGCGGATCTCCGGAGCCGCTGCGTTGGATACGGCGGCGATCAGGAGGCGTCGGGTCGCCCCTGAAGGGGGCTCCTGCAAGGGCCAGCCAAGGGGCCGCGGAACGGGGGGCGGGGTCCGGTACAATGGCCGGCCTTTCCCCTGCGACTTCCCCGGACATGATCGTCCTCGAGGGCGCGCCCGCCCTTTCGCCGTTCCGCCGGCAGC